>JAEUOY010000027.1 GCA_016790515.1 Burkholderiaceae bacterium | reverse complement strand
CTCGGGCTGCGCGGTCGCCGCGAGGCACCGGCTGCCCGGCATCACCGTGGTCGGCGTCGAGCCCGAGGCCGGCGACGACACCCGGCAGAGCCTGGCGCGCGGCGAGATCGTGGCGATCCCGGTGCCGCAGACCATCGCCGATGGCGCGCAGACCCAGGCCAGCGGCCGGCTGACCTTCCCGGTGATCCAGGCACTGGTCGCGCGCATCGTCACCGTCTCCGACGACCAGCTGGTGCGCACGATGCAATTCTTCGCCGCGCGGATGAAGCAGGTGGTCGAGCCGACCGGCTGCCTGGCCGCGGCGGCGCTGCTCGAGGGTGTCGAGCACTGGCGCGGCGGGCGTGTCGGCGTGATCGTCTCGGGCGGCAACGTCGACCTGCCGCGCTATGCCGGGTTTCTGGCGCAGGCTGGCTGAGCGCTGCGCGCGGAGCCTTGGTTGGGCGCGGGTGGCGATGCAGGGCATCGCGCCGCTCCGGCTGGGCGGCGGACCCCAGTCGTTCAGGGTGGTGTGATGGCGGACGGCAATCCAGCGCCCGGTGCCGGTCGCCGGCGGCGAGTGAACTCGCGCTCGCCGCCATCGAGCCGACCGTCAGTCGGGCGGCCGGCGCCACCGTGAGCGACCGCAGTGCGCTGGAAACTGCCGGCCGCATCCCCGCTCGCGGCCGTGCTCCGTAGACTGCCGGTCGATGCCCGCTCGGCCGACTCGGCCCGACCCTGAGCCGACATCCGCCGTCGTGATCTCGTCGCCCCGAAGCTGCCAGTCGGAACGAAGCGGCAACGGTGAAGGGGCAAACCCACGTCCTGCATCAGGGCCCCGCACTCGCCCACCCGCCGCAGGTCGGGTCTTCGCGCCCACCGGCCCGGGTGCCACGCGCTGCGCCGCGCGTTCGATCTCTCAGTGAAGGCGCGCGTAGGCGGAGTCGCGCGGGGCGGGTGGAGCCGGCTCGGCGGGCATGCCTTCCAGCAGCTGCCCAACCTCTTCCGCGGCCAGCGGGGGAGAGAGCAGGAATCCCTGCCCAGCCCGGCAGCCGGCCTGCTTCAGGCGTGCCAGTTGCTCGGCGGTTTCGATGCCCTCGGCGGTGATCAACTTGCCCAACGACTGGCCCATCATCACGATGGCACGCACGACGGTCTGTTCACTCGCTCCTCGTTCGAGGTCGGCCACGAAGCCGCGGTCGAGCTTGAGCTCGTTGACCGGCAGGCTCGACAGGTGCCGCAGCGATGAGTAGCCGGTGCCGAAGTCGTCGACGCTCACGCCCACCCCCGACCGGCGCAGGCGGATCAGTGCCGGCAGCGCGCCCTCGAGGCGCTGCATCAGCGCGTTCTCGGTGAGCTCCAGCGTCAGGTGCCGGGGCTGCACGCCGGCCTCGGCGAGCGTCGCCTTCACCCGGGCCTCCAGGTTCGGGTGGGCGACATCGATGCCGGACAGGTTGACGTGCAGGTCGAGCTCAGCGAAGCGGGCGTCGCGCCGCTGCCACGCGGCCAGCTGCCGGCAGGCCGTGCGCAGCACGAAGTCGGTCAGGCCGATCATCATTCCGGCTTCCTCGGCCACCGGGACGAGGGTCGTCGGCTCGATGCTGCCCAGCTCGGGGTGCTGCCACCGCACCAGCGCTTCGAAGCCGGTGATCCGGAGGTCGTCGAGGTCGAACAACGGCTGGTAGGCCACGCCGATCTGTCCGTCGGCCAGGGCCCGGCGCAGATCCCGCTCGAGCCGCATGCGATGGGCCACCGCGGTGTGCAGTGCGCTGTCGAACAGCGAATAGCGCGCCTTGCCCGAAGTCTTGGCCTTGTACATGGCGGTGTCCGCGTCGCGCAGCATGTCGCTCGGTTCCGTGTAGCCCGAGCCGCTGAAGGTGATGCCGATGCTCACGCTGGTCGCGAGCTCGTTGCCTTGAATGTGGAACGGTTGGCGCAAGGCCTCCAGCAGCCGGTCGGCCAGCAAGGTGGCATAGCGCTCGCAGTCCAGATCCACCGCCAGGATCGCGAACTCGTCGCCGCCCAGCCGGGCGACGGTGTCCGTCGGACGCAACTGGCGCCTGATGCGAGCGGCCACGGCGACCAGGAACTCGTCGCCGACGGCATGCCCGAGGCTGTCGTTGATCAGCTTGAATCGGTCGAAGTCCAGGAACATCAGCGCGAACGGCTTGCCACCATCGCCCTGTGCGCGCATCAGCGTGTCGCCCAGCACCTGCTGGAAGCGGTGGCGGTTGGGCAGTCCGGTCAGGCTGTCGTGAAAGGCGATGTGCTGCAGCCCGGCCTCGGCCCTGCGTCGCGCGGTGATGTCTTGCACCTGCAGGATCAGCCGCTGGGTGTCGGATCCGACCTCTAGGAAGCGGCTGCCGTGCACCGACGCCCAGCGCTCCTCGCCGCTGCGGTGGCGCAGCGCGAACTCCGCGGCGAACGAGGCGCGGCGGCTGTCCTGCAGACACCGCATCTGCTCCAGCAGCGTGGCGGCGGCCGGCGCGTCGATGAACTCGGTGATCGAGCGGTCGTGGAGCTCGCTCTCGTGCGCGAAGCCCAGCAGCTCGCACAGTGCGGCATTGGCCTGCAACACCAGGCCGTCGAAGCTCACCAGCGCCATGCCGATCGACGCATGCGAGAACGCGTTGTGGAATCGCTGCTCGCTCGCCTGCAGCTCGATCACATGCGCCGCGGCGGTCTTGGCTTCGCGTTCGGCGGCGTCCAGGCGGCTCTGGCGTGCCGCTTCGTCCACCTCGCGCTGGCGGAAGTGGTAGTGCAAGGTGGCGAGCAGCAGGGCAATGATCGGCGCCGCCGCCATCAGCACGACCAGGCCCGACTGCCGGGCGCTCAGGAACAGCAGGCAGGCGATCGCGGCGCTGCCCGCATAGGCGATACCGAGCCAGCCGAAGATGCCGAACAGATCGTCGAGCGTCGGGCGGGCGTTTCGCTTCAGGTAGAGCACCGTCGTCATCAGCAAGGTGCCGGCGATCCAGTAGATCACCGCGCTGGCGGTCGTCGCCGCCAGCACGACGCCGGCGTTGTCCAGCCCGTGTTCTCGCAGGGCCTGCAGGCCGGCGGTCAGTGCCGACCCGACGGCGTACATCGCCAGACCGGCCATCGCCGGGCTGGCCAGGCGGCTGCTCCAGCGCTTGGTCGTGCGCCAGGATCCCAGCAAGCCGTCGGCGGCTGCGGCCAGCGTGGCGGCGGCCGGACCCTGCAACAGCAGCAACAGAAAGATGAAGATCTCGCCCGCGGTGAAGGCACTCTTCCAGCGCGGGATCCGGATCGGGAACAGCGCGGCCAGCATCGCCAGCGCGACGCCGGACAGTGCCACCCCGAGGTCGCCTGCCGGCAGCGCGAGCAGCGCGCGCAGCTGGGCCAGCAGCAGCAGCGCGCCCGCCACGACCACGATCCACCAGTACACCGTGGCCTTGCGGTTGTAGTCGGGCAGCAAGGTCCGATGCGCACGCAGCCACCCCGCCCGCCGAGGCGCGGCGCCGGCGTCTGCGGTTCCTGCGGGGGTCGGGCTCATGTCGCGCAAGGCATGCTCGAGCGGGTCAGCGCGCTTCGATCGGGCCCGAACAGGCCACCCGGTCCGACCGGCGCGGATGGGACGGCGGCACGGTCGCGACCCGGGCCGTCGGCGCGAAGCCGGGCGCCCGGCCGGCCTCGGCGCCCAGCGGCGCCTCGGACAGCAAGGCGGCGACCTGCTCGCTGCCCTGCGGCCGTCCCAGCAGGAAGCCCTGTGCATGGCCACAACCCAGCGCGCGCAACCATTCGAGCTGGTCTTCGGTCTCGATGCCCTCGGCGATCACGCGCTTGCCCAGCGCATGCCCGAGCTGGATCACCGCGCGCACGATCTCGGTCTCCACCGACGCACCGTCCAGCTGGGCGACGAACGAGCGGTCGATCTTCAGGCTGCTGATCGGCAGCTTCGACAAGTGGCTCAGCGACGAGTAGCCGGTGCCGAAGTCGTCCACGCTCAACCCGACTCCCAGGTCGCGCAGGCGTGCGAGCGTGCGCTTGCCCGTCTCCAGGTGCTGCATCAGCGTCGTCTCGGTGATCTCCAGCGTCAGGCAGCGCGTGGGGAGCCCGGACGAGGCGATGGTGTCGCGGACGAAATCGGCGAAGCCGGCGTCGCACAGGTCCCGACCGGCGATGTTGACATTGACGAACAGTTCACCCGCGACGCCGGGCAGCGCGCGCCACTGCCGAAGGGCCCGGCAGGCCGTCTGCAGCGCCCAGCGCGTCAGCGGCACGATCAGCCCGCTGGCTTCGGCCACCGGAATGAACTCATCCGGCCGGACCATGCCGCGCGTCGAGCTCGGCCAGCGGGCCAGGGCTTCGAAGCCCACGACGCGCCGCTCGGCGATCGAGAACACCGGCTGGAAAGCCAGGGCCAGCTGGCCCGCGTCGAGCGCGCGGCGCAGTTCGGTCTCCAGCAGCAACTGCTCGGCAGCCCGCTCGTGCAGCGAGGGGTCGAACACCGCGAAATGCTCGGCGTCGCTGCGCCGGGCCAGGGCGGCCGCGAGCTGGGCATCGCGCAGCGCTTCTTCGGCGCTCGTGTAGCCGGCGTCACCGACGGTGATCCCGATGCGGGCCCCGGTCTGCACCTCGGTGTCGTCGATCAGCACCGGGGTGGCGAAGGCCTGCTGCAGGCGGCTGGCCAGCGCAGTGGCCCGCTGAGCACCGCCGCCATCGTGCAGCGCCAGAATGCCGAAGTCGTCGCCCGCCAGCCGTGCCAGCAGGTCGCTGGGCCGCAACTGGGCCTGGATGCGCTTGGCGATGGCGATCAGGAAGCGATCGCCCACGCCGCGGCCCAGGCTGTCGCTGAGCAGCTGGAAGCGCTCGAAGCGCAGGTGCAGCAGCGAGAACTGCCGCGCCGGGTCGCTGCGGCCGGCGCTGATGGCCTGCGCCAGGCGCTCGCCGAGCTGGCTGCGGTTGGGCAGGTTGGTCAGGCTGTCGTGCAGGGCCAGGTGCTGCAGCCGGCCTTCGGCGAGGCGCCGGGCCGTGACGTCGAAGGCCTGGATGATCAGGTGCTCGCCGCCCGGGTCGTCGCCGGCGAACGCGCTGCCGTGGATCGACGCCCAGACCTCCCGGCCCTGCGCGTGCCGGCAGCGCAATTCGCATTGCAGGCATCCCGGCTCCGCGGCGCGCAGCCGGCGGATCTGCTCCTGCAGCAAAGGCCGGTCGCGGGCGTCGACGAGGTCCAGCAGCGCCGCGCCGACCAGGTCCGCCTCGGGGCGCCCGAACAGCGCGCTCATCGAGGCGTTGACCTGCACCAGCCGGCCTTGCCGCGACACCAGGGCCATGCCGATCGCGGCATGCGCGAACGCACTCTGGAAGCGGCGGTCGCTGATCGCCAGCTCCTCCAGGTGCCGCGCCGCCATCGCGGCCTCGCGCTCGGCGTGCTCGGCGCGCTGGCGGCTGGCGAGTTCGGCGGCTTCGCGCTCGGTGGCCTCCTGCTGCGCGAAGTACATGCGCAGCGAGGTCACGAACATGCCGATCATCGGCACGGCGATCAGCACCGTGTGCAGGCCGAACCGGCGGAAGGCGATGAAGAGCACGCCGGCGACCGACGCGCTGGCCAGGTAGCCCATGCCCAGCCAGCCGAACGTGGTCAGCCACTCGCCGACGTTCGGGGCACGCCAGCGCTTGAGGTAGATCACCGTCGTGACCACGGTCGGGCCGACGACGAAGTAGGCCCCGGCGAAGACGAGGATCGCGCCGAAGCTCACGCCGTCGCCGGCCACGCCGGCACGGCCCAGCGCCGCCATGGCCCAGTGGAACGCGGTGCCGCAGGCGAGCATCGAGGAGGCTGCCGCGGCCGGGCCGGCGATGCGGCTGGACCAGCGCCCGGACGTGCGCCAGGCGCAGGCGGCGGCCTCGGCCGTGGCCGCGATCACGGCCGCATGCGGGCCGTGCACGAGCAGCAGCAGGAAGATGAAGATGTCGCCGGCGGCGATCGAGTTCTTGGTCTTCGGGATGCGCAGCGGGAACATGCCCACGATGGCCGCGATCATCGAGCCGAAGACGACCTGCCAGGCCGTCTGCGAGGGCTCGTCCGCCAGTTCCCCGAGCGCCATGACCAGCGCCAGGGCGCCGGCGACGGCGAGCAGCCACCAGTAGGCCGCGGCAGCCCGGTTGTAGTCCGGCAGCAGCCCGCGAAGCACGGTGCCGCCGCCCATCACGGGCGACGGCGCAGGACCGGCAGGTTCGGGAGACGACATCGTGGGTGGCCGTGTCTTGGACGCGCTGCGAGGCCGCGGGCGCGCGGTGCTCCTCGGGTTTTCGGCGGCCCGGCGCCGGGCTTGAGGCGCGGGCGGCCGGCCCGCGCGCCGTCCCCGTCAGCGCATCACGGCTCGCCGAGCAGGCTGCCGTTGTTCGGGTTGGTCGGGCTGGGCTGCCCGCTCTCACTGATGACCACGCCTTCGCTGATCACCACGCCTTCGCTGATCACGACCCCCTCGCTGATGACCACGCCTTCGCTGATGACCACGCCTTCGGAGATCACCACGCCCTCGCTGATGACGACGCCCTCGCTGATGACCACGCCTTCGCTGATGACGACGCCGCTGCCGCTGGCCAGCCAGCCGGCCAGGGTGGCCGTGGGCAGGAAGGCGCCGGTCCTGCCGATCCAGGAACTGCTGCCCAGCAGCGAGTTGGCCGAGATCACGCCCGCGGTCACCAGTGCCTGGTTGCTCGCCGGGCCTTCGACGATGCTCTTCGGGTAGGTGTCGGCGGGCACGCCGGTGGCAGCGGGCCAGTAGGTGACCGTGCGCCGTTTGGCGATGTCGCGCACCCAGGTCAGCCTCGGGTCGTAGATCGGCTGGTACTGCGTGAACAGCGCGCCGCCGCTGAGCAGATGGCTGCCGCCGGCGGTGACGACGCGGCTCCAGTTGAAGGTCTGGCCGTTGAGCGTCGTGCTCTGCACCGGCATCGTCTTGCCGGCGGCCAGCAGGTTGGCGCCGGCGGCGATGGTGCCGGCCTGCACGGCGCCGTAGACATCGGTGCGCAGCGCCTGCGCCAGCCGCACCGCGCCTTCGACGTTGAGCAGCCCTGCCCCCTGCTGCAGCAGGCTGGCACCGGGAATCGGCTGCGCTGTGTACTGCAGGATGGCCTTGATCAGCGGCGGCGTCAGGCCCGGGTTGGCCTGCAGCAGCAGCGCGGCGGCGCCGGCGACGGCCGGGGCGGCGATCGAGGTGCCCGACAGGCGCATCACCGACTGGCCGCCATCCAGGTTGGCCGCCGGCAGGCTGCTCGTCAGCGGCAGGTATTCCCAGGGCAGGTAGCTCCAGGAACCCTGCGTCCCCACCTGCATCGACAGCGCACTGACGACCTTGTTGCCCGGCGCCACCAGGTCGGGCTTGAGCAGGTTGTCGATGCGGCGCACGCCGCTGGCGTCGACCCAGCCGCCTCGCGTCGGGCCGCGCGAGCTGAAGAGGTTGACGCTGTCGTCGCTGCGGCCGTCCGTGCCCTTGGTGTTGGCCGAGCCGACGGTGATGACCGACGGGTCGTGCCCCGGCGAGCTGATGGTGCCGAAGCGCTCGGCACCGCTCGCGGTCTGGCCGAAGTTGCCGGCCGCCACCACCACGGTGATGCCGGCGGCGGTGGCGCTGCGCACCGCGCGCGCCAGCGGGTCGGTCTGCCAGCTTTCGGTCGAGTCGGCCGCCAGGCTCAGGTTCAGGACCCGGATGTTGAGCACGCGGGCGTAGTACATCACCCAGTCGATGCCGGCCAGCACGTCGGAGAGCTGCCCGAAGCCCTTGTCGTCGAGCACCTTGACGTCGAAGACGTTCGCGCCCGGCGCGATGCCGGTGGTGTCGACGAGCTGCCGCAGGTCGCGCCCGGCGGCCACCCCGGCCACGTGCGAGCCGTGCCCGTACTTGTCGGGCCACTTCGACGTGATGTTGTTGGTCTTGGTGGTGAAGGTGCCCAGCGTGGGGCTGGCCGGGTACAGCGCGGCCGAGCGGTCGACGCCGATCGTCCAGTCCTTCAGGGTCGTCGACGTGGTGTCGCCGGTCTTCAGGATGTCCAGCGCCTTGCGCACGCGCGAGGCGCCTGCGGCGTCCCAGAACAGCGAATGCGCGGCCATCACGCCCGAGTCGAGCACCGCGATGCCGACGCCGCTGCCGTCCAGGCCGCTGTAGCCCAGGCTCGTCGCCTGGCTGCGCGAGCGCACGGCGGCGGCACCCGTGGCCTGCTCCAGGTGGCTGGGCGTCAGCGTGGTCGCGGTGCGCGCCGTCATGCGGTTGGGCGACATCGACTGCACGTCGGCGCGCCCGGCGATCGCGCCGACCTGCGCCGCCGGCAGCATCACCGACAACGCGGCGACCGAGGTGTAGCGGAAGTGGACCGAGCCGCCGGCGGCCAGCACGGCGTTGCGCAGGTCGCCCAGTTCGGGGTCGGCGGACGGCGTGCCGATGATGATGGCCTTGACGTAGCGAACGCCGTTGATGTCCTTGGCCCAGCTGAGCCTGGGCGTGGTGGACGCGTTGATCGCCGCGACCAGGTCGGCGGCGAGCCTGGCCGACGCAGTGGCGGTCGGCGATGTGGTCGACGTGGTGGTCGTCGTCGATGTGGACATGGTCGTCGTCGACGTCGTCTTGCTGTTCGCCTTCTGGGCCAGTGCGGGCGAGGCGCCGAACAGGGACAAGGCGAGCGCGACGCCGGACAGCAGGGCGGCGGCGCGCGGCCCCCGCTGAAGGATTGGAAGGGCTGGGGAATGCGTCATGTCGGACTCGAATGTGTGTGCCGATGCGGCTTCGGCGGCAGAGGCGGCTTGGTCTTGGCGCATCACGGCTCCCCGAGCAGGCCCGAGTCGTCGGCCGAGCTGACGCCGGTCTGGCCGCTCTCGCTGAGGACGATGCCCTCGCTGAGCACGATGCCCTCGCTGAGCACGATGCCTTCACTCAGCACGATGCCTTCGCTGAGCACGATGCCCTCGCTCAGCACGATGCCCTCGCTGAGCACGATGCCCTCGCTGAGCACGATGCCGCTGCCGCTGGCCAGCCAGCCCGACAGGGTGGCGCTCGGGATGAAGGTACCGGACTTCCCGATCTTCGAACTGGTGCCGGCCAGCGACGTGGCGTTGACCACGCCGGCGGTCAGCAGCGACTGGTTCGAGGCCGGCGCCGCGACGATCGACCTGGCGAAGGTGTTGGCCGGCACGCCGCTGGCGGCGGGCCAGTAGCTCACCGTGTTGCGGCGCGCCACCTTGCCGGCCCAGGCCAGGCGGTGGTCCCAGATCGGCTGGTACTTGGTGAACAGGGCGTCGCCGCTGACGATCTGCGTGCCGCCCGCGTAGACGATGCGGCTCCAGTTGAAGGTCTGGCCGTTGAGCGTCGAGGTCTTCGCCGGCATCGTCTTGCCGCTGGCGAGCTGGTTGGCGCCGGAGGCGATGGTGCCGGCCTCGATCGCGGTCTGCAGGTCGGTGCGCACCACCTTGGCCAGGCGCACCGCGCCGTCGACGTTGAGCAGGCCCGCGCCTTGCTGCAGCAGGTTGGCACCGACTATCGGCTGCGCGGAGTACTGCAGCATGGCCTTGATCAGCGGCGGCGTCAGGCCCGGGTTGGCCTGCAGCATCAGCGCCACCGTGCCGGCCACGGCAGGCGCGGCGATCGAGGTGCCGCTGAGGTTCATCAGCGCAACCTTGCCGTTCTGGCTGCTGCCACCCCAGGGGTTCGACAGCGCGGGGTAGTTCCTGGCCAGGTAGTTCCACGAACCGCCGGCGCCGGCCTTGTCGGTGGCGAGCGCGCCGACGATCTTGTTGCCGGGCGCCACGAGGTCGGGCTTGAGCAGGTTGTCGATGCGGCGCACGCCGCCGGCGTCGATGTACGAGCCGCGGGTCGGGCCGCGCGAACTGAACAGGTTGATCGTGTCGTCGTTGCGGGCGGCCGTGCCTTTGGTGTTGGCCGAGCCGACGGTGATCACCGACGGGTCGTGCCCGGGCGAGCTGATGGTGCCGAAACGCTCGGCGCCACTTGCGTTCTGGCCGAAGTTGCCCGCCGCCACGACCACCGTGATGCCGGCGGCGCTGGCGCTGCGCGCGGCACGCGCCAGCGGGTCGGTCTGCCAGGTCTCGGTCGAGTCCGCGGCCAGGCTCAGGTTCATCACGCGGATGTTGTATTCCTTCGCGTGGTAGATCACCCAGTCGATGGCGGCGATGACGTCGCTCATCTGGCCGTAGCCGTTGGCATCGAGCACCTTGACGTCGTAGAGGTTGGCGTTGGGCGCCACGCCGGTGGAGTCGTTGCTCTGGTAGTAGCCGCGGCCGGCGGCGACGCTGGCCACATGCGTGCCGTGGCCATAGACGTCGGGGCGGTTGATGGCCAGCGAAGCGATCTTCGTCTCGTACTCGGCCATCTTCTTGCTGCCCGGATAGAGCGAGGCCGAGGCGTCGACACCGGCGGTCCAGTCCTTGGCGCCGACGGCGGTGGCATCGCCGACCTTCTGGAAGTCCACCGCCCTCATGACGCGCGTGGTCTTGCCGTCGAGGCCGAAGGTGTTGCTGTGGAACTCCTCGATGCCCGAGTCGAGCACCGCGATGCCCACGCCGGTGCCGTCGAGCCCGGTGTAGCTGGTGGCGCCGCTGTAGGTGCGCACGTTGGAGGTCAGCGCGCCGGTGGCGTACTCCAGCGTGCTGGCGGTGCGCGCGGTCAGCCGGTTGGGCGAGATGCCTTGCACGTCGGCGCGCGCTGCGATCGCCGCGACCTGGTTGGCCGGCAGCATCGCCGACAGCGCGGCCACCGACACGTAGCTGAAGTAGACCGCGCCGCCCTTGGCCAGCACGTCGGCGCGCAAGGCAACCAGGTCGGGGTCGTTGCTGCTGCTGATCACGAGCACCTTGACCATGCGCACGCCGTTGACGTCCTTGGCCCAGCTCAGCGTGGGCGTGGTCGGCGCGGCGATGACCTGCTGCAGGTCGGCCGCGATCTTCGATGACGTGGTCTGCGCGCGCAGCGGCGGCGGGGCGGCCACCAGCGTCGCGGCGAGCAGCAAGGCCGCGCCGGCCTTGAACAACGTGCGCCGGCTGGGCACTGCGGCGCGCTCGATCAGCACGACGAATCGGGAGGCGGCAATCATTTCGGTTTCCCTGGGTGGCGAGGGGCGCGGCCCGTTCGGGGCTGCGCTGGGCTTCGGATCTGCTAGCGATGCGGCTGGCTGCAGGAGCCACCCCCGCGAGATCGACCGGGACTGCAGCTGACCGTGGGCCACCCCTGCAGTTCGGGACGGCGCCAGTATGCGCGCGCCGACCACTGTGTGACCAATCGTTAGCTCAGAGACGGCGGGCATTCATGGTGTTGTTCACGCGCTCGAGGCGCGACGGTTTCAGGGCGCGAGTGATCGAGGACTGCTGCATGGGGTGCTCGGCGGTTCCGATGGCGGCTGGGTGCAAAGTGCTTGCGCACGTTCGTCGGGTTGGGATGTCCGCTCTCGGCCAGCACCAGGCCTTCGGCCCGCACCAGGCCGCTGCCCGAGGCGAGCCAGCCGCTGGTCTCGGGCTGCGCGGTCGCCGCGAGGCACCGGCTGCCCGGCATCACCGTGGTCGGCGTCGAGCCCGAGGCCGGCGACGACACCCGGCAGAGCCTGGCGCGCGGCGAGATCGTGGCGATCCCGGTGCCGCAGACCATCGCCG
>JAEUOY010000103.1 GCA_016790515.1 Burkholderiaceae bacterium | reverse complement strand
CGGGCGTCTTCGGTCTTCTGCTCGGTCTCGAGCCGCTTCTCCTTCTGGTCGAGCCAGTCGGAGTAGTTGCCCTTCCAGGGGATGCCGCGGCCGCGGTCGAGCTCGAGGATCCACTCGGCGGCGTTGTCGAGGAAGTAGCGGTCGTGGGTGATCGCGACCACGGTACCGGGGAAACGCAGCAGGAACTGCTCCAGCCATTCGACCGACTCGGCGTCGAGGTGGTTGGTCGGCTCGTCGAGCAGCAGCATGTCGGGCTTGGACAGCAGCAGCCGGCACAGCGCGACGCGGCGCTTCTCGCCGCCCGACAGCACGCCGACCTTGGCCTCCCAGGGCGGCAGGCGCAGCGCGTCGGCGGCCAGTTCGAGCTGCAGGTCGGTGTTCTCGCTGCCGGCGGCGGCGATGATCGCCTCGAGTTCGGCCTGCTCGGCGGCCAGCTTGTCGAAGTCGGCGTTCTCTTCGGCGTACTCGGCATAGACCTCGTCGAGCCGCTTCTTCGCCGCCAGCACGCCGCCGATGCCTTCCTCGACCGCCTCGCGCACCGTCTGCTCGGGGTTGACCAGCGGCTCCTGCGGCAGGTAGCCGATCTGGATGCCGGGCATCGGCGTGGCCTCGCCCTCGTACTCCTTGTCGACGCCGGCCATGATCTTCAGCAGCGAGCTCTTGCCCGAACCGTTGATGCCCAGCATGCCGATCTTGGCGCCGGGGAAGAACGACAGCGAGATGTCCTTGAGGATCTGGCGTTTGGGCGGAACCGTCTTGGAGACGCGGTTCATCGTGAAGACGTACTGGGCCATGGTGCGGATGCTCGGGTTGGGCAAGGCGGGGAGGGCGGCACCGGCGCGGCGCCGGCAGCGCGGGCCGGCCAGCAGGAGGCCGGCGGCTCGAAACCACGGATTATCCCTGTTGCGCGACGACGAAAGGGCGGGCGGCTTCCGCCGCCCGCCCCTTGGCGCTTCATGCTGCTGTAGCGGCCCTGTGCGCTCAGTTGCTCCAGAAGCGGATCATCGAGTAGAGCTTGCGGTCCGTGCCGCGGAACTGCAGGCCGGCCTCGCGGTAGGACCCGCGCGAGCTGTCGGGGTCCAGCGGCAGCACCTCGTCGCTGCCGCAGCGCGGGTTCGGGTTGCTGCCGGCCGTCTCGGTGGTCGGCGACAGTGCCGTGCCGGCCTGGTTCGGGGCCCACTCGTACCCCGGTGCGCTGGTGTCGCCGAGCGCGTTCAAACGGAAGAACATGTTGGCGCGCTTCCAGTAGTTGTCGGTCTCGGACTGGCCGTTCATGGCCGACACGCGGTTCTGCGAGAACAGGTAGCCGAAGTTGACGTAGCCGCTTGCGGGGTTGCTCCAGTCCATCGTCTGCGCCAGGCTGGCAAGCGATCCGGCTTGGGCGCCGGTCGGCTTCAGGTAGCCGTCGATGAAGGCGGTCGACAGCTGGGGCCAGCTGCGCGCGGCACCCGTGGACGCCGGCTCGAAGGGCGAGCCGGTGCGCAGGTAGATCACTTCGTCGGGCGTCGTGTTGCTGCTGTTGGCGTAGTGGTAGATCTCGGCCTTGTAGACCGACCAGGCCGCGATCGTGCCGGTGAAGGCGCTGCTGCGGATCTCCTGGCTGGCCACCGTGGCGTTCGTGGCCCAGTTGGTGCTGGGCGTGGGCATCGTCAGCGCCGTGCCGTCCAGCTTGGCCGCGTCGAGCATGAACTCGTTGCCGCCGCCGACGTTCCACCACTGGGTGTTGCCGGAGTTCTGGACCGTGAGCAGCCCCTGCTGGTTGGTGATGGGGAAGCGGTCGGCGGTGCCGCAGCGGCTCGAGCGGTGCGTGACCACGCCGGCCTCGGGCAGGCCCGGGCCCTTCCAGACCACCGCCCGCACCTTGCCGGAGTCGGCCGCAGCGCTGGCTTCGGGGTTGAAGGTCAGCCGGACCACCGACTCCAGCCGGTCCTGCAGGTAGAAGTTCGACGGGTTGGCCGCCGCCAGCACGATGTTGACCGCCACCTTGCGGTTCAGCCGCTGTTCGACGCCCATCGCATACGGCAGCTGGTTGCCGACATAGTCCCACTGGCCGTCGATCTTGCCGACCAGCCAGGTCGAGTTGGTCGGCTTGCCCGACGCGGAGGTCATCGGGATGTTCATGATCACGCAGGTCGCGGCGTTGCAGAACGGGTGCTGGAAGACGTTGCCGCCGTGGTTGGGTGCCGGCAACGGCACGGCGATGGTCGGCGTGCCGACCTTCGTGCCGGTGGCGGCGTCGTAGCGCAGCGTGTTCATGCCCACGCGCTCGGCCCAGTTGCCGCCGTCGGACTTCCACTGCGCCGGGGCGAAGCTGCAGGCCGGCGACACGGCGGTCACCTGCTTCGCGGCATCCATCGTCACGCGCTCGGCCAGCGGGAGGGCCAGGCAGGTCTCGAGCTTCTTCGCCAGCGCCAGCATCTCGGCGCTGGTCGGCAACTCGCCGGCCGCTGAGCTGGCCGGCAGCGGTGGTGCGGCCGTCGGGTTGCTGGTCTGTGCTGCCGTCAGCACCACCGGCGCGCTCTGCCCGCTTTCGCCGGCGGGGGCGGTCAGGTTCGTGATCGCCACGCCGCTGCTGCCGACCTCCACCGCCACCTGGTCGAGCACTGCGTCGATGCCGCTGCCGTTGGCCGTGAAGGGCGTCTTCAGCGGGTCGAAGCCATCGCCGAGCAGCGCCGCGAACCGCGGATTCGACTTCAGGGTATTCACCAGCAGCGCCGAGGCATCGGCCACCGTGCTGGCGCTGACGGCGGCAATCTTGTCAGCGGAGGCCAGCGCATCGAGGTCGCCGCCCGGGGCAATCAGCGCGGCCACCGCGTTCGTCAGCGAGGTGACGTTGGCGGTGTTGCCGGCATGGGCCGTGACGGCCGGCACCACCGCGACCACCACGACCGGCTCGCCGTTGAGCGTGCCGCTGGCGCTGACCAGCAGCGGCGGCTTCAGCGACGAGACGTCCAGCGCATAGGCGCCGTCGGCATCGGCGGTGCCGGTGAGGTCGGCCGTCGCGGCATCGGCATCGCGCACCGTGACCGAGGCGCCGGGCACGGCCGCGCCCACCGCCACCGTTCCCGCGATCATCGTCGCCGCGGGGGTGACCGGCGCGGCGGCGGGCGGCGCGGCGGCGGCCGTCTCGTCATCGCCGCAGCCGTGCAGGACCAGCAAAGCGGCCGCGACGGCGGCCCATGAGCCGGCGCGCTGCGGCAGCTGGCGCCTGAAGGGGACGGGGGTGTGCATGCAAGGGCTCCTCGATGTGGCAATGGAACCCGGACCCTATCGAAGTCCCTCCCGCGCCGCTTCCCCCGGATTGACGAAGCGGCCGCGCCTTCGCCGGCCATCGGTCACCCGCGCCGCGGCAGCGGCGCGCCAACCCGCGCGGCCCAGTCGCGGCGCAGCAGGCCGTACAGCGCCGTGTCGGAGACCTCGCCGGCGACGATCCAGCGCTCGCGCAGCCGGCCTTCTTCGGCGAAGCCCAGCCGTTCCAGGCTTCGGCGCGACGCGGCGTTGCGCGGGTCGATGTCGGCCTCGATGCGGTTGAGGTCCAGCACGCCGAAGCCGTAGTCGAGCAGCGCGAGCAGCGCCTCGTGCATCAGGCCCTGGCCCCACAGCCCGCGCTGCAGCAGGTAGCCCAGCTCGCAGCGACGGCTGGGCAGGTGGAAGGCGAACAGCGAGCACAGCCCGATCAGCCGGCCGTCGGCGTGCCGCTGCAGCCCCAGGCGCAGGTAGTCGCCCTCGGCCAGCGCCTTCAGGTCGCGCCCGATCAACTCGTCGGCCTGCGCCGGGTCGTCCCAGGGCGGCGTGCTCCAGTAGCGCAGCGCGACCGGGTCGGCGTGCAGCGCGTAGACGGCCGGCGCATCGTCGGGCCGCAGCGGGCGCAGCCGCAGGCGTGGCGTGTCCAGCCGCAGCGTGTCGAAGCGCAGCATCAGTCCTCGAGCGCGGCGTCGCGCTCGGCGCGCCAGGCCGCGGCGATGGCTTCGGCGGCGAGGTCGGCATCGGCCTCCTCGGTGGCGCCGATCACCGACAGCCGCATCACCCAGCGGCCGCGCCACTGCGCGCCGCCGACGAAGCAGCGGCCCTCGCGCTGCACCCGGTCGATCACCGCTCGGGTCAGGCGGTCGCCTGCCTCGGTGCCGACATCGGCGCCGAAGCGCAGCACGGCCTGGTTCAGCACCACCTCGTTGAGCAGCGCGGCGCCGCGCTCGCGGGCGATGCGGTCGGCGATGCGCCGGGCCAGCCGGCCATGGCGTTCGACCATCGCGGCGATGCCGTCGCGGCCGAGGTGGCTGATCAGCGCCCAGGTCGCGAAGCCACGCGCGCGGCGCGACAGCTCGGGCACCAGGCTGGCCGGGTTGCGGTCGCCGGCCGAATCGGGCAGGTAGCTGGCGTGCACGCTCATCGCGCGCTCGTGGGCCTGCGCATCGCGCACGATCGCGTAGCCGCAGTCGTAGGGCGTCTGCAACCACTTGTGGCCGTCGGTGGCCCAGGAATCGGCCGCCTGCACGCCCTCGGCGGGCGCGGCATGCGCCGGGCAGGCGCGGGCCCAGAGGCCGAATGCGCCGTCGACATGGACCCAGGCGCCGCGGGCGCGGGCCCGCGCAATCAACGGCAGGAACGGATCGAACGCGCCGGTGTTGATCTGGCCGGCCTGCAGCACGACGATCAGCGGGCCCTCGGGGCAGTGCAGCAGCGCCTGCTCGAAGGCGGCGGCATCGATCGCGCCGTCGGCGCCGGTGGCCACGCGGGTCACGCGTTCGTGGCCCAGCCCCAGGTACTGCAGCGCCGAGAACACCGTGGTGTGGGCATCGTCGCCGATCAGCACCTGGATCGGCGGCGCGCCGAACAGGCCCCGGGCGTCGGCGTCCCAGCCGACGCGGCGCAGCACCTCGCCGCGGGCGGCGGCCAGGCCGACGAAGTTGGCCATCGTCGCGCCGGTGGTGAAGCCGACCGAGGCCTCGGGCGGCAGGCCCAGCAGTTCGAGCAGCCAGCGCGCGGCCACCGTCTCGCAGGCCGCGGCGGCCGGGCTGGCCAGATGGTTGCCGGCGTTCTGGCCCCAGGCCGAGGTCAGCCAGTCGGCGGCGACGCCGACCGGGTGCGAGCCGCCGATCACCCAGCCGAAGAAACGCCGGCCGGTCATTGCCGTGAGCCCGGGCGCGGCGCGATCGGCGAGCTGGGCGATCACCGCCGCCGGCGACGCGCCGGTGCCCGGCAGCGGGGCATCGAAGCGCTGCAGCATCTCGTGGTAATCGGCCCGCGGCCGCTGCGGGCCGTCGTCGAGCTGGTTGCGGAAGTCGATCGACAACGCGGCGGCGCGTTGCAGCGCCGCGGTGGCGGCCGGGTCCAGCGGGGTGGTCATGGTCGTCGGTTCCTGGGCCTGGCCGGGCAGCGACGCAGGCCGGGCCATCATCCGCCAGCCGGCGGTGTCTGTCCAAGGTCTCTGCTTACACTGGCCCGCCGCAGTGACCTGCCAGCCCCGCTGCCCCGCGCCCGATGAACCTGCTCGAATCCCTGCGCTACCTGGCTGCGCTCGAACAGCACCGCCATTTCGGCCGCGCGGCGCAGTCCTGCCACATCACGCAGCCGGCGCTGTCGAATGCGATCCGGGCGCTGGAACAGGCCTTCGGCGCCACGATCGTGCGCCGCGGCCGCCAGTACGAGGGGCTGACGCCCGAGGGCGAACTGGCGCTGGCGCATGGCCACCGCATGCTGCACGAGGCCGAGTCGCTGCGCCAGGCGCTGGCCAGCCGCGCCGGCGCGCCGACCGGCCAGCTGCTGATCGGCACGGTGCCCAGCGCCGAACCGGTGGCCGCGCGCTTCGCCGCCCGGCTGCAGGCGCTGCACCCGGGCCTGCGGCCGGTGCTGCGCTCGCTCAGCTCGCCCGAGATCGAGGCCGGCCTCGACACGCTGGCGCTCGATCTCGGGCTGGGCTACAGCGGCCGGCCCGAGGTCAAGGCCCGCCGGCTTCAGGTTTGGCCGCAGTACGACGAGCATTGCTATGTGCTGCGGCACCGGGGGGCGGGCGATGCGCCGTTCGGCTTCGGGCCGCCGATCGGCTGGGCCGAGGCCGCGACCTTGCCGCTGGCGCTGCTGACGCCCGAGATGCACTTTCGCGCGCTGATCGACGAGGCCTTTGCCGGCATCGGGGCCCGGCCGCAGGTCGCGATGGAGACCAACTCGGTGCTGGCCCTGTTGATGGCGGTGCAGCAGCCGGCGCTGGCGGCGGTGCTGCCGGGCGCGCTGGTCGCCGTGGCGCGTGGCCAGCCGGGGCTGCAGGCGCGGCCGCTGGTGGCGCCGGTGCTGCGAACGCCGGTCGGGCTGCTGACCGCGGACACCGGCCGCCCGACGCTGGCGCTGCAGGCGGCGCTGGCGCTGGCGCAGCAGGCCCAGTGGCTCGAGCTGGTGGCCGCACACAGCGGCGCGCTGGGTGCTGCGCAGGCATGACGGTCGGTCGAGCTGGGGCCAGCCGCGCCATGTCGGCTGTCGCCCGGACGGGATGGCTCGACGCCGGACCGGCGTGCCCTGAACGGCAGACGCTCCGGTGCGGGATGCCGTCGAGCGGCCGAAGTCCGGGTCAGTCCATGAACATCAGCGCCGGGTGCTCCAGCAACTGGCGCACGCGCTGGACGTAGGCGGCCGCGACGGCGCCGTCGACCACGCGGTGGTCGAACGACGACGACAGGTTCATCATCTGCCGCACCTGCACCAGGCCGTCGCGCACCACCGGCCGCGCGACGATGCGGTTGATGCCGACGATCGCCACCTCGGGGTGGTTGATCACCGGCGTCGACGCGATGCCGCCGAGCTTGCCCAGGCTGGTGACGGTGAGCGTCGAGCCGGTCAGCTCGGCGCGGGTGGCCTTGCCGGCGCGGGCGGCGGCGGCCAGGCGCGCGATGCCGGCGGCACAGCCCCAGAGGTCCAGCGACTGCGCGTCGCGCAGCACCGGCACCATCAGGCCGCCGTCGGTCTGCGTGGCCACGCCCAGGTGCACCGCGTCGAACAGCGTGAGCACCGCGGCCTCGTCGTCGTAGCGGGCGTTGACCTGCGGGAACGCGGCCACCGCCTTGACCACCGCACGCACGACCAGCGTCAGCGGCGAAAGCTCGCCGCGCGCCGCGTGCTCGCGGTTCAGCTCGTCGCGCAGCGCCATCATCTCGGTGACGTCGACCTCCTCGACATAGCTGTAGTGCGGGATGCGGCGCTTGGATTCCTGCATCTTCTGCGCGATGGCGCGCCGCAGGCCGATGACGCGCACTTCGCGCGTGCCTTCGGCGGCGGCCGGGCGCAGGGCCGTGGCGGCCACGGCGTCGAGGTCGGCGTGCAGCACACGGCCTTCGGGCCCGCTGCCGCGCAGGCCGGCGAGGTCCAGGCCCAGGGCCTTCGCGCGCTGGCGTACCGCGGGCGCGGCGAGTGCTCGCGCGGCCGCGGGGGCTGCAGCGACCGGCGCCGGGGTGGGTACAGGCGGCGGCGCCGGGGTGGGTGCAAGCGCCGGCGCCGGCGCGGGCGAAGGCGGCGGCACCGGTGACGGGGGCGGCGGGGGCGGCGAAGGTGGCGAAGGTAGCGGGGGTGGCGGGGGTGGCGACGGCGGCAGCGATGCCGCGGCCGCCGTCTCGATGCGGATCAGCACCGCCCCCACCGGCAGCACCTGCCCGACCGGACCGCCGAGCTCGAGCACCCGGCCGGCCACCGGCGAGGGGATCTCGACCGCGGCCTTGTCGGTCATCACGTCGCACAGCGTCTGGTCTTCGGCGACCGCGTCGCCCGGCGCGACGCGCCACTCGACGATCTCGACCTCGGCGATGCCTTCGCCGATGTCGGGCATCAACACGGTATGCACGCTCATGACGTCATCACCTTGCGGTAGGCCTGGGCAACCCGCGCCGGGCCCGGGAAGTAGGACCACTCCAGCGCATGCGGGTAGGGCGTATCCCAGCCGGCCACGCGCTCGATCGGGGCTTCCAGGTGGTAGAAGCAGTGTTCCTGCACCAGCGCCGCCAGCTCGGCGCCGAAGCCGCTGGTGCGCGTGGCCTCGTGCAGCACCACGCAGCGGCCGGTCTTCTCGACCGAGGCGACGATCGCCGGCAGGTCCAGCGGCCAGAGGCTGCGCAGGTCGATCACCTCGGCGTCGACGCCGGTCTCGCGCGCCGCCGCCTCGGCCACGTAGACCATCGTGCCGTAGGTCAGCACGGTCAGGTCGTCGCCCGCTCGCACGACGCGCGCGCTGTCCAGCGGCACCGTGTAGTGGCCCTCGGGCACCTCGCTGGCCGGGTGCGCCGACCAGGGCACCATCGGCTGGTCGTGGTGGCCGTCGAAGGGGCCGGGGTAGATGCGCTTGGGCTCGAGAAAGATCACCGGGTCGTCGCACTCGATGGCGGCGATCAGCAGCCCCTTGGCGTCGTAGGGGTTGCTCGGCATCACGGTGCGCAGCCCGCAGACATGGGTGAACAGCGCCTCCGGGCTCTGGCTGTGCGTCTGCCCGCCGTAGATGCCGCCGCCGCAGGGCATGCGGATCACGATCGGCGCCGTGAAGTCGCCCGCCGAGCGGTAGCGCAGGCGCGCCGCCTCGGAGACGATCTGGTCCGACGCCGGGTAGAAGTAGTCGGCGAACTGCAGCTCGACCACCGGGCGCAGGCCGTAGGCGGCCATGCCGATCGCGGTGCCGACGATGCCGCCTTCGGCGATCGGCGAATCGAACACGCGCTGGCGGCCGTACTTCGCCTGCAGCCCTTCGGTGCAGCGGAAGACGCCGCCGAAGTAGCCGACGTCCTCGCCGAAGACGACGACGTTCTCGTCGCGCCCCAGCATCACGTCCATCGCCGAGCGCAGGGCCTGGATCATGGTCATCTTCGACACGGTCAGCCTCCTTGCGCCGCGGCCTGCCGCATCTGGTCGCGCAGGTGCGGCGGCATCTCCTTGTACACGTCCTCGAACATCGTCGCCAGCGGCGGGATGTGGCCGTCCTGCACCGAGCCGGACTTCAGCGCCTCCTTCAGCGCCGCCGACATCTCCTCGTCGAAGCCCTTGACGGTGCGCTCATGCTCCTCGTCGGACCAGGCGCCCAGGACTTCGAGGTGGCGCGCGAGCCGCGCCACCGGGTCGCCGAGCGGGAACTGCGCCCAGTCGTCGGCCGGGCGGTAGCGCGACGGGTCGTCCGAGGTCGAGTGCGCGCCGGCGCGGTAGGTGACCCACTCGATCAGCGTCGGTCCCAGGTTGCGGCGCGCGCGCTCGGCGGCCCAGCGCGAGGCCGCCAGCACGGCCAGGAAATCGTTGCCGTCGACGCGCAGCGACGCGATGCCGGCGCCGACGCCGCGCGCGGCGAAGGTGGTGCCTTCGCCGCCGGCGATGGCCTGGAAGGTCGAGATCGCCCACTGGTTGTTGACGACGTTCAGGATCACCGGCGCGCGGTAGACATGGGCGAAGGTCAGCGCGTTGTGGAAGTCGGCCTCGGCGGTGGAGCCGTCGCCGATCCAGCCGGAGGCGATCTTCGAGTCGCCGCGGATCGCGCTGGCCATCGCCCAGCCCACCGCCTGCACGAACTGTGTCGCCAGGTTGCCTGAGATCGAGAAGAAGCCGGCGCGCCTGTACGAGTACATCACCGGCAGCTGGCGGCCGCGCAGCGGATCGCGCCGGTTGCTGAGCAGCTGGCACATCAGCTCGACGACGTCGATGTCGTCGCGCGAGACCAGCAGCCCCTGCTGGCGGTAGGTGGGAAAGCACATGTCGCCGGGCTGCAGCGCCTGCGCGTGGGCCACCGCGATCGCCTCCTCGCCCAGGCACTGCATGTAGAACGAGACCTTCTTCTGGCGCTGCGCCAGCAGCATGCGGGCGTCGAAGGCGCGGGTGCGCAGCATCGCGCGCAGGCCGCGGCGCAGCGCCTCCGGCTCGACCTGCGGCGCCCAGGGCCCGACGGCGCGGCCCTGGTCGTCGAGCACCCGGATCAGCTTCCAGGCCATCGTGCCGGTGTGCGACGGCACGATGTCCACCGCGGGCCGCGGCACCTCGCCGGGTGCCGAGACGCGCAGGTAGGAGAAATCGGTGGCCTGCCCGGGGCGCCCGGTGGGCTCGGGCACGTGCAGCTGCAGCGAAGCGGGTGACGGGGACATGTCGCTCCTTCAAGGGCCGCCGGGTGGGGCGCCGCCGGGCGGATTCTGGACCCAATCGGGGCGCCTGCGTCCAGGTCTCGGGCCAGCTGGGGCCGGCAATGCGCTGCACTGTGGCCCGCCCCGCTGATCGACATGGGCATTTCGGGCACAGGGTCCTCGGACACATGTGCCGACAATTGCGTCGAGTCGGTCATGGCCCCACAGGTTTGCTCAGTGTCAGACCGACTGGCCTCCGACGATCTTTTCGCCAGGCCTTGCGACTTCGGCAGTCTGGAGCGCCGGTGGTCGGCAGTCCAGCGGGTGCGGTCATTCGCGTCTGGGCACCGGGCTCGCGCTGACGGCCAGGTGCGGACTACCACTGCCTGTGCCGGAAGCAGCCGCTCGTGACGAGCCAGAGCCTGGAGGCGAACTTGGGCCGGGCCCTGCTTTGTGGAGCCAGGCGGCGGCCGGCTGCGATCGGGTCAGGCGAGTGGGCCGTCTGCCGTGACCTGGAACCGGCGAAGCGTCGCCCGGCAGCTCGAGTTCGCGATCTACATCGGCGTGTTGCTGTCGCTGATGCTCTACCTGAACCGCACCTCGCATCCGCCGCTGCAGCGTCTCGCACCGGATCAACCCGGCTGGCCGCAGGCCTTTCTCGGCGACCCGCAGCCGCCGGGCGGCGAGCCGCTGACCGTGGTGCGGCTCAACGGCTCGATCTTCTTCGGCGCCGTCAACCACCTGGCCGAGGCGCTGCAGGCGATCGACGAGCGCGAGCCGGCGCGACGCCACCTGCTGCTGCTGGCCGGCGGAGTCAACTTCGTCGATTACGCCGGCGCGCAGATGCTGGCGGCCGAAGCACGCCGCCGGCGCGCGCTCGGCGGCGCGCTGTACCTCTACAACGTCAAGCCCGAAGTGCAGGAGATGCTGCAGCGCACCGGCATCGACGCGGTGATCGGCGGCGACCATCTGTTCCCGGCCGACCACGATGGGGTGGCCGAGATTCGGGCGCGGCTCGACCGTCCTGCGTGATGGCGCCGCGGCTGATCGTCTTCGATTGGGCGGGCACCTTGGTCGACCACGGCTGCCGCGCGCCGCTGATGGCCTTGCTGCAGGCGTTCGAGGCCGAGGATCTGCCGATCGACGAGGCCACCGCGCGCGCGCTCATGGGTGCCCACAAACGAGCGCATGTGCGGACGATCCTGGCGCTGCCTGAGGTCGTGCGCCGGCTGCCGGCAACGCTGCGTGCGCTCGATGACGAGGTGCGCGTCGAGCGCTGTATCGCGCCTTCGGCGAGCGCCTGCAGGCCGTACTGCCCGCGCATGCGACGCCGATCGACGGCGTGCCCGCAGCGCTGTGCGCCTTGCGCGAGCGCGGCATCGCGCTCGGCAGTTGCAGCGGCTACACGCGCGCGATGATGGCTGCCATCGAACCGGCCGCGCGCGCGGCCGGCCTCCGGGGCCGGTGGTCTGTGCCGACGAAGTGCCCGAGGGTCGGCCCGCCCCATGGGAGTGTTTCCGCCTTGCCGAGCGCGCCGGCGTCTGGCCGCTCGCCGATGCGCTGAAAGTGGGCGATACGCCGGCCGACATCGCCGAAGGGCGCAGCGCCGGCATGCGCTGCATCGGCATCACCGCCACCGGCAACGAGGTCGGCCTCGATGCGGTGGCGCTGGCCGCGCTGCCGGCGGCCGAGCGTGCGCGGCGACTGGCTCGCGCCGAAGCGCGGCTGTCGGGTGCCGATGCGCTGCTGGAAAGTGCCGCGCTGCTGCCGGCGTGGATGGAAGGCCAGGCGAGCTAGAAGCGGGCTTGGTCCTCGGTCACACCAGGTGGGGGCGTAAGGCACGGTGATCCTGGCGCCCAGGATCACACACTCGGGTCGGCACCTAGGTGAGGCGAAGCGTGCGCCGAGCTAGTCACGCTAGCAGATGCAGTGGGGATGAGGCTCTAGCAGTTGCCGCGGTCGCCGAAAGAAGATCAATCTGCCTTGATTGACGCACGGCGGACCAGTTCAGCATAGCGCTCGATGTCGCCGGCGATCGTCGCCGCGAACTCGGCAGGCGAATCGCCAACCGGTATCGTGCCCTGCGAGCTCAGCCGTTCGATGATCGCGGGCTCCTTGAGGATCGCGCTGATCTCCGCGGTGAGGAACTGCACGATCTCCGGCGGTGTCTTCGCGGGCGCGACGAGCCCGTACCAGATGCTCGACTCGAATCCCGGTAGCCCGCTTTCGGATACGGTGGGCACGTCGGGCAACAGTGCGATGCGCTTCGGCGTTGCGACGGCCATCGCGCGCAGCTTGCCGGCCTTGACGTGTTCGAGGGTCGCGGGAATGACGGTGAACATCATCGCCGTCTGGCCGCCGAGAAGGTCCGAGACGGCCGGTGCAGCGCCCTTGTACGGAATGCCGACGATGTCGACCTTCGCCTGCAGCCTGAACTTCTCGGCGGCGAGGTGCGACGCGCTGCCGTTGCCGGACGACGCGTAGTTCACGCTGCCGGGCTTCTGGCGCGCGAGTGTGACCAGCTGGCTCACGTTGCTGGCGGGCACCGACGGATGTACGACCAGGATGTTCGGAGCGATCGCAACGTTGGTGATCGGCACGAACGCCGTCTTGAAGTCGACCCTGAGATTCGGATAGAGCGAGACGTTGACACAGTTGTTTGAGCTCGCCATCAGCAGCGTGTAGCCGTCGGCCGGCGCTTGCGCCACGGCTTCGGTACCGATGTTGGTGGCAGCGCCCGCCTTGTTCTCGACGATCACCGGCGCGGAAATGCGCTCGGACAGGCGCTGCCCGACGCTGCGGGCGAGGAAGTCGGCGGCGCCGCCGGCGGCCCACGGGACGACGATCTTGATTGGCTTGCTCGGGTAGCCGCCGGGGCCGGCTTGCGCTGGCTGCAGCATGGAAGCGGCGAGGCACACGGCTGCTGCAGCGAGGAGATGAGAGGCAACGGGGAAGGCTTTCATCGGCAACTCCGCTTGAGGCGCGGCAGGGCAGTTGGGGAAGTCATGGTGCAGGGAAGCGGAACGCGAGCGCGCGCAGCGCATCCGCGGGCACGCGTTCGGCGCCGATCGGGTCGAGACGGCAGCCGTCGAGGAGCGAGTACACCGTTGCGCCGCTCGGCGTCGTGTGCGGGGCGGTCGCGTCTGCAGCTTCGAGCGCCAGCTTCAGCATGCCGTGCGAGGTGGAGATCTCGTATCGAACGGCGGCAGCACTCTCGTGACGCAGCACCTCGGCATCGCTGCCCGGCAAATCGGCCAGCAGCACCTGCAGATGGCGCAGCGCACGCGCCGCGGCGCGCGGATTGAAGGCGCGATCGATGAGTCCGAGACGGCGGAAGTAGCCGCGATCGACGTCGATCAGCCCATCGATGATGAGCTTCAGGCGCGGATAGCGCCACGCGGCAATGGCCGCTTCGATCGTGCGCGCGGCGAGCACGAGCTCCGACGCCTGTTCGGTGGCGGGGCTGTCGGTGGCCATGCGCACGACGAGGCACATCGGCGCGTTCACCGCCTGAGAGAGTTCATCGGCTTGGCAGGCCATCCCGAGCGGCGACTCGCCGAGACGCACACGCAGCACGGCTCCGGCGCCTGGAACGCCGGCGAATGTATGACGCAGAGCTTGGGCGATCCGATCGGCTTCTTGCGGCACCCAGCCGTGGAACACGAGGTGTCCGTACTTCAGCCCGTCGATGGCCGAGTCGCTCGGACGGCGTAGCTTGCTGACGAGAAGCGGCGTGTCGCCGATTTGGCGCATGACCGCCGCGATGGGCGCGGCTGCGCGCTCCATCGCGTCTTCATGCAGCACCCATTCGACGGCATCGAGCATCGGGCGCAGCGCCTGCATGCGCGCGATCTGTCGCTCGCTCGGCATCCCCGACGACACGATGAGCTGCACGCGCAGCCCGATATGGCCAAGCTTCTCGAGCCGGGTAACCAGCGCGTCATCGTCGAGGTCATCGACCGGCACGCGGACCAGCGACGTGCCGAGTTCGAACAGCGACAGCAGCGGATAGTCGTTGCGGACCTTCTTGCGACGGAACTCGTCGAGCGCCGGGTTCGGCGGCAGTTCGACGTCCTCCGCCCACGGGTACGCGAGGTCGATGCCGAGGTTCGGGAGCGCCGGGCGCTTCGGATGCGGCGACGTCGCGTGCAGTTCGTGGTCGATCGAGCGCACGTCGGACTTGTCGCAGCGCATGAACCGCGCGATGTGGCCTGTTTCGTAGACGTCGACCAGAAAGTAGCCCAGCTTGCCTAGGTCATGGCGGCCGCCCTCTGCGCCGGGCGGCGTGGCGCGCTGCAGTTCCGAGTAGTCCTGCCGCACGAACGCGGTCGACGGCAGCAGGTAGATCTCGGTGCCATCGTGTCGGTCGTACCAGAAGTTGTGTACGTGGCCGCAGAAAACGGCTTCGAAGCGGTGCCGCGCGATGGTTTCGAGCAGCCACGTGCGCGCTGGTTCATCGACATTGTCGTAGTGGCCCGGCTCATGCGCGTCGCGCAGGTACGGCGGATAGTGCAGTGCGAGGAACTTCCGCATGCCCGGTTGGCATGCCGCGAGGCGCGCCTCGAACCAATGGCGTTGCGCCGCCTCGTCGGGAAGCCCCGAGTTCAGCAGCGACGTGTTGAGCGAGAAGAACGAGCACGGGCCACTTCGCCATTCGGTCCACTGTGGCCCGAAGACGCGCTCGTAGTCGCTGATGAAGTCCTGCTCGATGCCGGCGACCGGCGCCAGCGGCCAGCGCTTATCACCGATGTCGTGGTTGCCGGGCGTGAGGTGCACGTCGCAGTTGAAGGCCTGCGCCAGTTGCTTATAGCGGCGCGCGGCCTCGTTGTAGGCCGGGCTGCAGGGCAGCGGATGCACGATGTCGCCCAGGTGGATCGCGAACGCCGGCTTCAGGCGCGCCGCGGCGGCGAAGGCAATAGCCGCGCGTCCGTTCGCGAGCCGGTTCAGTTCGAAGAACGAAGACGCGTATTCCTCGGACTCGTTGACGTGCGTGTCGGCGATGACGACGAAGCGGTAGAGGAGATCGCCTTGCGGCGTAGAAGTGGAGATCATGGCGAGACTGGGAGAAGTGTCAGGGCATGCGTATGGCGGTGCGCACGGAAGTGACCGTGTCGCGGAAGCTGGCGTGTCCGCATTCGATGTGCTTGCGCATCAGCGCCGCGGCGTCGTCGGCGTTGCCGGCGCGGATGGCGGCGACGATGGCGGCGTTCTCCGAAAGGATGTCAGTGGCGCGCGCCGGGTTGGCCTTCAGCAGGGACACGCCAAACAGCAGCACAAGGTCGTTTACCTGCTTGAACATCCGCACGAGCTGCGAGTTGCCAGTGGCCTGCGCAATCGTTTCGTGGATCGCGCGTGCCTCATGCTGGAAGTCGACAAGGTTGCGCGCCTGCAGGCGCTTCTGCGACGACGCGAGCAGCTTCGTCATCACGTCGACCTCCGCGGCGGTGGCGCGTTGCGCGGCGATGCCCGCCGCGGCCACCTCGATGACGAGGCGCGCTTCAAAGATCTCTTCGGCGTCCCGCATCGAGATGGTGCGTACCACGTAGCCCCAGTTCTCGGCGCGCACCACGAGCCCTTCGCTTTCCAGGCGCGCCAGGGCTTCCTTGATCGGCGTGCGACTAAGGCCGGCCTGCTCGGCGAGCCGCTGCGCGACGAGACGCTCACCGGCCGCGAGATGGCCCCGCAGGATAGCGTCGCGCACGCTGGCGTACGCGATGGTTGCGTTGAGAAGTGCGTATGCATCCAAGATGGATCCAATTTAAGTCGTTCAGCGATGAATGTCAAGGGGTCGCGCGTGCTAGCTGAACGGAGAGTTTGGGCCAGCAGCGCCTGGCAAGCATCGCGAGAGCCTCTGCGTCTTCGGTGCCAACGCGTCACACCACCGTCAGGCGGAGATCATTACTCCCAGGTGATCGCCAATACGGCGGCCGGCCTCACAGGCGCTCGTCGCGCAGGTGGTACCAGTGGTAGAGCGCGCGCTGTCCGAGGCGGCGGAAGGGGGCGAAGACCGGCGATCGCACGCGGTTGAAGACGTTCGGATACTCGAGCGGCGCGGCGTAGATCGGCAACTGCAGGCTCGAGTCGGCCTGGCCGGCCATGCGCTGCGCCAGCCGCCGGCCGGCGTGCGCCGAGAACGCCACGCCGTTGCCGCCGTAGCCGAGCGCGTAGTAGATCGTCTGCGCCGGGTCGGGCCGGGCGATGCGCGGCATCATGTCGTGGCTCACGTCGACCCAGCCCCACCAGCTGTGCGCGATCTCGACGCCCCGAAGCGTCGGGAACTTGCGGTGCAGGCCGTCGATGAGCATCTGCATGTGGCGTGGATTGGGAGCGTCGGCGCCGGTGATCGCGCTGCGGCTGCCGATCTGCATGCGCCCGTCGGGCAGCATGCGGTAGTAGTAGCGCAGCGTGCGCGTGTCGGTCACGAAGACCGTGCTGCGCAGCCCGGCGGCGGCGCGCTCCTCGGGCGTCAGCACACGCGTCACGAGCGAGTTCGACAGGATCGGCATGATCTTCGAGCGCAGGCTCGGATGGGCATAGGAGTTTTAACCGCCCTCAGCACAGTCCAAGTCAGGTCTGAGGACCGGGCGGCGGCGGTAAGAAGTGGGCATGAAGGGCCTGGGTTTGGTGCCGGCGCCCCGCATTGGCTTGGTTCGGCAAGCCCGTGACCGTTCACAAGGGGTGTTTTCGGCCTTGGCGTCAGGGTTGACCCTGAGGCTTGCGGCGTCGGGCCGCTACGTCGCGCAGTGCTACCCCGGCGGCGGCTTGGCAGCGCGGCCCGCTTTGATGCGCATCCGAACAGTGCAGCTCAGGCGGGCAAGTCTTGCCCCGCCTCGCGCGCCCGACCCTTCAGCGGCGGCTGCGGATCCAGCCCCAGGTGCGTGAGGATCTTCTCGATGACCGGCCACTCCAGGATGGCCGCGATGATCTTGAGCTCCCCGGCGCCGCAGTTCGGGCAGCGCTGCATGTCGATATCGAACACGCGCTTGAGCAGCCGCGCCCAGCCGATGCGGTTCGGCCGGGCGAGGACAGGCTCGACCTCGCATCCGGCGGCGGCTGCAGCCTCCGTGGCCGATTTCTCCTGCGCGGGCGGCCCCTGCGGCACCACCAGCGCCCGCAGCTTGGCGTTGGGCGCCAGCACGCCGTGGAACCTGATGAGATGCAGGCGCGCCACGGTGTCTTGAGCTTCAGCTCCACCTGCCCTGCCGCGTTGAGCTGCACCCGTTCTTCCGATAGCGCCGGCCGCGTGATGTAGCGGCACAGCTGTTCCAGCCGCTTGCGGTCATGTGCGTCCACCCGCACCGCGGCGTGCAGGCTGAAGCCGTCGATGTCGGCGCACAGGGGCTGGCGCGCCGTGGCTTCGCGTGGCATCGCGCCTCGCAGGGTTAGCATCTTCTGCCCGGCGCGGGGGCCCAAGGCAATGGGGTACGTGATGGCCGCGGCCTGCAGCGGCCGCAGGGTGCGCGCCTCTTCGCCGTCGCCATCGGGCTCGGCCAGGTAGGTCTGGCCCATGTCCTCGACCAGCACGCCCCGGCGCGTGAGCATCTTCATCAGCCGGGCAATGATGGTGTGCAGCAGCGCGTCCAGCTCGTCGTCGGTCGGCGCACCCGCCTCGACGAAACCGGGCACGCCATCGGCGCCGCAGCGGTACACGCCGTCCAGCACCAGGCAATGCAGGTGGAAATTCAAGTTGGCGGCCGAGCCGAAGCGCTGGATCAGCGTGACAGCGCCGCCGTGGCCTTCGTCGGCCTTGCAGGCCGCGCCTGGCCAATGGCCAGGCCCTTCGCCAGGCACAAACAGTCCACTGGACTGTTTGTGTCCGGGCTCAGCCTTGAGCCCGGCAGCGTCCAGCAGATGGCGCGCAATCACGCGCTGCACCACCTGCAGCACCGGCGTGACCAGCTCGGGCTGCGCGGCCAGCAGCACGCGCAGCGGGATCGGCAGCGACAGCACCCATTG
>JAEUOY010000158.1 GCA_016790515.1 Burkholderiaceae bacterium | reverse complement strand
CTGAGCCCGGGATCGTCCAGTAGGTGTCGCGTGATCAATCGATGCACCTATTGCAGCACCGGAGTAACCAGCTCGGTCGTCGCGGCCAGCAGCACGCGCAGCGGGATCGGCAGCGACAGCACCCATTGCCGCACTGGCACGTGCGGGATGACATGGTCCACCAGGTGCGTTGCCGTCTGCGACATCCGGCGCGCACCGCATGACGGGCAGAACCCCCGCCGCTTGCAGCTGAAGGCCAGCAGCTTGTCGTGGCCACACTCGCCGCAGCGTAGCCGCAAGAAGCCGTGGGCCAGGATGCCGCACTCGAGGAAGGCGTCGAACTCGTCTTTGATGAACCGGGGCAGCGCTGCGCCGGTGCTGGCCTCGGTGTGGGCGATGAAGCTGGCCGCGTGCTGCTGCACCAGGCAGTACAGCGTGGTCTGCTCGGGGCGGTGGCGTTCGTAGTGGACCGGGGCGCCATCGGGAGCCCGCTGGGGCTGCTGCGCCGTGGCTCGCACGATGGGCTCGCGGTGAGGTGAGCCCGCACGGTCTCAAGCCGTGCTCCTTGCCTCAATCGCCTTGATTACTGCCCGCCGGCGTGTGCCCTCCGCTGCGGGGCCTCATACGGGTGACTGTGGGGGTGTCCGACCGGCAGCTTCAGGGGGGCGAATTCGGCGCGGCGGATGTCGCTTCAGGGTCGTTAGCGGGTTTAGTCTTGCCGCGTCTGACCGACCGCTGTTATTCGTTTCCGGTCTTCGATCGATGACCGCAGACGCCGGTCGCTCGGCGCCATGAGTTCATCGACGGCGTCGGCCCTTACGTCGCGTTCGCCCAGGGCTCTGGGGTCGAGGCGCTCGGACATCGGAATCAGGCCAACCCGCCGGACTCGATTCATTCCCTGAATCCCCCCGTTCGCCGATTCGATTGGACGGCCGCGCCCCGGGCGTCGATGATGCGCGTTGGTTCCCGAACGAGACCCCGCCATGTCGCAGCCCGATGCGCCCACCCTGGCACCGATCCGCACCGACGCGCTGCGCCAGCGCATCGGCAAGCAAAGCCGGCTGAAAGGCCGCCAGCCCGACGACGCGGCCCGTGCCGAGGTGCGCGACCTGCTGGCCGACGACGGGTCGCGCCGCGACCGGCTGATCGAACAGCTGCATCGGCTCAACGACCGCTTCGGCGCGCTGTTCCAGCGCCATCTGGTCGCGCTGGCCGCCGAGATGCGCTTGTCGATCGCCGAAGTCACCGAGGTCGCGAGCTTCTACCACCACTTCCAGATCCTGCCCGACGATGCCGCCGCGCCACGGGTCACCGTGCGGGTCTGCGACGGGCTGTCGTGCACGCTGGCCGGCGCCGCCGCGCTGCTCGGGCAGTTGCAGGGCGCGCTGGGCGAGGGCGTCCGCGTGGTCACGGCGCCCTGCGTCGGCCGCTGCGAGCAGGCGCCGGTGGCGGTGGTCGGGCAAGCGCCGGTGATGAACGCCGACCTGGCGGCGGTGCGGGCGCGGCTGGTGCGGCCCGACGGCAGTCTGCCGGCCTTCGGCCGCGACGATGGCCACTTCGACCCGGCCGCGGCAGCGCCCAGCGCGATCACCGCCGGCCCGGCCGACGAGGCGCCGGCGTACGTCGGCTACGACGCCTACCGCCGACTGGGCGGCTACCAGCTCGCCGCGGCGCTGGTCAACGGCGAGCACGATGCCGACGCGGTGCTCGCCGCGATGACCGATTCGGGCCTGCGCGGCCTCGGCGGCGCGGGCTTTCCGGCCGGGCGCAAATGGGCCATCGTGCGCGGCTTTGCCGGTCCGCGGGTGCTGGCGGTGAACATCGACGAAGGCGAGCCCGGCACCTTCAAGGACCGGACCTACCTCGAGCGCGACCCGCATCGCTTCCTTGAAGGTGTGCTGGTCGCCGCCCAGGTCGTCGGCACCGAATCGGTCTACCTCTACCTGCGCGACGAGTACCACGGCTGCCGCGCGCTGCTCGAACGCGAGCTGGCGCGGCTGCTGGCCGACCCGCCGTGCCCGCTGCCGGCCATCGAGCTGCGCCGCGGCGCCGGCGCCTACATCTGCGGCGAGGAGTCGGCGATGCTCGAAAGCCTCGAGGGCAGGCGCGGCGAGCCGCGGCTGCGGCCGCCCTACATCGCCGAGCGCGGGCTGTTCGGGCGCCCGACGTTGGCGCACAACTTCGAGACGCTGTACTGGGTGCGCGACATCGTCCAGCGCGGGCCGGCCTGGTTCGCCGGCTTCGGCCGCCACGGCCGCCAGGGCCTGCGCTCGTTCAGCGTCAGCGGCCGGGTGCGGCAGCCCGGCGTCAAGCTGGCGCCGGCGGGCATCACGCTGCGCGAGCTGGTCGACGAGTTCTGCGGCGGCATGGCCGAGGGCCACCAGCTCTACGCCTACCTGCCCGGCGGCGCGTCGGGCGGCATCCTGCCGGCGCGGCTGGCCGACCTGCCGCTGGATTTCGACACGCTGCAGCCGCACGGCTGCTTCATCGGCTCGGCCGCGGTGGTGGTGCTGAGCCGGCACGACCGCGCCCGCGACGCGGCGCTGAACGCGATGCAATTCTTTGCCGACGAGAGCTGCGGCCAGTGCACGCCGTGCCGGGTCGGCACCGACAAGGCGGCCCGGCTGATGGCGGCGCCGGCCTGGGACCGCACCACGCTGGACGACCTCGGGCAGGTGATGGCCGACGCGTCGATCTGCGGCCTGGGCCAGGCGGCGCCGAACCCGATCCGCTGCGTGCAGCGCTACTTTGCCGACGAAGTGGAGGGCGCGTGATGAGCGGCGACGACCGGATCCCGTTCACGCTCGACGACCGCGCGGTCGACGCCCGGCCTGGCGAATCGATCCTGCAGGCCGCGCGGCGCCACGGCGTGGCGATCCCCCGCCTGTGCTGGAGCGACGGCCTGCGCGCCGACGGCAACTGCCGCGCCTGCGTCGTCGAGATCGCCGGCGAGCGCACGCTGGCGCCCAGCTGCTGCCGGGCACCCGCGCCCGGCATGGCGGTGCGTTCGCAAAGCGAGCGCGCGCTGAAGAGCCAGAAGATGGTGCTCGAACTGCTGCTGGCCGACCTGCCGGCGCAGGGCCACAAATGGGTCGACGGCGACGCCAGCCGCGCGCACGGCGAGCTGAGCGACTGGTCGTCGAAGATGGGCGTGCAGCCGCGCCCGGCACTCGCCGCGCTGCAGCGCGAGCAGCCGGCGCCCGACCTCAGCCACCCGGCGATGGCGGTGAACCTCGACGCCTGCATCCAGTGCACCCGCTGCGTCCGCGCCTGCCGCGAGACGCAGATGAACGACGTGATCGGCGTGCTGCACCGCGGCGCGCACGCGACGATCGCCTTCGACCTCGGCGATCCGATGGGCGACAGCAGCTGCGTGGGCTGCGGCGAATGCGTGCAGGCCTGCCCGACCGGCGCCTTGTCGGCCAGGACGCTGATCGGCGACCAGCGGGTCGACCGGACGGTCGATTCGGTCTGCCCCTACTGCGGCGTCGGCTGCCTGATCAGCTACAAGGTGCGCGACAACCAGATCGTCGCGGTCGAGGGTCGCGACGGCCCGGCCAACGCCGGCCGGCTGTGCGTCAAGGGCCGCTTCGGCTTCGACTACGTGCACCACCGCCAGCGCCTGACGACCCCGCTGATCCGCAAGCCGGGGGTGGCCAAGGACCCGCAGGCCGCGCCGCGGCCGCAGGATTGGCACGACAGCTTCCGCGAAGCGAGCTGGGACGAGGCGCTGGACGCCGCCGCCGCCGGCCTGCTGCGGCTGAAGGCCGCCCACGGCCCGGCCACGCTGGCCGGCTTCGGCTCGGCCAAGGGCAGCAACGAGGAGGCCTACCTGGTCCAGAAGCTGGTGCGCACGGCCTTCGGCAGCAACAACGTCGACCACTGCACCCGGCTGTGCCACGCCAGCAGCGTGACCGCGCTGCTCGAAGGCGTCGGCTCGGGGGCGGTCAGCAACCCGGTCAACGACGTGCAGCATGCCGGGCTGATCCTGGTGATCGGCAGCAACCCGACCGCCAACCACCCGGTCGCCGCCACCTGGATGAAGAACGCCGCCGCACGCGGCACGAAGATCGTGCTGGCCGACCCGCGCCGCACCGAGCTGTCGCGCCATGCCTGGCGCACGCTGCAGTTCAATCCCGACAGCGACGTCGCGCTGCTCAACGCGATGATCCACACGGTGATCGAGGACGGCCTGACCGACGCCGCCTTCCTGCGCGACCGCGCCGCCAACTTCGAGGCGCTGAAGGCCGGCGTCGCCGACTGCTCGCCCGAGCGCATGGCGCCGGTCTGCGGCATCCCGGCCGAGACGATCCGCGAGGTGGCGCGCGCCTTCGCGACCAGCCCCGCGTCGATGATCCTGTGGGGCATGGGCGTCAGCCAGCATGTGCACGGCACCGACAACGCGCGCTGCCTGATCGCGCTGTCGGCGATCACCGGCCAGATCGGCAAGCCCGGCAGCGGGCTGCACCCGCTGCGCGGCCAGAACAA
>JAEUOY010000152.1 GCA_016790515.1 Burkholderiaceae bacterium | reverse complement strand
CCGAATCGACGAAAATCGACTGCTTGAAGAAATCGCCGAACAGCATCGGTTCAATTCCGATATAGCCGATGACCACCGAAGGTATCGCCAGCATGACGAGGGGCAAGGTCACCACCCAGGGCGTCTCGTGTGGCTTCTGGCCCGGCGCGAGCCCATGATGGTGTCCGGCATCATGGTCATCGCTGGCATGATGTGCATCGTCGTGCGCCGAATGGTCGTCGTGGGCCGAGGCGTGACCGGCCTTGGCAGTGGCCACCGTTTCGGCATGATGTGGCACCTTGCCAAAACGTTCCTCACCGTGAAATACCAGAAAGTACATCCGGAAAGAATAGAAGGCAGTGACGAAAACGCCAGCCATCACAGCGAAATAGGCAAAGCCGGAACCCGGCAAGTGCGACAGAGCCACGGCCTCGATAATCGAATCCTTCGAATAGAACCCGGCGAAGAACGGTGTCCCAATCAGCGCCAGCGAGCCGATCAGGGAGGTAATCCAGGTGATCGGCATGTACTTGCGCAGACCGCCCATATTGCGTATGTCCTGGTCGTGGTGCATGCCGATGATCACCGAGCCGGCGCCGAGGAACAGCAGCGCCTTGAAGAAGGCATGGGTCATCAGGTGGAACACCGCCACCGAGTAGGCCGACACGCCCAGCGCCACGGTCATGTAGCCCAGCTGGCTGAGCGTGGAGTAGGCGACGACGCGCTTGATGTCGTTCTGGATGATGCCCAGCAGGCCCATGAACAGCGCGGTGATCGCGCCGATCACCAGCACGAAGTTCAGCGCGGTGTCGCTCAGCTCGAACAGCGGCGACATCCGGGCGACCATGAAGATGCCGGCGGTGACCATCGTCGCCGCGTGGATCAGCGCCGAGATCGGCGTCGGGCCTTCCATCGAGTCGGGCAGCCAGACGTGCAGCGGGAACTGCGCGCTCTTGCCCATCGCGCCGATGAACAGGCAGATGCAGGTCACCGTGATCAGCATCCACTCGGTACCCGGGAGGACCAGCTTGGCCAGTTCGGGACCCTTGGCGAAGGCCTCGGCATAGCTCAGCGTGCCGGCATAGGCGACGATCAGGCCGATGCCCAGGATGAAGCCGAAGTCGCCGACCCGGTTGACCAGGAAGGCCTTCAGGTTGGCGAAGATCGCGGTCGGCTTCTTGTACCAGAAGCCGATCAGCAGGTAGCTGACCAGGCCCACCGCCTCCCAGCCGAAGAACAGCTGCAGGAAGTTGTTGCTCATCACGAGCATCAACATCGAGAAGGTGAACAGCGAGATGTACGAAAAGAAGCGCTGGTAGCCCGGATCCTCCTCCATGTAGCCGATGGTGTAGACATGCACCATCAGCGAGACGAAGCTGACGACCACCATCATCATCGCGGTCAGGCCGTCGACCAGGAAGCCGACTTCCATCTTCAGCCCGCCCAGCACCATCCATTCATAGACGGTGGCATTGAAGCGGGCGCCGGCGATCACGTCGTTGAGCACCATCGCCGAGACGACGAAGCTGATCAGCACGCCGAGGATGGTGACGCTGTGCGCGCCGGCGCGGCCGATGGCCTTGCCGAAGAAGCCGGCGACCACTGCGCCGACCAGCGGCGCGAGCGGCACTGCCAGCAGCAGGTTCTGGGAAAGTTGTGCAGCCATGTTGTTCTACCCTGCCCTCAGCCTTTCAGGGTGTCGAGTTCATCGACGTTGATGGTCGATCGGTTGCGGAACAGCACCACCAGGATCGCCAGGCCGATCGCCGCTTCGGCCGCTGCCACCGTGAGGATGAAGAACACGAACACCTGGCCGGCCATGTCGCCCAGGTAATGCGAGAAGGCGACGAAGTTCAGGTTGACGGCCAGCAGCATCAGCTCGATGGCCATCAGCAGCACGATCAGGTTGCGGCGGTTCAGGTAGATGCCGATCACCGACAGCGCGAAAAGCAGGCCGCCCAGCGACAGGTAGTGACCGAGGGTGATGGGTCCGAAGCTCATTTCTTGTCCCCCGGGGCGGCTGCAGCGGCGGCCACCGGCGTGGCCGGCCGCTCGATCACCGGGTCCATCTTGACGATGCGCAGACGATCGGCCTTGCGCGCCAGCACCTGCCGCGACGGATCCTGCGTGCGGCTGTCCTTGCGCTTGCGCAGCGTCAGCGCGATCGCCGCGATGATCGCCACCAGCAGCAGCACCGCGGCGATCTGCACCGGGTAGAGGTACTTGGTGTAGATCTCGATGCCCAGCAGCTTGGTGTTGCCGAGCTTGGCCAGCGCCGGGTCGGGTGCCGGCACGTCGGTCAGCCGGAAGCCGCCCATCAGCACCAGCGCCATCTCGAGCGCGATCACCGCGCCGATCAGGCCCGCCAGCGGCAGGTGCTTCCAGAAGCCCTCGCGGAAGTCGTCGCTGTTCAGGTCCAGCATCATCACCACGAACAGGAACAGCACCATCACCGCGCCGACGTAGACCAGCACCAGCGTGATCGCGAGGAACTCGGCCTTCAGCAACATCCAGATCACGGACGCGTTGGCAAAGGCCAGCACCAGGTAGAGCGCCGCGTGCACCGTGCTGCGCGCCGTGATGACACGGAAGGCGGCGAACAGCAGCACGGCTGCGAAGAAGTAGAAGAGTGCGCCGGTTGTGGTCATATGTGTTGCGCGAAGATTCAGGCGTCGTAGACGTCGTGCAGCGGCCGTCGCGAGCGCCTCGAGCTTGCGTCGAGCAGCGCAGCCGTACATCGGTACGGCGAGCAGCGCAGGCGCGAGATCGAGGTGCGCAGCAGGCCGATGCGCGGCGTCTAGCGGTATTTCGCGTCGGCCTCCTTGTTCTTGGCGATCTCGGCCTCGTAACGGTCCCCCACGGCCAGCAGCATGTCCTTCGTGAAGTACAGGTCGCCGCGCTTCTCGCCGTGGTACTCGAAGATGTGGGTCTCGACGATCGAGTCGACCGGGCAGCTCTCCTCGCAGAAGCCGCAGAAGATGCACTTGGTCAGGTCGATGTCGTAGCGCGTCGTGCGGCGGCTGCCGTCGTCGCGCACGTCGCTCTCGATCGTGATCGCCATCGCCGGGCACACCGCCTCGCACAGCTTGCAGGCGATGCAGCGCTCCTCGCCGTTCTCGTAGCGGCGCAGCGCGTGCAGGCCGCGGAAACGCGGGCTCAGCGGCGTCTTCTCCTCGGGGAACTGGATCGTGACGTTGCGCTGGAAGAAATGCCGTCCGGTGAGCTTCATGCCCTTGAAAAGCTCGAGCAGCAGGAAGCTGGAGAAGAAGTCTTTCAGGGATGCGGTCTGGGCAGCCATGGCAGGTTCACTTCCAGATGTTGAAGGGCGACTGGATCCACAGCCCCACCACCACCAGCCAGATCAGCGTGATCGGGATGAAGATCTTCCAGCCCAGCCGCATGATCTGGTCGTAGCGGTAGCGCGGGAAGGTGGCGCGCACCCACAGGAACATGGTCACCACGACGAAGATCTTGATGCCCAGCCAGATCCAGCCCGGGATGAAGTCGAGGAAGGCGAACGGGGACAGCCAGCCGCCGAGGAACATGGTCACGCACAGCGTGGAGACCAGGATCATGTTCGCGTACTCGGCGAGGAAGAACATCGCGAACGACATCCCCGAGTACTCGATCATGTGGCCGGCGACTATCTCCGATTCGCCCTCGACGACGTCGAACGGGTGGCGGTTGGTCTCGGCCAGCCCGGCGATGAAGTAGACGATGAAGATCGGGAACAGCGGCAGCCAGTTCCAGGACAGGAATCCCAGCCCGGCATCGGCCATCGCGCCCTTGCCCTGGCCGAGCACGATCTCGGTCATGTTCATGGTGCCGGCGACCATCAGCACGACGACCAGCGCGAAGCCCATCGCGATCTCGTAGCTGACCATCTGCGCCGAGGCGCGCAGCGCCCCGAGGAAGGCGTACTTCGAGTTCGACGCCCAGCCGGCGATGATCACGCCGTAGACCTCGAGCGAGGTGATCGCCATCAGGAACAGCAGGCCGGCGTTGATGTTGGCCAGCGCGACCTCGGGGCCGAAGGGCACCACCACCCAGGCCGCCAGCGCCGGCATGATGGTCATGATCGGCCCGAGGAAGAACAGGCCCTTGTTGGCCGCGCTGGGGCGGATGATCTCCTTGAAGATCAGCTTCACCGCGTCGGCGATCGGCGTCAGCAGCCCGTAGGGACCGACCCGGTTCGGGCCCGGCCGCACCTGGGTGAAGGCGATGCCCTTGCGCTCCCACAGCGTCAGGTAGGCGACGAAGCCCATCAGCGGGGCCACCAGCACGACGATCTTGATCAGGTTCCAGATCACCGGCCAGGCGTAGCCGCCGAAGACCGAGCCACCGAACTGGTTGAGTTGGTCGATCATGATGTCCTAGGCCTTCTCGACCGAGATGGCGCCGAAGGCCGCGCCCAGCGCCGCGGTGTCGGGATGGCCGGCCGCCACCCGCACGGCGCCAGCGGCCAGCGTCGCTTCGGGCCGCGCCGGCAGCACCGCCGACGCCGTACCTTGCGACACGCGGACCTTGTCGCCGCGCTTCAGGCCGAGTTGCTGCCACAGCGCGGCGGGCAGTCCGACGACCGGCGGCCTCGCATCGGCGGTCATCTGCAGCGACGCCGCATGGCGCACCAGTGGATCGGTCGCGTAGATCGGCACGTCGGCCAGCCGCTGCAGGCCATCCGGGATGGCGGGCAGCGTGACCGGCGCCACGATGGTGTTGTCCAGGCGTGCGGCGAGCTTGGCGACATCGCCCAGCGCCTCGGCGCGCACGGCCTCGGCCGATTCGTGGTCGAAACCGGACAGGCCCAGCAGGTTGCCCAGCACGCGCAGCACCTTCCAGGCCGGGCGCGTGTCACCAGCCGGCGGCACGACGCCGTGGAAGCTCTGCAGCCGGCCTTCGGCGTTGACGAAGCTGCCGGCGGTCTCGGTGAACGGCGCGATCGGCAGCAGCACGTCGGCGTCGTCGACCGCAGCATCCTTGAACGAAGTCAGCGCGACGACCAGCCCCGATCCGGCCAGCGCCGCCCTCGCCGCCGCGGCGTCGGCCGCATCCAGTACTGGTTCGACGTCGAGCAGCAGCAGCGCCTTCATCGGCTGGCTCAGCATCTGGCCGGCGTTCAGCCCGCCGGCGCCCGGCAGCGCCCTGACCAGCTGCGCGCCGACTGTGTTGGCATCGGCGGTCAGCCAGCCGACCGTCGCGCCGGTCTGCGCGCCGATCCACTGCGCCAGCGCCAGCAGCGTAGCGGCCTGCGGATGCTGCGCGGCGGCATTGCCCAGCAGCACGGCCTTGCGCTCGCCGCTCAGCAGCGCCTGAGCGAGCGCTTCGGCCTCGGCATTGACCAGCGCAGTGGCCGGCGCGTCGATGCCCTTGGCCGCGGCGACGTAGCCCGCCACGTCGGCCAGCGCCTGCGGCCAGGCCAGCGGTGCGGCGGTGACGCTCACGGCGACGGGGATCGCCCAGTCGTCGTGCACCGCGTTCAGGCTCAGCAACCGGCCGCCGCGGCGCACCGCCTGGCGGATGCGCTGGGCGAACAGCGGGTGGTCCTTGCGCAGGAAGCTGCCGATCACGAAGGCGCGGTCCAGCGTGCTGAGCGACGCGATCGGCGCGCCCAGCCACTGCGCCTTGCCGGCCGGCGCGGCGTTGCCGAAATCGGCGTGGCGGGTGCGGTAGTCGATGTTCTCGCTGCCCAGGCCGCGCACCAGCCTGGCCAGCAGGTGCAGTTCCTCGACCGTGCGGTGGGCCGAGGCCAGCGCGCCGATGCCGGCCGCGCCGTGTTCGGCCTTGATGCGCTTCAGGCCGTCGGCCACGTAGGCCAGCGCGGTGGTCCAGTCGACCGCCTGCCAGGCACCGCCCTGCTTGATCATCGGCTGCGTCAGCCGCTGCTCGCTGTTCAATGCCTCGTAGCTGAAGCGGTCGCGGTCGGCGATCCAGCATTCGTTGACCGCCTCGTTCTCCAGCGGCACCACGCGCAGCACCTTGCTGCCCTTGACCTGGACGATCAGGTTGGCACCGGTCGAGTCGTGCGGGCTGACGCTCTTGCGGCGTGACAGCTCCCAGGTGCGGGCCGAGTAGCGGAACGGCTTGCTGGTCAGCGCGCCGACGGGACAGATGTCGATCATGTTGCCCGACAGCTCGCTGTCCACCGTCTGGCCGACGAAGGTGCTGATCTCGCTGTGCTCGCCGCGGTTCTGCATGCCCAGCTCCATCACGCCGGCCACCTCCTGGCCGAAGCGCACGCAGCGGGTGCAGTGGATGCAGCGGCTCATCTCCTCCATCGAGATCAGCGGGCCGACGCTCTTGTGGAAGACGACCCGCTTTTCCTCCTGGTAGCGCGAACTGGAGCCGCCGTAGCCGACCGCCAGGTCCTGTAGCTGGCACTCGCCGCCCTGGTCGCAGATCGGGCAGTCGAGCGGGTGATTGATCAGCAGGAACTCCATCACCGACTTCTGCGCCTTGATCGCCTTCTCGCTCTTGGTGCGCACCACCATGCCCTGCGTCACCGGCGTCGCGCAGGCCGGCATCGGCTTGGGCGCCTTCTCGATGTCGACCAAGCACATGCGGCAGTTGGCCGCGATGCTGAGCTTCTTGTGGTAGCAGAAGTGCGGGATCGTGGTGCCGGCCGCATCGGCCGCATGCATCACCATGCTGCCTTCGGCGACGCTGACCTTCTTGCCGTCGAGTTCGATTTCGATCATGTTCTAGCCCGGCTGTCAGACGTAGGCCGGGACCATGCAGGTCTTGTGGTCGACGTGGTAGGCAAACTCGTCGCGAAAGTGCTTGAGCATGCCGCGCACCGGCATCGCCGCGGCGTCGCCCAGCGCGCAGATCGTGCGGCCCATGATGCTCTCGGCCACGTTGTCCAGCAGCGCCAGGTCCTCGGCCTTGCCCTGGCCGTGTTCCAGCCGGTTGACCAGCCGCCACAGCCAGCCCGTGCCTTCGCGGCAGGGCGTGCACTGGCCGCAGGACTCGTGGCTGTAGAAGTACGCCAGGCGCAGCAGGCTCTTGACCATGCAGCGGGTCTCGTCCATCACGATCACCGCGCCCGAGCCCAGCATCGACCCGGCCTTCGCGATCGAGTCGTAGTCCATCGTGCAGTCCATCATCACCGACGCCGGCAGCACCGGCGCCGACGATCCGCCCGGGATCACCGCCTTCAGCTTGCGGCCGCCGTTGACGCCGCCGGCGAGCTCGAGCAAGTGCGCGAACGGGGTGCCCATCGGCACCTCGTAGTTGCCCGGCCGCTGCACGTCGCCGACCATCGAGAAGATCTTGGTCCCGCCGTTGTTCGGCTTGCCGCATTCGAGGTAGGCGGGGCCGCCGTTGCGGATGATCCAGGGAACCGCGGCGAAGGTCTCGGTGTTGTTGATCGTCGTCGGCTTGCCGTACAGGCCGAAGCTGGCCGGGAAGGGCGGCTTGAAGCGCGGCTGGCCCTTCTTGCCTTCGAGCGACTCGAGCAGCGCGGTCTCCTCGCCGCAGATGTAGGCGCCGAAGCCGTGGAAGGCGTGCAGCTGGAACGAATGGTTGCTGCCGAGGATGCGCTCGCCCAGGTAGCCGGCGGCGCGGGCTTCGTCCAGGGCCTCCTCGAAGCGATCGTAGATCTCGAAGACCTCGCCGTGGATGTAGTTGTAGCCCACCGAGATGCCCATCGCGTAGGCCGCGATGATCATGCCCTCGATGACGATGTGCGGGTTGTAGGCGAGGATGTCGCGGTCCTTGCAGGTGCCCGGCTCGCCTTCGTCGCTGTTGCACACCAGGTACTTCTGCACCGGCAGCGCGCGCGGCATGAAGCTCCACTTCAGGCCGGTCGGGAAGCCGGCGCCGCCGCGGCCGCGCAGCCCCGAGGCCTTGACCTCGGCGACCACCTGGTCCGGCGTCATGCCGCCTTCGGCGGCCAGCACCTTGCGCAGCGCCTGGTAGCCGCCGCGCGACTCGTAGTCCTTCAGCCGCCAGTTGCTGCCGTTCAGCCCGGTGTAGATCTGCGGCTTGATGTGCCGGTCGTGGAAGCAGGTCTCCACGCCCTTGGCCTGGAATTTGGACAGGTCCAGCATCGCGTTCTTCACTTGGCCTGCGCCTTCAGGGTGTCGACCAGGTCGTCGAGCCGGTCGTTGCTCATGAAGCTGACCATCTGCCGGTCGTTGACCAGCATCACCGGTGCGTCGGCGCAGGCGCCCAGGCATTCGCAGGGCTGCACGGTGAACAGGCCGTCGGGCGTGGTGCCGCCGGCCTCGATGCCGAGCTTGTGGCACAGGTGTTCCAGCGCCTTCTGCCCGTCGCGCAGCTGGCACGGCAGGTTGGTGCAGACGTTGAGCTTGAACTGCCCCACCGGCTGCTGGTTGTACATGTTGTAGAAGCTCGTCACCTCGTGCACCGCGATCGGTGCCATGCCCAGGTAGGCGGCGATCGCCGCTTCGGACTGGGGCGAGACCCAGCCCTGCTCCTGCTGCACGATGGCCAGGCAGGCCATCACCGCCGAGCACTTCTGGTCCGCGGGGTACTTGGCCACTTCGCGGGCGAAGCGGGCTTCAGTCGCTGCTGAGAGAGTCATCGATCGATCTCGCCAAACACGATGTCCATGGTGCCGATGATTGCCACCGCGTCGGCGATCATGTGGCCCCGCGCCATCTCGTCGAGCGAGGCCAGGTGGGCAAAGCCCGGGGCACGGATCTTCATGCGATAGGGCTTGTTGGCCCCGTCGCTGACCAGGTAGATGCCGAACTCGCCCTTCGGGTGCTCGACCGCGGCGTAGGCCTCGCCCTCGGGCACGTGGAAGCCTTCGGTGAAGAGCTTGAAGTGGTGGATCAACTCCTCCATGTTGCTCTTCATGTCCACCCGCGGCGGCGGCGCGACCTTGTGGTTGTCGGTGATCACCGGGCCCGGGTTGGCGCGCAGCCACTTCGAGCACTGCTCGACGATGCGGTTGGATTGCCGCATCTCCTCGACCCGCACCAGGTAGCGGTCGTAGGTGTCGCCGTTGACGCCGACCGCGATGTCGAAGTCGAGCCGGTCGTAGACATCGTAGGGCTGGGTCTTGCGCAGGTCCCATTCGATGCCCGAGCCGCGCAGCATCGGGCCGGTGAAGCCCATGTTCAGTGCCCGCTCGGGGCTGACGACTCCGATGCCCACGGTGCGCTGCTTCCAGATGCGGTTGTCGGTCAGCAGGGTCTCGTACTCGTCGACCAGGCCGGGGAAGCGGCGGGTGAAGTCGTCGACGAAGTCCAGCAGCGTGCCGCTGCGGTTCTCGTTGAGGCGGGCGATCGCGCGCTCGTTGCGGATGCGGCTGGCCTGGTACTGCGACATGCTGTCGGGCAGGTCGCGGTAGACGCCGCCCGGGCGGAAGTAGGCGGCGTGCATGCGTGCACCCGACACCGCCTCGTACATGTCCAGCAGGTCCTCGCGCTCGCGGAAGCAGTAGATGAAGATGTTCATCGCGCCGCAGTCCAGCCCGTGCGCGCCCAGCCACATCAGGTGGTTCAAGAGCCGCGTGATCTCGCTGAACATCACGCGGATGTACTGCGCGCGCAGCGGCACCTCCAGCCCCAGCAGCTTCTCGATCGCCAGGCAGTAGGCGTGCTCGTTGCACATCATCGAGACGTAGTCCAGCCGGTCCATGTAGGGCAGGCTCTGGATGAAGGTCTTGCTCTCGGCCAGCTTCTCGGTGGCACGGTGCAGCAGGCCGATGTGCGGGTCGGCGCGC
>JAEUOY010000053.1 GCA_016790515.1 Burkholderiaceae bacterium | reverse complement strand
GCACGACAGCACCGGGCCGAAGATCTCCTCCCGGTAGATGCGCATCGCAGGCGTCACATGGTCGAACAGCGAGCCGCCGGTGAAGAAGCCGCCCTCGAAGCCCGGCACCTTGCAGCCGCGGCCGTCGACGACCAGCGTCGCGCCTTCCTCGACGCCGCTGGCGATGTAGCCCTCGATGCGGTCGCGCGCCTGGGCGGTGACGATCGGGCCCATCTCGGCGCTCAGGTCCATCGGGTTCGCCACCTTCAGCGCGCGGGCGCGCTCGGCGACCCTGGGCACGACCTTGTCGGCGATGTCGCCGACCAGCACCGCGACGCTGATCGCCATGCAGCGCTCGCCGGCCGAGCCGTAGGCCGCGCCGACCAGCGCGTCGACCGCCTGCTCGACGTCGGCGTCGGGCATCACGACCAGGTGGTTCTTTGCGCCGCCCAGCGCCTGCACCCGCTTGCCGTGGCGCGCGCCGGTCTCGTAGATGTACTGCGCGATCGGCGTCGAGCCGACGAAGCTGACCGCCTTGACATCGGGATGGTGCAGCAGCGCGTCGACCGCCACCTTGTCGCCCTGCACGACGTTGAACACGCCGTCGGGCAGCCCGGCCTGCTGCAGCAGCCCGGCCATGAAGATCGAGCAGCTCGGGTCGCGCTCGCTGGGCTTCAGGATGAAGGCGTTGCCGGTGGCCAGCGCCAGCGGGAACATCCACAGCGGCACCATGCACGGGAAGTTGAACGGCGTGATGCCGGCCACCACGCCCAGCGGCTGGCGCAGCAGGTGGTTGTCGATGCCGGTGGAGACCTGGTCGGTGTAGTCGGTCTTCAGCAGCTGCGGCGCGCCGCAGGCGAACTCGACGATGTCGATGCCGCGCGCCACCTCGCCCTGGGCGTCGGTGAAGACCTTGCCGTGCTCGGCGCTGATCATCGCCGCCAGCGTGTCCTTGTGCTGGTTCAGCAGGGCCAGGAAGCTGTTCAGCACCCGGGCGCGGCGGATCGGCGGCAGCTCGCCCCAGGCCGGCTGCGCGGCCACCGCGGCGGCCACCGCGGCCGAGACCTCGTCGGCCGAGGCCAGTGCGACCTGGCGCGCCACCGCGCCGGTGGCCGGGTTGTAGACCGGCTGCTGGCGGCCGCTGGCACCCGGCACGAGCCGGCCGGCGATGTAGTGCCCGACATCCAGGCTGGCGGTGAAGGCTTCGGGGGCGCCCATGGTCTTGTCTCCGGTGATGAGTTGGCGAGTTCCGCAGTCTAGGGCGGTCGCGGCGCGGCCGGTAGCGGGCTTCGGCTGGATTCATTGTTCAGATCGATGAACAATGCAAATCCGGAATCCGGAACAGCATACCCCCGTGACCGACACCCGCCGCATCGAGACGCTGTGGAGCCACGTGCACTGGCTCAGCGTGCTGGGCACGCTGGGCAGCTTCACCGCGGCGGCGCAGCGGCTGGGCGTCAGCAAGGCGGCGATGAGCCAGCGCATCGCCGAGCTCGAGCGCGCCGCCGGCGTGCCGCTGGTGCTGCGCACCACCCGCAGCGTGCGGCTGACCGAGGCCGGCCAGCAGCTCGCCGACGCCACCGGCAGCGCGTTCGCGCAGATCGGCACCGCCTTCGCCGGCATCAAGGACCTGGCGGCGACACCGCGCGGCCGGCTTCGGGTGACGGCGCCGGTGGCGCTGGCGCGCCAGCAGATCGTGCCGCGGCTGCCGGTCTTCCTGCGCGCCCACCCCGAGGTGCGCATCGAGCTGGACCTGTCGGACCGGCTGGTGCCGTTGGCGCAGGAGGGGTTCGATCTGGCGATCCGTCACAGCCCGGCGCCGCCCGATACGCATGTCGCGTGGACGCTCTGCAGCACCCGATCGCTGCTGGTGGCCAGCCGTGCCTACCTGCGTCGGCGCGGTACGCCCTCCGAGCCGGCCGACCTGGCCGGTCACGACTGCCTGCACTACCTGCGCGCCGGCGAATCGCCGGCCTGGCAGCTCGCGCCGAGGGACGGCCCTGGCCAGAAGGTCACGGTGCCGGTGAGCGGCTGCTTCGCCGCCAACAACAGCGAGGCGTTGCGCGAGGCGGCGCTGGGCGGACTGGGCATTGCGCTGCTGCCCGACTTCAGCGCCCAGGCGGCGCTGCGTGTGGGCCGGCTGGCTGTCGTGCTGCCTCAGTGGCAGCCGGTCGGCAGCTTCGGCGAGCAGCTCTACGCGATCCGGCCCTACAGCCCTTATGTGCCGCGCGCGGTGCAGGCGCTGGTGGGCTTCCTGCGGGAGGCGCTGGCGGGCGGCTTCGCGGCTTGATTCCGCGGCGCGCTCGTGCCCGGGTTCTGGTGGGCGATGTCGGGTGGCGGCTCGTTGCAGGTATTCCGAAAGGCGGCTTTCGCAACAAGCATCGAAGCTGATTCGGCGTGTGGACGAGGCCGAGGCCACCGGGCGACCGGCCGACTCCGTGTCCCCCGCCGGCCTGCGGCCGGCTCCTCCTTTACCTACGTCGTCCGGTCACCCGGCGCCCTCGTCCCGGCACCGCCGGGCGCGTGCGACGGTCTTGGCGGCCCTGGCATGCCCCGGTGGTGCCGGAGCGTCAGGACGGGCTGCCGTGTTCTGCGCAGGTAAAGGAGGAGCCGGCGTCCGTCAGGGCGACGGCGGGGGACACGGAGCAGAGCACGGCAGCCTGGCCTGACGCTCTCGTCCCGTCGTCCGGGTGTCCGCTGCGAAGCAGCAGGGCGACTTCCGCACCGAGCCGCTTCCCGTCGCTGCCGCAACGACCTCTGCAATCCTCCAAGCCCGGCTCAGCTGGCGCTGACCGCGTCACCGCGCGCAATCTGGCGGCAGATCACCACCATCGGCAGCAGCCCAACGACGACGATCGCCAGCGCGGCGGTCGACGCCTCGGCCAGCCGCTCGTCGGCGGCCAGCGTATAGGCCTGGGTCGCCAGGGTGTCGAAGTTGAACGGCCGCATCACCAGGGTGGCCGGCAGTTCCTTCATCACGTCGATGAACACCAGCAGGCCGGCGGTCAGCATGCTGCCGCGCAGCAGCGGCAGGTGGACGCGCCGCATCGTCTGCGCCGGGGTGTGGCCCAGGCTGCGCGCGGCCTGGTCCATGCTGGGGGTGATCTTGGCCAGCCCGGCATCCACCGCATGCATCGCCGCGGTGAGATAGCGCACCAGGCAGGCGTAGACCAGCGCCGCGATGCCGCCGGTGAACAGCAGGCCCGCCTGCAGCCCGAAGGCGTCGCGCAGCAAGGCAGCCAAGGCATGGTCGAGCCGGGTCACCGGGATCAGCACGCCGACCGCGATCACCGAACCCGGCAGCGCATAGCCCAGGCCGGCAACCCGATGCGCCCAGCGCATCGCCGCGCCGCGGTGCACCCGCGCGGCGTAGCCGATCAGCAGCGCCAGCGCCACGGCCAGCAGCGCGGTCAGCCCGGCCAGCAGCGTGCTGTTGCCGGCCAGCCGCAGGAACTTCTCGCCGAACTGGGCGTCGCCCTCGGTCAGCGCCATGCGCAGCAGCAGCACCGCCGGCAGCCCGAAGCCGCCGGCCAGCGGCAGCGCGCAGGCGGCCACCGCCAGCGCCGATCGGGCGCCGTGCAGCGCGCTGCGTGCCGTGGCGCCGCGGTGCAGGCTGGCGTCGGCATAGCGGCGGGCGCCGCGGCTGGCGCGCTCGAGCAGCAGCACCGCCGCCACGAAGCCCAGCAGCACCGCCGACAGCTGCGCCGCCGCCACCCGGTCGCCGAGCGAGAACCAGGCGCGGTAGATCCCGGTGGTGAAGGTCTGCACCGCAAAGTAGCTGACGGTGCCGAAGTCGGCCAGCGTCTCCATCAGCGCCAGCGCGACACCACCGGCGATCGCCGGCCGCGCCATCGGCAGCGAGACCCGCAGGAAGCCCTGCCAGGGTGTCAGCCCCAGCGAGCGGGCGACCTCGATCATCGCGCCGCCGCGTTCGATGAACGCGGTGCGCGCCATCAGGTAGACATAGGGGTACAGCACCAGCGAGAACATCGCCACCGCCCCAGCGGTGGATCGCACGTCGGGGAACCAGTAGTCGGCCCGCTTCCAGCCGAAGGCCTCGCGCAGCGCGGTCTGCACCGGGCCCACGTACTGCAGCAGGTCGGTGTAGGTGTAGGCCATCACGTAGGCCGGCACCGCCAGCGGCAACACCAGCGCCCACTCGAAGGCGGCGCGACCGGGAAACTCATGCCGCGTGACCAACCAGGCCGAACCGACGCCCAGCAGCGTGACGCCGACGCCGACGCCGGCGCACAGCCACAGCGTCGTCACGACGTAGTCGGGCAGCACGGTGGATGCCAGATGCGCCCAGGTGCCGCCGGTGCCGCCGCCGAACAGGTTCGACACCACCGACAGGATCGGCACCGCCACCAGCGCGGCGGTCAGCAGCGCGATCGCCACCAGAGCGGACCAGCGCTGCCGATGCGCCGCACCGTGCGACGGCCGCAGGGGCGGCGTCGGCAGGGTCTCGGGGCGAAGGGTCACGGCACTGGGGCGGGCGATCGGCGAGGCGGCAGTGTATCGGCGGCGCCCTATCATCCGGCCACGATGACAAGCGCCGAACCACCCTGGCTGCAGCTGGCCGGCATCGCCGTGGCCTACGGCAAGCGCGCCGTGGTCGAGAACTTCTCGCTGACCCTGCCGCGCGGCACGGTGGGCTGCCTGCTCGGGCCCTCGGGCTGCGGCAAGACCACGGTGCTGCGGGCGATCGCCGGTTTCGAACCGGTCAGCGCCGGCGAGATCCGGCTCGACGGCGAGCTGGTCAGCAGCGCGCAGCGCCAGTTGCCGCCCGAGCAGCGCCGCATCGGCATGGTGTTCCAGGACCATGCGCTGTTCCCGCACCTGACGGTGGCGGCCAACGTCGCCTTCGGGTTGCGCGGCCTGCCCGGCGCGGCACAGCGGGTGCAGCAGATGCTCGACACCGTCGGCCTGGGCGGCGCCGGATCGCGCTACCCGCACCAGCTGTCGGGCGGCCAGCAGCAGCGGGTGGCGCTGGCGCGGGCACTGGCGCCGGCGCCGCGGCTGCTGCTGCTCGACGAACCCTTCTCCAACCTCGACATCGAACTGCGCGAGCGGCTGGGCGGCGAGCTGCGCGGCCTGCTGAAGGCCGCCGGCACGACCGCGCTGCTGGTCACCCACGACCAGCATGAGGCCTTCGCGATCGCCGACGAGATCGGCATCATGAGCAGCGGCCGCATCCAGCAATGGGACACCGCCTACAACCTGTACCACCGGCCGGCCAACCGCTTCGTCGCCGATTTCGTCGGCCAGGGTGCCTTCCTGCAGGGCACCGTGCGCCGCGGCCAGCACATCCAGATGGAGCTCGGGCAGCTGCAGAGCGAGCAGCCGATCCGCTGCACCGAGCACGGCGACCTGTGCGACACCGGCTGCAGCGTCGACGTGCTGCTGCGCCCCGACGACGTGGTGCACGACGACGCCAGCCCGGTCACCGCCGAGGTGCTGGCCAAGGCCTTCCGCGGCGCCGAGTTCCTCTACACGCTGCGGCTGGACAGCGGCACCACGGTGCTGTCGCTGGTGCCCTCGCACCACAACCACGCGATCGGCGAGCGCATCGGCATCCGGCTGGAGGTCGACCACGTGGTGGCCTACAAGCGCGAAGGCGCCCCCGTCCTGGACTGTGGGTGAGCCCGGACGCGGAACCGTCCCTGCGGACGGGTCTGCGCCTGGCGAACCGGCCGAGCTCTGCGAGGCCGTGAGGCCGTTCAGGGCTGCCGCCCGCCCAGCCCCTTGGTCAGCGCCGCAACCTCGTCCTGCTTCGGAAAGCGCTCGCCCAGCGCGGCCAGCCGGTCCAGCTCGGCCTTGGCCTTGCGCTTCTCGCCGGCCTGGGCGTAGAAGCGCGCCAGATTCAGCCGCAGGTACGGGTCGTCGGGCAGCATCGCCTGGGCCCGGGTCTGCACCTCGATCGCCCTGGCCGGCTGGTTGTCGGCGGCATAGGCCAGGGCCAGCGTGTCCAGCAGCGCCGGGTTGTACGGCGCGGCACGCACCGCGCGTTCGGCAAGCGCCAAGGCGCCGGGCCGCTTCTGCTGCAGCAGCAGCCAGGCCAGGTTGTTGAGCGCCAGCGCATGCGACGGGTCGAGCGCCAGCAAGTCCTGGTAGTGGCGCTCGGCGGCCGCCGGGTCCGACGCCTTCGTCGCCGTGTCGGCCAGGTAGAAGAGGAAGGCGATGTCGCGCGGGTGCTCCTGGCGCCAGCGGCTGGCCAGCGCATCGGCGTCGGCGCTTCGGCCCGCCGCGCGCAGCGCCTGGTGCAGCCGCTCGGGTGCCTGGCCGGGCTCGGCCAGGGTCAGCGCCTTGCGCAGCAGCGTGACGGCGGCGTCCCAGCGCTGGTGCGTCATCTCGATCTCGGCCTCGAGCACGAAGCCGATGGCCTTGCCGGGCCGCTGCTGCTGCACCTCGCGCGCGATGGCCAGCGCCGGCTGGCGCTGGCCGGCGCGCAGCGCGGCGGTGATGGCCAGCCGCTGCGACCCCAGGTGGCCGGGCGCGACCTCCAGCGCGCGTCGGGCGCTGCGCAGCGCCGCGGCGGGTTCGTTGCTGGCCAGCTGGGCCTCGGCCTGGCCCAGGTAGCCCAGCGGCGACTTGCCCTGCAGCGCCACCATGCGGCCGAAGCTGCCCAGCGCCTGCTGGTATTCGGCAGCCTGCAGTTGCGCCTGGCCGAGCCGGCCGAGCAGGTCGAAGGCGTCGGGGAAGCGGGCCAGCGCCGTCTGCGCGGCCACCACCGCTGCCCTGGCGTTGTAGGTGGCCAGGTGGTGGTCGATCAGCGCCAGTCGCCGGGCGATGTCGTCAGGCCCGGCCTTGACCGCCTCCTCGAGCAGCGCGGCCACCGCGTCGCGGTCGGCACCGCTGCGAGCGGCCAGTTCGGCCAGCGCCTGGCGCGCCGGGCCGTTGGCCGGGTCGAGCTTGAGCAGCGCCTCGAAGCGGGCCTTGGCCTGCTCGGGCCTGCCGGCGCCGACATCCATCGCCGCGAGCGAGGCCACCGCGGGGACATAGCGGGGATCGCGCTGCAGCGCCTGCTCGAAGGCCAGGCGCGCGCCTGCCGGGTCGCGCTGCAGCAGCAGCACCTGGCCGCGCAAGTGAGCCGGCATCGGCCGATCGGGCTGCTTGCGTTCCAGTACCGCCACGGCCTTCAGCGCCTCGCCGAAGTCCCGGCGCCGCAGCTGGGCGGCGATCAGCGCCATGTCGGCGCCGATGCCGCTGTCGGCCTCGGCGACGGCGCGCAGCTCGACCAGCGCCGCCTCGGTGTTGCCACGGGCCAGCTGCGCCAGCGCAGCCGCGGTGCGGATCTTCGGATCGTCGGGCTGCAGCCTGGCGGCGCGCTCGAACAGCGCCGTCGCCTGGTCGGGCTGGCCGGCCAGCAGCCGGGCCTGGGCGGCCAGCGCCAGCGCCTCGGCATCGGCCGGCTCGCGCTCGATCAGCGGCGCCAGGACGGCCAAGGCCCGGTCGGGCTGGCCGAGCTGCAGGTGGCACTGGGCCAGCAGCCGGCGCGTGCTCGCGGCCTCGGGGGCGATCTGCAGCGCCTTGCTCAGCAGCGCCTCGGCCTGCACCGGCGCGTTCAGCCGCAGTTCGACCAGCCCGGCCGACTGCAGCAGCGCCAGGTTGTCGGGCGCGGCGCGGTGCAGGGCCTGGAACAGTTCGCGTGCGCGCGGCAGGTCACCTTTCAGGACCGCCAGCTGCCCTTCGAACAGCAAGGTCAGCGGATGCTTCGGCGCCACCTTCTGCAGCGCCAGGAACTGCGTCTGCGCCGCCTCGCGCTCGCCCTGCGCCAGCTGCAGCGCGATAAGCGCGCCGTGGGCCGCGGCGTGGTCGGGCCGCACCGCCAGCGCCTGGCGGTAGGCGGCCATGACCGTCGCGGGCGCGGCCTGCCGGCGGGCCAGCAGGTCGCCCTTCAGCACCCAGGCTTCGGCGCTGTCGGGGTGGATCTTCAGCAACGCCTCGACCTGGTCCAGCGCGGCGCCCAGGTCGCCCGCCACCGCCGTCAGCCGGACCTGCACCCGCAGCGCGGGCTCGTGGTCGGGCAGCGCGCGCAGCGCCTGTTCGACGCTGGCACGCGCAGCGGCCAGGTCGCCTTCGGTCGCCTCGGCCTCGGCCACTGCGGTCTTCAGGGCAGCGGTGGCGGCAGCGTCGGGCCAGGCCAGGTTGCCGTACTGGGCGATCAGCTTGGCCGGCTGGCCCTGCGCCAGCAGCGCGCGCGCCAGCAGCGGCACCACCCGCGGCTCGGCGATCCCCAGTGCCAGTGCCCGGCGCAGCTCGATCTCGGCGGCCACCGGGTCGCCGGCGTCGAGCAAGGCGGTGCCCAGCAGCAGCCGCGCATCGCCCAGATCGGGCTGGTCCTGCAACAGCGACTTGATCTCGACGATCGCCGCCGGCCGCTGCTTCTGCGCCAGCAGTTCGCGCGCCTTGTCCAGCTTGCGGGCGACGGGGTCGCCGCAGCCGGCCAGCGCCACGGCAATCACCAGCACCGAGACCCGCAGCGCGGCCGCCGCCGGGCGGGCGGCGCAGTGCCGCCGGCCCTGGCCCGCGGCGGCGGGCAACGCATCGACGGTCAGCGCGCGCAGCATCGCATCCGCGTCGATGCCGGGAAGTCAGCGCAGGCGCGCCATGCCGATGGCCGTGCGCACGGCCCCTTCGCCGATGGCCGCGCCGAAGCGCCGCGCCAGCTTCTCGGCGACGTTCTCGCGCGGCGTGTAGTCGATCACCTCCTCGGCCTTGACCACCTCGCGGGCGACGTAGTCGAGGTTGCCGAACTTGTCGGCCAGACCGAGCTTGACGGCCTCCTCGCCGTTCCAGAACAGGCCCGAGAAGGTTTCGGGCGTTTCCTTCAGACGCGAGCCGCGACCGTCTCGCACGACACGGATGAACTGCTGGTGCACCTGGTCGATCATCGTCTGGGCGTAGGCCTGCTGCTTCGGGTTCTGCGCGGTGAACGGATCGAGCATGCCCTTGTTCTCGCCGGCGGTCAGCAGCCGGCGCTCGATGCCCAGCTTGTCCATCAGGCCGGTGAAGCCGAAGCCGTCCATCAACACGCCGATCGAGCCGACGATGCTGGCCTTGTCGACGTAGATCTCGTCGGCGGCGACCGCGACGTAGTAGGCGCCCGACGCGCACACCTCCTCGACCACCGCGTAGACCTTCTTCTGGTGCAGCGACTTCAGGCGCCGGATCTCGTCGTTGATGATGCCGGCCTGCACCGGGCTGCCGCCCGGGCTGTTGATGCGCAGCACCACGGCGCGCGCGCCGGCATCCTCGAACGCGCTGCGCAGGCCCGAGACCATCTGTTCGGCGCTGGCCGTGGTGTCGTCGGCGATCTCGCCGCGCAGGTCGACCAGCGCGGTGTGCGGGGCGCTGGTCGTGCCGTGGCCGCTGCGGCTGGACATCGCGCCCCAGACGATGACCAGCAGCAGGCCCAGCCAGGCCAGGCGGAAGAAGATCCGCCAGCGGCGCTCGCTGCGGCGATCGGCCATCAGCTCGCGGGCCAGCTTCTCGACGGTCTGCTCCAGCGTGGTCCGCGGCGCGGCCGACGAATCGGCCGGTGGCGACGGGCCGGTGGCGGGCGTGGCGGTTGCGGAGTCGTCCTGCGGGGTCATCGGGGGCTTTCAGGGGGCTGCCGGGGCGTCGGCAGACGCCGGCCGGATATCGGCCGAAGGATACCAACAGGCCTGGCCGTCGATCTCGGCGATCGCGATGCGCATCAGCCGGCCGCGGCCGCAGGGCCCGCCGACGCAGCGGCCGTCGGCGGGCTCGTAGGTGGCGCCATGCGTTGCGCAGACGATCCAGCGCCGGTCCTGGTCGAGGAATTCGCCGGGCTGCCAGTCCATCTCCATCGGCACATGGACGCAGCGGTTGACATAGGCCACCAGTTCGCCGTCGAAGCGCAGCGCGAAGGCCCGCGCCGGCTGGCGCCACACCAGGACATCGAAGACGATCGCCTTGCCGCGCTCGACCAGGTCGGCGGCCGCGCACAGCCGCTGCGGCACGGCCGGCTCAGGCATGCCGGATCAGCCAGTCGCGCAGGTCGGCCGTGCTGTGCGCCACGTGCAGCGGGCCCAGCGAGGCGAAGGCCTCGGGCTCGTGGGCGCCGTAGCTGACGCCGACGCTGGCGGTGCCGGCGTTCAGCGCGAGCTGCAGGTCATGGGTGGTGTCGCCGATCATCAGCGTGCGCCCGGGCTCGGCGCCGAGCTCGCCCATCAGTTCCTGCAGCATCAGCGGATGGGGCTTGCCGGCGGTCTCGTCGGCGGTACGGGTGCCGTCGAAGATGCCCCTGAGCTGCGCCGTGGCCAGCGCCTCGTCGAGGCCGCGCCGGCTCTTGCCGGTGGCCACCGCCAGCCAATGGTTGCGATGTTTCAGGGCCTGCAGCATCTCGACCGTGCCTTCGAACAGCACCAGCTCATGCTGGCGCTCGAAGTAATGGTGGCGGTAACGCCGCCCCAGCTCGGGGTAGCGGTCGGGCGACAGCCCGGGCACCGCATGCTGCAGCGCATCGTGCAGCCCCAGCCCGATGACGTAGGCGGCGCGCTCGTCGCTGGGCACTTCCAGCCCCAGGTCGGCGCAGGCGGCCTGGATGCAGCGCACGATCAGCGCGGTCGAGTCGAACAGGGTGCCGTCCCAATCGAACACGATCAGGTCGAATCGGCGTGGGTTCAGGTTCATCGCTTCAGTGCGGCTGCGGCAGGCGGGACAGCAGTGTGGCGCATTCGGCCGGCAATGCAGCGCTCAGCTCGATGCGCGCGCCGCTGGCCGGGTGATCGAAGGCCAGCCGGCGGGCATGCAGGAACATGCGGTCGAAGCGCGCGCCGGACAAGCCCTCGCCGCGTGCCCACTGCCGGTTCAGCGCGAAGTCGCCGTATTTCGGGTCGCCGACGATCGGATGGCCGGCCTGCGCCAGGTGCACCCGGATCTGGTGGGTGCGACCGGTCTTGATCGTCACGTCGAGCAGCGTGAAGCCCTCGAAGACCTGCGCCACCTGGACCAGCGAGATCGAGCGCCGGCCGTCCGGGTGGTCGGCAGCCACCGGCTGCACATGGCGTTCGCCGCGCGCGTCCAGCGTCTTGTGCAGCGCGACATCGATCACCTTCAGCCGGGCCGGCCAGGCGCCGATCACCAGTGCGGCGTAGGTCTTGCCGGTGTCGCGGCTGCGGAACTGGTCCTGCAGCGCCACCAGGGCGCTGCGCTTCTTGGCCAGCAGCAGGATGCCCGAGGTCTCGCGGTCGAGCCGGTGCACCAGTTCGAGGAAGCTCGCGGTCGGCCGGGCCTGGCGCAGTTGCTCGATCACGCCGAAGCTCACGCCCGAGCCGCCGTGCACGGCGATGCCGGCGGGCTTGTCGATCGCCAGCAGGTGTTCGTCCTCGAACAGCACCGGGAACTCGCGCGCCGGGGCTGGCGCCGCGGCGGCGGGCCGGTCGACCGTTCGCACCGGCGGCACCCGCACCTCGTCGCCGACCGTCAGCCGGGTGTCGGCCGCCGCCCGGCCCTTGTTGACCCGCACCTCGCCCGAGCGGATCACCCGGTAGACATGGGTCTTGGGCACACCCTTGAGCAGACGCAACAGGAAGTTGTCGAGCCGCTGGCCGTCGCCGGCCTCGTCGACGACCACCCGGCGCACCTCGGGGGCCGGCGCGGCGCGGTCATGGCGGCCCGGTGACGGTTTGCTGCTTATAATCGGGCGCGCCACGATTGGGCCGTAAGTGCTTGATTTTTCAGAGTTTACCCGGGTACGAGCCGGCGCTATCGTGGACCGACGCCCTTGCGGGCGTCAAAAGCGTTGATGCAACACCCGCGTCGCGCGCAGCAGGCCGCAGTCCCCCAAGCGATGCGGCGGCTCCGCGGGCCAGGTGGAAGAGACACGTCGTCACAGCCGTCCTGTCACAGGGAAAGAAACACAGCTCATGGACGGCAGACCTCCCGGTCACGGGGATCTGCCGTTCGCGTCGAAGCCCACAGGGTCAGCATGCCGCCCTTCCCCGCCACCCACCCGAGCGCGTCCTGCGACGCGACGGCACAGCCCCGGCCGTCTGCCGGTGCGGCCCTGCCGACCGGTGGGGTGCCGCCCCAGCGCCTGGCGCCGGGGCGGAAGACCGCGGCGCCGCCCTCCCCCACCGCTTCGCCGCACGCGGCCCCGCTGCATCCCTGATCGCCCGCCGATCACCGCAGCCCAGGGCGATACCTTCTCCGGCCGTTACTCGTTTCTCGTGCATCGGAACAGGTCGCCAGCCCTGACCCGCTGAGGTCAGGTCGGTGATCGGACAACACCTGCCCCGGCGACGGGGCAGGTGGGACAGGAGTGCACATGAAACGCATGCTGATCAATGCCACGCAGCCGGAAGAGCGGCGCCTGGCGATCGTCGACGGGCAGAAACTGCTCGACTTCGAGACCGAGATCGAGGGGCGCGAGCAGCGCAAGGGCAACATCTACAAGGCGGTGGTGACGCGGGTCGAGCCCTCGCTCGAAGCCTGCTTCGTGGAGTACGGCGAAGATCGCCACGGTTTCCTGCCGTTCAAGGAGATTTCGAAGCAGTACTTTCGCGAAGGGGTCGAGGCCAAGAACGCCACGATCAAGGAGGCGATCCGCGAGGGCCAGGAACTGCTGGTCCAGGTCGAGAAGGAGGAACGCGGCAACAAGGGCGCGGCGCTGACCACCTTCATCAGCCTGGCCGGCCGCTATCTTGTGCTGATGCCGAACAACCCGCGTGGCGGTGGCGTCAGCCGGCGCATCGAGGGCGAGGACCGCGAAGAGCTGAAGGAGAACCTCGACCAGCTCGAGTACCCGAAGGGCATGAGCCTGATCGCCCGCACGGCCGGCATCGGCCGCAGCGCGGCCGAGCTGCAGTGGGACCTGAACTACATGCTCAAGCTGTGGAGCGCGATCGACGGCGCGGCCAGGGCGGGCAAGGGTGCGTTCCTGATCTACCAGGAAAGTTCGCTGGTGATCCGCGCGATTCGCGACTACTTCACGTCGGATATCGGCGAGATCCTGATCGACACCGACGACATCCACGATCAGGCGCTGCAGTTCATGAACCACGTGATGCCCGAATCGGCAGCGCGGGTGAAGCGCTATCGCGACGACGCGGCACTGTTCAGCCGGTTCCAGATCGAGCACCAGATCGAGACCGCGTTCAGCCGCACCGTCAACCTGCCGGCCGGCGGCGCGATCGTGATCGACCACACCGAGGCGCTGGTGTCGATCGACGTCAACTCGGCGCGCGCCACCCGCGGCGGCGACATCGAGGAGACCGCGACCCGCACCAACCTCGAGGCCGCCGACGAGATCGCCCGCCAGATGCGGCTGCGTGACCTGGGCGGGCTGATCGTCGTCGACTTCATCGACATGGAGGAGAGCAAGAACCGCCGCGAGGTCGAGCAGCGGCTGCGCGACGCGATGCGGCAGGACCGCGCGCGGGTGCAGTTCAGCTCGATTTCCAAGTTCGGCCTGCTCGAACTGAGCCGCCAGCGGCTGCGCCCGGCGCTCTCCGAAGGCAACCACATCACCTGCCCGCGCTGCAACGGCACCGGCCACATCCGCGACACGGAAAGTTCCGCGCTGCAGATCCTGCGCATCATCCAGGAGGAGACGCTGAAGGACAACACCGCCGCGGTGCATGTGCAGGTGCCGGTCGAGGTGGTCAGCTTCCTGCTCAACGAGAAGCGCACCGAGATCACCAAGATCGAGCTGAAGCAGCGCTGCACCGTGCTGCTGGTGCCGAACAAGCACCTGGAGACGCCGAACTACCGGCTGGAGCGCCTGCGCCACGACGACCCGCGGCTGGAGAACCTGCAGGCCAGCTACACGATGATCGAGGAGCCCGACGACGAGGTCGGGATCACCCGCCGCGAGAAGGCCAAGCCGAAGCAGGAGCCGGTGATCAAGGGCGTGCTGCCCGACCAGCCGGCGCCCGTCGCCGCGCCGACGCCCAAGCCCGAGCCGGCTGCCCGTGCCGCCTCGGCAGCTGCGGCCGCAGCGCCGGCGACCGCCGCGGCGCCGCAGGCCCCGGTGCCGCCCAGCTGGGTGGCCGAAGCGCCGCCGCCGGCGGCCGGCAGCGGCTTCTTCGGCTGGGTCAGGAAGCTGTTCGGCGGCGCTGCGCCGGCCCAGACCACGGCACCGGCCCCCGCCCCGGTGGCCGCCGCGGCGACGGTGGCCGCGGCACCGACCGAGGTTGCACCGGAGAAGCGCGAGGCCCGCGGCGACGGCCGGCGCAACGAGCGTGGCGGCGGCCGCGGCGGCCGCGGCCGCGAAGGCAGCGCCGATCGTGGCCGCGAGGCCAAGCCCGGCGAAGGCCGCGCCGACCGTGGGCCGCGCAGTGAGCGCGGCGACGCAGCGCGGGGCGAAGGCCGCCGCGACGGCCGGCGCAGCGAACGCCCGGCCAAGTCGGCCGATGCCGCTGCACTGGCGGAGAGCACCGAGGCGCCGGCGACCGACATGCCGCGCCGATCCGGCCGCCCGGAGCAGGAACCGCGCCCGGCCGAACTGACCGAAGCGACGGCCGCGCAGCCCGAGAGCCAGGCCCTCGCCGAAGGTGGCGACAACGCCGACACCGCGGGCGACGAGCAGCGCCGGCGCCGCCGGCGCCGCGGCGGCCGGGCCAACCGTGACGAGGCGGTGGCCGAAGCCGGTGCCGAGACCACGGCCGACCTCGCCGCGGCCGATGCCGGCGCGGCGACCGCCGCCGCCGAGGCGGCCGGCGCCAGCGCCGAGCCGGCCTCGGAAAGCGAGGCCGGCGAAGCCGGCCGCCGCCGCGGCCGCGGGCGCGACCGCTACCGCCGCGACCAGCGCGAGGACCAGGGCGCCGAAGCGCCTGTGGTCGATGCCTCGGCGGGCGCCGGCGACAGCGCCGCCACGGCCGAGGTGGTGACCGCCGCCGAAGCGGCGGTGGCCGATGGCGAGGCTGCCGAGCCGGCGATGCCGAGCCAGGTGGTGGCACCGTTCGTGCTGCCGATCGACGAGTTGCAGCACATCGCCGAGGCGTCGGGCCTGCTGTGGGTCAATTCCGACAGCGAGAAGATTCGCGCTGCGCAGGCGGCGATCGCTGCCGAGCCGATGCCGGCGCGGGTGCCGCGCGAGCGCAAGCCGGTGCTGCGCGTCGACGAAGGCCCGCTGGTGCTGGTGGAGACGCGCAAGGATCTGTCGCAGCTGAAGCTGCCGTTCGAGACCGCATCGACCGCCACGCCCGGCTGACCCCGGCCGCCGCCCTGAGACGCCGCCGCGGCCCGCGCCGCGGCGGCGTTCTTCATCGCCGGCACCGAAGCGCCGGCCGCCACCCTCCCCATCAGTCACCGCCGCAAGCACCCCATGACCGTCACGCTGAAGAAACCGACGCCGGCCTGCGTTCCCGTCCACCTGACCGACCAGGCCCGGTTCGCGCGCCATGCCGCGGCGCTGCCGGCCGCCGCGCGGCAATGGCTGGACACGCTGGGATTCGGTGGCGCGCCCGACACCCACGCGCTGCTGCCCGACGAGCAGGGCCGGCTGCAGGCGGTGTGGGCCGGTGTTCACGCGGCCGACCATCCCTGGGCGCTGGCCGCGCTGCCGCGCACGCTGCCACCCGGCCGCTACCGGCTGGGCGACGCCGGACTCGCGGCCGATGCGCAGGCCGCGGCGCTGTCGTGGCAGCTCGGCGCCTACAGCTTCAGCCGCTACAAGACGCCCCGCCGCGAGGCGGCCGAGCTGCTGCTCGCGCCCGGCGCGGCCGCCCGCCACGGCTTGCTGCTGGCCCAAGCCATCGCCGACACCCGCGACCTGATCAACACCCCGGCCGAGCACATGGGCCCGGCCGAGCTGGCCGCCGCGGTGCAGCGGATGGCCCGGGCCCATGGCGCGCAATGCCGCCAGACGGTCGGCGACGCGCTGCTGAAGGCCGGATTTCCGGCGATCCACGCGGTCGGCCGGGCCGCGACGCAGGCGCCCCGGCTGATCGAGCTGAACTGGGGCGACCCGAAGGCACCGCGGCTGACGCTGGTCGGCAAGGGGGTCTGCTTCGATTCCGGCGGGCTGGACATCAAGACCGCCGAGGGCATGCGCCAGATGAAGAAGGACATGGGCGGCGCCGCCACCGCGCTGGGCCTGGCCACGCTGGTGATGGCGCTGAAGCTGAAGCTGCGCCTGACGCTGCTGATCCCGGCGGTCGAGAACGCGATCGCCGGCAACGCCTACCGGCCCGGCGACATCATCGAGACCCGCGCCGGCCTGCGGATCGAGATCGGCAACACCGATGCCGAAGGCCGGGTGATCCTGTGCGACGCGCTGGCCTACGCTGCCGAAGCCAAGCCCGACCTGATCATCGACCTGGCCACGCTGACCGGCGCCGCGCGGGTGGCGCTGGGCGGACAGCTGCCGGCGCTGTTCTGCCGCGACCTGGCCCAGGCGCGTTCGCTGGTCGACCGCGGCCTGGCGCTGCACGACCCGCTGTGGCACCTGCCGCTGTGGCGCGACTACCACCCGGGCATCGAGAGCGAGATCGCCGACATCGTCAACACCGGCCGCGGCCCGCAGGCCGGCGCGATCAATGCCGCGCTGTTCCTCGAGGACTTCGTGCCGGCCGGGCAGGACTGGCTGCACATCGACCTGTACGCCTGGAACGACCAGTCACGCCCCGGCCGTCCCGCCGGCGGCGAGGCGCAGACGCTGCGCACGCTGCTGGCGCATCTGCAGCAGCGCTACGGCAGCGGCTGATCAGGGCAGGATCTCCAGCGCGTGCTGGTAGGCCGGCTGGTGCATCAGCTCGTCCCAGGGCAGCGGCGGCGCCAGCGGCAGCAGGTCGAGCCGGCGCGCCTCGCTGTCGGCGTCGGGCTGCCATTGCCCCGCGGCCTGCGACGCGAGCAGGCCGTCGAGCAGCGCATCGACCGCCTGGCCGCCGGCCAGCGACTGGTTGCACAGCAGCACCATGTCGCAACCGGCGTGCAGCGCCGCCAGCGCGCCATCGAGCGTGCTGCCGGCGACCTTGGCGCCTTCCATGCTGAGGTCGTCGCTGAAGATCGCACCCTGGAAGCCCAGCTCGCCGCGCAGGATGTGCTTGAGCCAGCGCTCGGAGAAGCCGGCCGGCATCGCATCGACCTTCGGGTAGATCACGTGTGCCGGCATCACGCTGGCCAGGCTGGTCGACAGCCAGCCGTAGGGCCTGGCGTCGTCGGCCAGGATGCGTTGCAGCGATCGCTTGTCGACCGGCACCGCGACGTGGCTGTCGGCCGCGACGAAGCCGTGACCCGGGAAATGCTTGCCGCAGTTGGCCATGCCGGCCAGCAGCAGGCCGTGCATCAGGCTCTTGGCCAGCATCGTCACCACCCGGGCATCGCGGTGGAAGGCGCGGTCGCCGATCACGCTGCTGCCGCCGTGGGCCAGGTCGAGCACCGGGGTGAAGCTCAGGTCGACGCCGCAGGCGCGCAGTTCGGCGCCCAGCACGTAGCCGGCCGCGGTGGCGGCATCGGTGGCGGCCAGCGCGTCGCGCATCCAGGCCTCGCCCAGCACCTGCATCGCCGGCAGGTGGGTGAAGCCATCGCTGCGAAAGCGCTGCACCCGCCCGCCCTCGTGGTCGACGCAGATCAGCAGGTCGGGCCGGATCGCCTTGATCTCGGCGGTCAGCGCGGTGAGCTGCGCGCGGTCGACCCAGTTGCGGGCGAACAGGATCAGCCCGCCGGTCAGCGGGTGCCCGAGGCGGCGGCGGTCGTCGGCATTCAAGCGGGTGCCGGCGATGTCGAGCACCACCGGCGCGTGGCCAGGGCCGAGGTCGGAGGTCATGGGGTCGGTTCTCTCTCCACCACCACGAAGCTGGCGGCGTAGTCGGTTTCGTCGGTCACGCTGACATGGGCGCGCAGGCCGCGCTCGGCAAACCATTCGGCCAGCGCACCGTTCAGGCGCACGACCGGCTGGCCGCTGGGCAGGTTGAGGATCTCGCAGGCGCGCCAGGTCATCGGCATGCGCAGGCCCAGCCCGATCGCCTTCGAGAACGCCTCCTTGGCCGAGAAACGGGTCGCGAGGTAGGCGACGCCGCGCACCTCGGCGCGGGCGCGGCGGCCGTGGAAGACCTGCAGCTCGGCCGGCCCCAGCACCCGCTCGGCGAAGCGGTCGCCGCGCCGCTGCAGCGTGGCGCGCAGGCGGCGGATGTCGCAGACGTCGGTGCCGATGCCGAAGATCATCGCGAGTCGACGGCGGGGGCGAACGCGTACTGGATGCAGCGCTGGTAGTCGCGCACCGTCTCGGCGAGGCCGAGCTCCAGCGCATCGGCGATCAGCGCATGGCCGATCGACACCTCGAGCACGCCCGGCACCGCGCGCAGGAAGTCGCCCAGGTTGTCGCGGTTGAGGTCGTGGCCGGCGTTGAGTTCGAGCCCGGCAGCCATCGCGGCCTCGGCGGCCGCGGCGTAGCGCGCCAGCACCTCGGCCTGCCGCGGCGTGCCGTGGGCGCTGGCATAGGCCTCGGTGTAGAGCTCGACCCGCTCGGCGCCGGTGGCCCGCGCGCCGGCCATCATCTCGGGCAGCGGGTCCATGAACAGGCTGACCCGCACGCCCAGCGCGCGGGCCTCGTCGATGACCGGCTGCAGCCGGGCCAGGTCGTCGGGGAAGCGCCAGCCATGGTCGCTGGTGAACTGGTCGGCGCTGTCGGGCACGAAGGTCACCTGGTGCGGCCGCACCTCGCGCACGAAGGCCATCAGGTTGTGGAAGGGGTTGCCCTCGAGGTTGTATTCGGCCTCGGGCCACTGCTTCATCAGCGCGGCCAGGTCGTGCACGTCCTGCGGCCGGATGTGCCGCGCGTCGGGCCGCGGGTGCACCGTGATGCCCTGCGCGCCGGCCTCGAGCGCGATGCGCGAGAGCCTGACCACGTCGGGGATGCCGATGTGCCGGGTGTTGCGCAGCAGCGCGATCTTGTTGACGTTGACCGACAGCGCAGTACGGTAGGGCCGGGCATGGGCCTCGGGGGCGACGAGCGGGTTCATGGCAGGCCGGGTGGGTTGGAGGCGGCAGGCTAGGCGTCGAGCAGGCGCCGCAGGTCGAGCATCAGCTGTCGGGTGCGCAGCGGCGGCGAACCGAGATGATAGTGAAGCACGGCGCGCAGTTGCAGCTTCAGCGCCGGCAGCGCATCGGCGCAGCCGCTGCGCAGCGCCTCGAAGCGCTCGCTGTCCAGCGCCGCCTGCAGCGCCAGGCACTGTGCGCCGGTCAGCAGGCCCTCGCCGCCGGCGGCGGCGACCAGCCCGGCTTCGGCCTGCAGCTGGTAGGTCGCCGCCGGCTGCACCGGCTGCTGCGTGGTGGTGGTCAGGCCCAGCTCGGGCAGCACGCCGGTTTCGCGCAGCAGCAGCAGTTCGAAGGCCCGCAGCGCGGCCTCGTCGTCGTCGCGCGCCAGGGCCGCCAGCGCTTCGCCGTAGGCATCGAACAGGCGTTCATGCGGGTCGCCGCGGGCCAGGGCCTTCATCAGCAGCTCGTTCAGGTAGAAACCGCTGAACAGGCGCGAGGCCGGCAGGGCTTCGCCCTGCCCGGCGTATTCGGCCGCGCGCAGCGTCACGATGTCGGCGCCCTCGTCGGCCTTCGGCCGGGCGGTGGCCACCAGCAGCCGCTGGAACGGCATCAGCACCGGCCGCAGCTGCGAATACGGCCGCTTCGCACCCTTGGCCACCGCCGCGACGCGGCCTTGATCGCGGGTGAACAGGTCGACGATCAGGCTGGTCTCGCTCCAGTCCCACTGGTGCAGCACATAGGCGGGCTGCTGGGTCGAGCGCGCAGCGGCCACGTCACTCGTAGCCGTAGGAGCGCAGGTGCTCCTCGCTGTCGGCCCAGCCCGATCGCACCTTGACCCACAGCTCGAGGAACACCTTGCAGCCGGTCAGCTTCTCGAGTTCGACGCGTGTCTCGCTGCCGACGCGCTTGAGCCGTTCGCCGCCTTCGCCGATCACCATGCCCTTGTGGGCGTCGCGCTCCACGACGATGGTCGCGGCGATGCGGCGCAGCGGCCGCGCCCGGCCGCCCGAGGCGGCCTTGCTCCCCCCGGAGGACGGCCGCTGCGACGCAGCGGCCAGGGGGTCGTCGGTCTCGCCTTCTTCCTCGTACTTGTCGATCACCACGGTGGCACCGTAGGGCAGCTCGTCGCCGGTCAGGCGGAACAGCTTCTCGCGGATCAGCTCGGCGGCCAGGAACCTGTCGCTGCGGTCGGTCAGCGCGTCTTCCTCGTACATCCAGGGCTGCTCGGGCAGGTAGGGCTCGACGATCTCGAACAGGCGCTCGACGTCGGCCGGCCTGGTCGCCGACATCGGCACGAACTCGGTGAACGGATGCCGCTCCTGCATGCTCTTCAGCCAGGGCAGCATGTCGGTGCGCCGCGCCACCGCATCGAGCTTGTTGGCCACCAGGAAGGTCGGCTTGTCCGGCGGCAGCAGCGCCAGCACCTTGGCGTCGTCCAGGCTGAAGCGGCCGGCCTCGACCATGAACAGCACCACGTCGACGTCGCCCAGCACCGCGGTGACGGTGCGGTTCAGGTTGCGGTTCAGCGCGGTGCGGCCGCGGATCTCCCGGGTCTGGAAGCCCGGCGTGTCGACGAAGACGAACTGGCTGCTGCCCAGCGTGCGGATGCCGGTGATGCGGTGCCGCGTGGTCTGCGCCTTGCGCGAGGTGATGCTGATCTTCTGCCCGACCAGCGCGTTGAGCAGCGTCGACTTGCCGACGTTGGGCCGGCCGACGATGGCGACCAGGCCGCAGCGCTGCGCGGGCGCGGCATCGCGGTCGGTGGACCCGGCAGCTAGGTCGGACATCTAGGATCGCAACGGCCCGCCCGGCCTGTCGCTGGCTTTCAGCTTGCCCAGCATGCGGCGCGCGGCCTCCTGCTCGGCGGCGCGGCGCGATCGGCCCTCGCCCTGTTCGGCCAGGCCCAGCGTGGGCACGGCGCATTCGACCTCGAAGGTCTGGGCATGGGCCTGGCCGCGGGTGGCGACGATGCGGTAGGCCGGCACCGACAGCTTGCGCGCCTGCAGCCACTCCTGCAGTTCGGTCTTGGCGTCCTTGCTCCAGCTGTCGGCCTCGGTGCCAGCGATCAGCTCGCCGAACAGCTGGCGCACCAGCCGCGTGGCCGGGACCAGGCCGCCATCGAGGTAGATCGCGCCGATCAGCGCCTCGACCGCATCGGCCAGGATCGACGGCCGCTGCGCGCCGCCGCCGCGTGCCTCGCCCTCGGACAGGCGCAGCACCTCGGGCAGGCCTAGCGCGAGCGCGGCGCGGTGCAGGCTGTCCTCGCGCACCAGGTGGGCCCGCACGCGGGTCAGGTCGCCTTCGTCGGAGCCTGAGAAGCGCTCGTACAGCAGTCCGGAGACCGCCATGTTCAGCACCGCGTCGCCGAGAAACTCGAGCCGCTCGTTGTGATCGGCACCGAAGCTGCGATGGGTCAGCGCGCGCTGCAGCAGGCCGGCGTCGGCGAAGCGATGGCCGAGCCGGGCCTGCAGCGCATCGAGGCGGGTGTCGGGGCGGCTATCGGGGCGGGAATCCATGGCTCAGAACGACCTCCAGCTCGGGCGCCGGCAGCGCTGCCGGTCGCGCCCTGCTCACTTGGATCGCCCAGCGTACTTGATCAGCAGGAACACCGGGCCGGCGATCTCGATTTCCTTCTCGTAGGCGAAGGAGATCACGACCCGGTCGTTCTCCTTCGTGATGTCGAGTTCCTTGGCGTCGACCGAGGTGATCGCCTGGTCGATCTGCCGCTGCTTGTCGAAGGCCGCGCGGATCTCCGGCACGGTGCTGGCCGGCGATGCCGCGATGCGCTGCACCGCGCCCAGGATGGTGTAGTACTCGGTCACCGTCGGCACGATGCGCACCGCGAGGTAGCCGACGAAGCCGACGACGACCGCCCAGGCCAGCAGGCCGATCAGGGTGATGCCGCGCTGGCGACGCCGCGCGGGCGACGGGTGGCGATGTGCAGACGTCATGTTGCCCGGGTGGATCGCAGCATCAGTCGAAGGTGCCGATGCGGCGCAGGTTGCCGAAGTTCATCCACACCATGAAGGCGCGCCCGACGATGTGCTCGTCGGCGACGAAGCCCCAGTAGCGTGAATCCTGTGAATTGTCGCGGTTGTCGCCCATCACGAAGTAGTGGCCGGCCGGCACTTTGCACGTCACGCCCTCGGCGGTGTAGCGGCAGTTGTCACGGAAGCCGACGAAGCTGTCCATCGGCCGGTAGATCGACGCCCGCTTGGGATCGACCAGGATGCTGTGCGACACCGCACCCAGCTTCTCGCTGAACCTGGGCGCGTAGCGCATGCTGTCCTCGTCGTAGTAGTCGCCCTGGGACTGCACCGGCACCGGCTGGCCGTTGATTGCCAGCGCCTGGTTGGTGTAGGACACCTCGTCGCCGGGAATGCCGACCACCCGCTTGATGTAGTCGATGCGCGGGTCGACCGGATAGTGGAAGACGACCACGTCGCCACGCTGGGGGTCGTGGTTGGCGACGAGCTTGGTGTTGAGCACCGGCAGGCGGATGCCGTAGTGGTACTTGTTGACCAGGATCAGGTCGCCGACCAGCAGCGTCGGGATCATCGAGCCCGAGGGGATCTTGAACGGCTCGAACAGGAACGAGCGCAGCAGGAACACCACCAGGATCACCGGGAACAGCCCGGCGGTCCAGTCCAGCCACCAGGGCTGCATCAGCAGCTTGTCGCGCGCCGCCTCGACGTTGCCGTCGACCTGCGCGATGCCCTGCCGGCTCAGTTCGGCGCGGCGCTTCGCATCCTGCGTGGTCAAGGCCTGCGCGGCGGCCGCGCGCGCCGGCGCGAAGCGGAAACGCTCGGCCAGCCAGTAGCCCAGCGTGACGATCGTCAAGACGAACAGCAGCAGCGAGAAGTTGCCGATCCAGTAACCCAGCCACCAGCCGGCGCCGTAGACCAGCAGGGCGCCGTACAGCACGGCGGTCAGAGCACTCATCATGGGGAGGGGGTTCTTCAGTCTTCGACCTGGAGGATCGCCAGGAAGGCTTCTTGCGGCACTTCCACCGAGCCGATCTGCTTCATGCGCTTCTTGCCGGCCTTCTGCTTCTCGAGCAGCTTCTTCTTGCGGGTGATGTCACCCCCATAGCATTTTGCCAGCACGTTCTTGCGCAGCGCCTTGATGTTCTCGCGGGCGATGATGTTGGCGCCGATCGCCGCCTGGATCGCCACGTCGTACATCTGGCGCGGGATCTGCTCGCGCATCTTGGCCGCCACGGCGCGGCCGCGGAACTGGCTCTGCGCCCGGTGCACGATGATCGACAGCGCGTCGATGCGGTCGCCGTTGATCAGCAGGTCGACCTTCACGACGTCGGCGGCGCGGTGCTCCTTGAACTCGTAGTCCATGCTGGCGTAGCCGCGCGAGACGCTCTTCAGCTTGTCGAAGAAGTCCAGCACGATCTCGGCCAGCGGCAGCTCGTAGGTCAGCATCACCTGGCGGCCGTGGTAGGCCATGTTCATCTGCACGCCGCGCTTCTGGTTGGCCAGCGTCATCACCGGGCCGACGTAGTCCTGCGGCATGTACAGGTGCACCGTGACGATCGGCTCGCGGATCTCCTTGATGCGGCCGAGGTCGGGCATCTTGCTCGGGTTCTCGACCTCGAGCACCGTGCCGTCGTTGAGCTCGACCTGGTAGACCACGCTGGGCGCGGTGGTGATCAGGTCCTGGTCGAACTCGCGCTCCAGACGCTCCTGCACGATCTCCATGTGCAGCAGGCCCAGGAAGCCGCAGCGGAAGCCGAAGCCCAGCGCCTGCGAGACCTCGGGCTCGTAGCGCAACGAGCTGTCGTTGAGCTTGAGCTTCTCCAGCGCATCGCGCAGCTGGTCGTATTCGCTGGCCTCGGTCGGGTAGAGACCGGCGAAGACCTGCGGCTGGATCTCCTTGAAGCCCGGCAGCGGCGATTCCGCCGGGCCGGCGTTGTTCGGCAGCTTCTTGTCGAGGGTGACGGTGTCGCCGACCTTGGCCGCCTGCAACTCCTTGATGCCGGCGATCAGGAAGCCGACCTCGCCGGCCTTCAGCTCCTCGCGCGGCTCGCTCTTGGGCGTGAACACGCCCAGCTGCTCGAGCGGATAGCTGGCGTTGGTGGCCATCATGCGGATGCGGTCGCCCCGGCGCAGCACGCCGTCGACCACCCGCACCAGCATCACGACGCCGACGTAGTTGTCGAACCAGCTGTCGATGATCATCGCCCGCGGCGGACCGTCGGGGTCGCCCTTGGGCGCCGGCATGCGCTCGATCACCGCCTCGAGGATCTCGTCGATGCCCATGCCGGTCTTGGCCGAGCAGGGGATCGCATCCTCGGCGTCGATGCCGATCACGTCCTCGATCTCGGCCTTCGCGTTGTCGGGGTCGGCCTGCGGCAGGTCCATCTTGTTCAGCACCGGCACCACCTCGACGCCCAGGTCGAGCGCGGTGTAGCAGTTGGCGACCGTCTGCGCCTCGACGCCCTGGCTGGCGTCAACGACGAGCAACGCGCCTTCGCAGGCCGACAGCGAGCGGCTGACCTCGTAGCTGAAGTCGACATGCCCCGGCGTGTCGATCAGGTTCAGGTTGTAGATGCGGCCGTTCCTGGCGGTGTACTGCAGCGCCGCGGTCTGGGCCTTGATCGTGATGCCGCGCTCGCGCTCGATGTCCATCGAGTCGAGCACCTGGGCTTCCATCTCGCGGTCACTGAGGCCGCCGCAGCGGTGGATCAGCCGATCGGCCAGCGTCGACTTGCCGTGGTCGATGTGGGCAATGATCGAGAAGTTTCTGATGTGGTCCATGGCTTCGATGGTGCGCTGTTCGGCCCGCGCTCAATGCGCCGGCGCGTGGCCCACGGCGCGCGCGATCCGGCGCTGCGCCACAGCGGCTGACACCCCGTCGGGGCATAAAAAAAAGGCACGTCCAAGAGGAGACGCGCCTTCCAACAAATGTTTGGCAACTGCTTGTTGGGCCTTCATTGTAGCCAAATCCACCGGGCTGGAAGCCGCGCCGTTGCTCGAAACCGGCTCGTTGCAGCGCACCAACAGCCGAAAGTTATCAACAGCTTCTCAACAAGCTTGACGACACCGGCCGTCGATTGCGCGGCGGCTCCCGCCGATGGCCGGACGGCGGCGCTAAACGCCTGCCAGCATTGGTGAATTCTAGCCGGCGGCAAAGCCGATCGATGTTCGCGACGAGCTCGAAGCGAGTGCACACAAACTTTCGAAGCCTTGCCGATCCCGTTTGGTCTACCACCGAGGCTTCTGCCCGGCTCGGTTGGGTTGACCCAATTTCCCGCCATGCGGAAAGACCCGCCATTCGAGTCGGATGCCGGGTCGGTCCGGGCTCGGGAGCTTGCCGGCAGGCATGCCGGCAGATCCTTCGCCAGGCACTCGCGAGCACGCAGGTGCTCGCTCGGTCCGGGCTCGGGAGCTTGCCGGCGGGCATGCCGGCAGATCCTTCGCCAGGCACTCGCGAGCACGCAGGTGCTCGCTCGGTCCGGGCTCAGCGGCCCGGGCGGATCACCAGGTAATTGACCCACTCGCCGCGGCGCACCATCACGCTGACCGCCCGCGCCTTCTCGACCTTCGCCGCCACCGACATGAACTGCTTGGCGTCGGCAATCTCGGTGTTGTCGAGCGCGAGGATCACGTCGCCCTCGCGCAGGCCGGCGCGCGCCCCCGCGCCGTCGGCCGCATCGACGCGAACGCCGCCACGCAGCTTGAGTTCGCGCCTGGCCGCATCGCTGAGATCGCTGACCGTCAGGCCCAGCGCAGTCTTGCCGGGGGCCGACGCCCCTGGCTCGGTCTGGCTGACCCGGGTCGGCGCGTCGGGCTCGAACTCGGCCACCGTCACGGCCACGTCGCGGTAGCCGCCGCGGCGGAAGACCTGCAGCACGGTCTTGCTTCCGGGCTTGGTCGCGCCGACGATTCGCGGCAGGTCGCCCGACTTCTCGATCACCTTGCCGTCGACCTTGGTGATGATGTCGCCGGCCTCGATGCCCGCCTTGTCGGCCGGGCCGCCGCCCTCGACCCCGCGCACCAGCGCGCCGGCGGGCTTGCCCAGACCGATCGACTCGGCCACGTCCTTGGTCACCGGCGCGATCGTCACGCCGATGCGGCCGCGGATGACCCGGCCGGTGGTGCGCAGCTGGTCGGCGACGCGGCTGGCCTCGTCGATCGGGATCGCGAACGAGATGCCCATGAAGCCGCCCGAGCGGCTGTAGATCTGCGAGTTGATGCCCACCACCTCGCCGCGCAGGTTGATCAGCGGGCCGCCCGAGTTGCCGGGGTTGATCGCCACGTCGGTCTGGATGAACGGCAGGTAGTCGCCGGTGTCGCGCGCCTTGGCGCTGACGATGCCCGCGGTCACGCTGTTCTCCAGCCCGAAGGGCGAGCCGATCGCCATCACCCATTCGCCGACCTTCAGCCGGTTGACGTCGCCCAGCTTCACCGCCGGCAGGCCGCTGGCCTCGATCTTGACCACCGCGACGTCGGTGCGCTTGTCCAGACCGATGACCTTGGCCTTGAACTCGCGCTTGTCGGTCAGCGTCACCAGCAGTTCATCGGCACCGTCGACGACATGGGCGTTGGTCATCACGTAGCCGTCGGCGCTGAGGATGAAGCCCGAGCCGACGCCGCGCTGCTGCGGCTCGTCGTCGCCGCCGCGCGGGCCGCCGCGGCCACCGGGCAGCGGGATGCCGAAGCGGCGGAAGAATTCCTCCATGTTCGGGTCGATGCCGCCGGGCCCGGCGGCACTGCCGCGCGGGCCGCGCTCGAGCGTGCGGATGTTGACCACCGACGGGCCGACCTTCTCGACCAGCTCGGTGAAGTCGGGCAGCTCGCCCTTGGCCTGCGCCGAGCCGACCTGCGGCAGCAGCGAACACACCAGTGCAACGGCCATTGCCGCCCGCATCGCCAGCCGGCGGGCTGCGCGAACCGGCCCGTGCGGGGCCAGCGTCGTTGTCGGAACCAGATCGGTCATCCACTCACCTCGTCATCGAAGGATCGCCCGCGGCGGCGCCGCGCAAGGGCATCATGTGGCGCACTCGGCGCCGGATTTCAAGTCATGCGCCGGCCAGCTCCCGCGCAGGAAGCGGCGACATCAGCGCTTGCGCTCGAGCATGCCCTCGAACAGCTGGACGGTGGCCATCGGCACCTCGCCGACGATGGTGAACCACCAGTCGCCACGGCGGCTCATCCGGGTGTGCGTGGCGCCCAGGCTGGTGCCCATGGCCTGTTTGTGGCGCCTGGCATCGTAGGGCTCGATGAAGACCGAGACATGGGCCATGCCGTCGCTGAACACCGACTGCAGCACCTGCGCCGCCGCCGCCGCAGCCTCGGCCGCGGCGTCGAGCGGCCGCTTGGTGCAGCTGGCGAGGCGGAATCCGGGCACCGGCCGCGCCAGCAGCCAGCCCTCGGTCTCGAGCTGCGCGCGCTCGATCTGCGGGTGCAGCACCCGGTAGCCGTCGAGCTTCTTCATCGTCTTGAGAATCGCCTCGGGCTGCGGCCGGACGCCGAGCTTGAGATCGGTGAAGGCCGAAGACTCGAGCACCTCGCCGGCCGGACCCAGCACGTCGCTGCGCAGCAGCAGGGCGGTCTCGCGCTCGGCCCACAGCCGCTGGGCAAAGCGATGCCGGTCGCGCGGCGCGACCATCAACACCTCGGCATCGTGGCCGGCCACACGGTCCTTGCCGAGGCTGCGGACCTCGTAGCTGTCGGTCACGCGCAGTCCCGCCAGCAGCGGCAGGCCCGGGAATTCGGCCAGCAGTTCGCGCTGCTCGACCGTCGCCAGCTTGCTGGCAGGCCAGACCGTGACCATCCTGTCGTTGTGCCGGAACTGCAGCCGGGCATGGCCATCGAGCACTTCGAGCCGTTCGTAGCGCTGGCGGCCGTCGCAGTAATGCTCCAGGCGAGAACTGGTCACCACGCCGCCGGCGCTGAACATCAGCGTGCCCTGGTAGCTGCCTTCGACGGCGGCCTGCTGGATGCGCGCCAGCCAGACGCTGGCATCGCCCGGGCCCTGCGCCAGCGCCGCGATCGGCAGACCCAGCAGCGCCAGACCCAGGCCCAGCCGCCCGAGCTCGCGTCGGGCCTCAGCGGGACGATCGCTCACTTGGGCTCGTAGACGATCTGCACCGTGCGCTCGGCGCCGCCGGCGCCAGCGACCCCCGTGCCCAGGTTGCGGTGGGCGGCCAGGTAGCGGTCGAGCTGGGCATCGCGGATCAGCGTCGTCGCAGGAACCGCAGCGGCCGGCGCCCGGGCGATCACCGGCGCGGCGGCAGGCGGCGCATCCGCCGCCTTGTTGACGACCAGCACCGCCGCGACCGCGACGAAACCGGCCGCCACCGCGGCCGGCGCCACCAGCCAGTTCGCGGCACGCCGGCGAGGCGATGCGGCCGGCGCGGGCTCGGCCGCTGCACCCGGCGCCAGTGCCACCAGCGGCAGCACGTCGGACGGCGCGGGCTCCTGCGCCAGCCGGCCGCGCAGGGCCTGCAGGAAGCGCTCGTCATGTGCCGGCGCGACGGCCAGATCCTCCGATCGCAGCACGTCGCCGATCAGGTGATAGGCATGCCAGTCGGCTCGGACCGCCAGGTCATGGCGGAAACCGGCCAGTGCTGCGGCGGCCTCGCCGGGCGGCAATTCGCCGTCCATCAGCAGCGACAGGGCCTGCCGGTGCGGGCCTGCGGAGTTGTCCGGAGTGCTCTGCATGATCGTCTTCTTCCTCGACCGGCCAGGGCCCGCGGCAGCGGGTCGAAGCCGTCACTCACCATCGTTCACCTTCTCGCGTGTCCAGCAAGGGCCGCAGCCTTTGCGCAATGGCCTCGCGTGCCCGGAAGATGCGCGAGCGCACCGTGCCGATCGGGCAGTTCATCAACTCGGCAATCTCTTCGTAACTCAGGCCCTCGATCTCGCGCAGCGTGATCGCCTGGCGAAGATCGTCGGACAGCGCTTCCATCGCCGCGTTGACGGTCTGGGCGATCTCCTTGCTCGCCAGCACGGCCTCGGGCGTTTCACCGTCGGTTAGTTCGCGCTCGACCCGGTAAGTTTCATCGTCGTCCTCATTTGCACCGGCACGCGCCGATTCGGTGACCAGCGGGTCGCGCTTCAGGTCGACCAGCACCTTCTTCGCGGTGTTGACCGCGATGCGGTAGAGCCAGGTGTAGAACGCGCTCTCGCCGCGGAACTGCGGCATCGCCCGGTAGGCGCGGATGAAGCTCTCCTGCGCGATGTCCTGCACCAGGTCGACGTCGCGGACCATGCGGGCGATCAGGCGCTCGATGCGGCGCTGGTACTTGACCACCAGCATCTCGAAGGCCTTGTTGTCGCCCCGCTTGGCGCGCTCGACCAGCAGCAGGTCGGTGTCGTCGGCCTTCATCGCGATGCCCCCGGGCTGCCGGCCCGTGGCTGCGCGTCGCCTGCATGGGCCTGCAGCGCCACCCGCAGGCCGTGCCAGTCAGCGCCGCAACTGCGGGCTCTGGCGACCCGCCAGAGCGTCGAGCGACCCTCGGCCGCAGCGAGCTCGAGCAGCACCCAGTGGCCGAGATCGAGCGCCACCACCAAGCGGCTCGGCGCCGTCGAGCGGTCGCCGCGCAACTGCCAGGTCGAGCCGTCCCAGACCAGCCGCGCCGGCCCGGGCGGCAGCACGCGACGAGCCAGCCAGGCGCCCGTCGCCGCCATCACCGATGCGGCAGCCACCGCGGCCAGCCCCGGCGCCAGTGTCGGGCCGCGGTCGGTCCATTCCGCATGACCTGCGCCCCACAGCGCCAGCGCAGCACCGGTGGCGCCGTAAAGCAGCGTGATCAGCAAGCGCTCGAGGCGCCCGCTGCCGAGCGCCGCATCAACCGCCGGCGCAGCGCGCATGCGCGATGCCGGCGACGGTCACACCCGGCGCAGGATCAGCGTGCCGTTGGTGCCGCCGAAGCCGAAGTTGTTCTTGACCGCGACGTCGATCTTCATCTCGCGCGCCTGGTTGGCACAGTAGTCCAGGTCGCACTCCGGGTCCTGGTCGAAGATGTTGATCGTCGGCGGCGACACCTGGTGGTGCACCGCGAGCGCGGTGAACACGGTCTCGATGCCGCCGGCGCCGCCGAGCAGGTGGCCGGTCATCGACTTGGTGGAATTGACCACCATCTTCTTCGCATGGTCGCCGAAGGCCAGCTTGATCGCGTTGGTCTCGTTCAGGTCGCCCAGCGGCGTCGAGGTGCCATGGGCGTTGAGGTATTGCACCTGGTCGGCATCGACCCCGGCATTGCGCAGCGCGGCGCGCATCGCGCGCTTGGGGCCGTCGACGTTCGGCGCCGTCATGTGGAACGCATCGGCGCCCATGCCGAAGCCGGCGAGCTCGGCATAGATCTTCGCGCCGCGCCGCTTCGCGTGCTCGTACTCCTCGAGCACCAGCACGCCGGCGCCTTCGCCGAGCACGAAGCCGTCGCGGTCCTTGTCCCAGGGTCGCGAAGCGGTTGCCGGATCGTCGTTTCGCGTGCTCAGCGCCCGCGCGGCGGCGAAGCCGCCGATGCCCAGCGGCGAGACCGTGCTCTCGGCGCCGCCGGCGATCATCACGTCGGCGTCGCCGTACTCGATCAGCCGGCCGGCCTCGCCGATGCAGTGCAGGCCGGTGGTGCAGGCGGTGACGATCGCCAGGTTGGGTCCGGTGAAGCCGAACCTGATCGAGATGTGGCCGGAGATCATGTTGATGATCGAGGCCGGCACGAAGAATGGCGAGATCCGCCGGGCGCCGCGCGCCGCGTATTCGATCTGGGTCTGCTCGATCATCGGCAGGCCGCCGATGCCCGAACCGACGACGCAGCCGATGCGCTCGGCGGATTCCTCGGTCAGCGCGTCGCCTGTCGGCAGCCCCGCATCCTGCACCGCCTGGATCGCCGCCGCCAGGCCGTAATGGATGAAGGTGTCCATGTGGCGGGACTCCTTGCCGGGGATGTAGTCCTCGACATTGAAGCCCTTGACCTCGCCGGCGAAGCGGCAGGCCAGGCCGGAGGCATCGAAACGCGTGACGTTGGCGATGCCCGAACGGCCGGCCACCAGGTTGGCCCAGCCCTCGGCCACGGTGTTGCCGACCGGGCTGATCAGCCCGAGGCCGGTGATGACGACGCGACGGCGAGTCATATCAGACCGGCATCAGGCCTTCTGGTGCTTGACGGCGTAGTCGATCGCCAGCTGAACCGTGGTGATCTTCTCGGCCTCCTCGTCGGGAATCTCGATGCCGAACTCGTCTTCGAGGGCCATCACCAGCTCCACCGTGTCCAGCGAGTCGGCACCGAGGTCGGCGACGAAGGCCTTCTCGTTGGTGACCTCGACTTCGGCCACACCCAGTTGCTCGGCAATGATCTTCTTGACGCGTGCTTCGATATCGCTCATGACTCCTCCAGGAGTGAAAATTCACAAACAGCCCGGGATTCTACCGGCGCTGGGGCGCAGTGCCCGATGGCTGCGTCCACGCCGCGCCGGTCGGGCCAGGAACCGGCGTGATCGTCCAGGTGGCAGCGCCACCCGTCGATGGTCAATTCATGAACATGCCGCCGTTGACATGCAGTTCGGCGCCCGTGATGTAGCCGGCCAGCGGTGATGCGAGGAAGGCCACCGCATGGGCGATCTCCTCGGGCGTGCCGAGCCGCCCCAGCGGGATCTGGCCGAGCAGCGCGGCCTTCTGGGCCTCGGGCAGTTCGGCAGTCATGTCGGTGGCGATGAAACCCGGCGCGATGCAGTTGACCGTGATGTTGCGGCTGCCCAGTTCGCGCGCCAGCGAGCGCGTCATGCCCGCGACGCCGGCCTTGGCGGCGGCGTAGTTGGCCTGGCCGGCGTTGCCGCTGGCGCCGACCACCGAGGTGATGCTGATGATGCGGCCCCAGCGCTGCTTCATCATCGTGCGCAGCACCGCGCGGCTGCAGCGGAAGACGGCCTTGAGGTTGGTGTCGAGCACCGCATCCCAGTCCTCGTCCTTCATCCGCATCGCCAGCGTGTCGCGGGTGATGCCGGCGTTGTTGACCAGCACGTGCAGGCCGCCGTCGGCCTTGACGATCGAATCGACCGCAGCGTCGACCCCGGCGGCATCGTTGACGTCCAGGCACAGCCCGCGGCCGCCCAGCGGCGCCAGCGCCTCCGAGATCGCCGCGGCGCCGGACTCGCTGGTCGCGGTGCCGACCACCGTGAAGCCCTGGCCGGCCAGCGCCTGGGCGATCGCACGGCCGATCCCCCGGCTCGCACCTGTCACCAGCGCCACCTGCTTCACATCGCTCATGCCAGCATCCCCTCGAGCTCCCGCAGCGTCGCCGGATCGAACAGCGCGCCACTCTGCAGCTCGCCGTCGATGCGCTTGACCATGCCGGCCAGCACCTTGCCCGGGCCGCATTCGACGACCAGGCCGACGCCGCGCGCCTTCAGCGCCTGGATCACCTCGACCCAGCGCACCGGGCCGAAGGCCTGGCGGTACAGCGCGTCGCGGATCGCGTCGGGTTCGCCGGGCGCCGCGACGTCGATGTTGTTGACGACCGGGATCTTCGGCGCCGCCAGCGCGACCGAGACCAGCCGCTCGCGCAGCACGTCGGCCGCCGGCTTCATCAGCGCACAGTGGAACGGTGCCGACACCGCCAGCGGCAGCGCGCGCTTGGCGCCCATCGCCTTCAGCAGCTCGCAGGCCTTGTCGACGCCGGCCTTGCTGCCGGAGATCACCGTCTGCTTCGGGTCGTTGAAGTTGGCGGCCGAAACCACCTCGCCGGTCGCTGCCGCGGCCTGGGCGCAGCCCTCGGTGACGGCAGCCGCGTCGAGCCCGAGGATCGCCGCCATCGCCCCGGCGCCCACCGGCACCGCCTGCTGCATCGCCTGGGCGCGCAGCCGCACCAGCGGCAGCGCCTCGGCCAGCGTCAGCGCCTCGGCCGCCACCAGCGCGCTGTACTCGCCCAGCGAATGGCCGGCCACCGCCGCCGGCGCCGCGCCGCCCTCGGCGCGCCAGGCGCGCCAGCAGGCGATTGCCGCGGTCAGCATCACCGGCTGGGTGTTGGTGGTCAGGTCGAGCTGCTCCTTCGGGCCGCGGGCGATCAGCGCGGCCAGGTCCTCGCCCAGCGCAGCCGAAGCCTCGTCGAGCGTGGCGCGCACCGCCGGATGGTCGCCCCAGGCGTCGAGCATGCCGGCCGACTGGGAGCCCTGGCCCGGAAAGACGAAGGCGAACGAAGTCATCTTGGGAATCGCTCCTGCCAAGCCTAGAGGTTCGTTGGATGTCCGGCAGGCGCGCTCAGTAGTCGAGCAGCACCGCGCCCCAGGTGAAGCCGCCGCCGACGCCTTCGAGCATCAGCGTGTCGCCACGCTGGACGCGACCGGACCGCACCGCATGGTCCAGCGCCAGCGGGATCGACGCGGCCGAGGTGTTGCCATGCTCGTCGACGGTGACGATCAGCTTGTCCAGCGGCAACTTCAGCTTCTTCGCGGTGCCCTGCATGATGCGCAGATTGGCCTGGTGCGGTATCAGCCAGTCGATGTCGGCGTCGACCCGGCCGGCCTTGGCCAGCGCGGCGCGGGCCGACTGCTCGAGCACGCCCACCGCCAGCCTGAACACCGCCTGGCCGTCCATTTTCAGCAGCGGGTCGCCGAGCACCTGTCCACCCGAGACCGTGCCCGGCACGCAGAGGATGCCGACATGGCGGCCGTCGGCATGCAGGTCGGTGGCCAGCAGGCCGGGCGTGTCGCTGGCCTCGAGCACCACGGCGCCGGCACCGTCGCCGAACAGCACGCAGGTGCCGCGGTCGTTGAAGTCGAGGATGCGCGAGAAGACCTCGGCGCCGATCACCAGCGCACGGCGCGCGGTGCCGGTGCGGATCAGCGAATCGGCCACCGTCAGCGCATAGACGAACCCCGAGCAGACCGCCTGCAGATCGAAGGCCGGGCAGCCGACGATGCCCAGCTTCTGCTGCACGATGCAGGCGGTGGACGGGAACACCATGTCCGGCGTCGAGGTGGCCAGCACGATCAGGTCGATGTCGCCGGGCGTCAGCCCGGCGGCCTCGATCGCATGGCGCGCCGCCCCCACCGCCAGGTCGCTGGCCGTCGTGCCGGCGTCGGCGAAATGGCGGGCGCGGATGCCGGTGCGCTCGACGATCCAGTCGTCGGAAGTTTCGATGCCCTTGGCGGCCAGTTCGGCGGCCAGGTCGGCGTTCGTCACCCGGCGCGCCGGCAGCAGGCTGCCGGTGCCGGCGATGCGGGTGTGCTTCGGCAGCGGAGTGGACACGGTCGTGGGACTGGGCTTCATGCGGCTTTCGCGGACGTCGCGTTGGCAGATGCTTCGGACTCGGCACCGGCCGACGCGGCCGGCAGCACGGCGAGGGTGTCGCGAATGCGGTCGTGCACCCGGTCGAGCAGCCGATTGCGGGCCGCATCATAAGCCCGGGCCAGCGCCCGCTCGAAGGCGAACGCATCGGACGACCCGTGGGCCTTGAACACCAGGCCGCGCAGGCCCAGCAGCGCGCCGCCGCTGTAGCGGCGATGGTCGACCCGGGTCTTGAAGCGATTGAGCACCGGCATCGCGACCAGCGCGGCGAGCTTGGACAGCGGCGAGCGGGTGAACTCCTGCTTGATGAACTGGCTCATCATGCCGGCCAGGCCCTCGCTGGTCTTCAGCAGCACGTTGCCGACGAAGCCGTCGCAGACCACCAGGTCGGTCGTGCCCTTGAAGATGTCGTTGCCTTCGACGTTGCCGTGGAAGTTGATCTGTCCGGCCGCTGCGGCGGCGCGCAGCAGTTCGCCGGCCTGCTTGATCACCTCGCTGCCCTTGATCGTTTCCTCGCCGATGTTGAGCAGCCCGACGCTGGGCTCCTCGTCGTTGTCGAGCGCACTGACCAGCGCACTGCCCATCACCGCGAATTGCAGCAGGTGCTCGGCCGTGCAGTCCACATTCGCGCCGAGGTCGAGCACCTTGGTGAAGCCGCCCTTCATGTTGGGCAGCAGCGCGGCGATCGCCGGCCGGTCGATGCCGTCGAAGGTCTTGAGCACGTAGCGCGCCAGCGCCATCAGCGCACCGGTATTGCCGGCCGAGATGCAGACGTCGGCGGCAGCCAGCCCATCGTCGCCCCGCTTGAGCTGAGCGATGGCCACCCGCATCGACGAATCGCGCTTCTTGCGCAGCGCCACCTCGATGGCGTCGTCCATCGCCACCACCTCGGTGGCGGTGATCAGTGTGCTGCGAGGCCAGCCTTGTGCCGGCGCCAGCGCCTGCGCCGTGCCGACCAGCAGCAGATCGGCGTCGGGATGGGCATCGAGGAAGCTGCGACAGGCCGGCAGCGTGACCGTCGGACCGTGGTCGCCGCCCATGCAGTCGATCGCCACGCGCACACGCGCCAGCGGTTGCATCGGTGGGTGCAAGGGGTTTGCGGAGGACACGGCAGCGGATGCAGGCAGGGTTCAGACGGCCGACGGGTCGACCGGCGTGCAGCTGCGACGGTAGGCGAAGCCCGTTCCGCGCACAAGTGGGCCCGCCCTGCCCGGCCGGCAGCCGCCGGACCGGGCCGCACAAGGACGAGACCCGGCCGCGCGGCAGGCGGGCCGGGTCGAAGTCATCACCATCGAGGCATCCAGGGCATCAGGGCCGACAGCTGCCGGACCAGCGCCCGAGCGCAGGATCAGGCGTCGGCCTTGCTTTTGAGCACCTTGCGGCCGCGGTAGAAGCCGGTCGGGCTGATGTGGTGGCGCAGGTGCACTTCACCGGTGGTCGGCTCGATCGCGGTGCCCGGCGTCACCAGGGCGTTGTGCGAGCGGTGCATGCCACGCTTCGAAGGCGACTTCTTGTTCTGTTGAACGGCCATGTGGTTCTCCTGATCGGGCTTCAGCCCCGGTTCCGCCGCGCGTCATGCGCTGGTGAGCCCGCGAGCCGGGTATGACAGTCTTGCGCGAATCGGCGCGGTGGCACCAGCCGGGAGCAGCCTGAAAGGCCACAAGGGGGCACCATGAGGGAAAGCCCGTGAGTATAGCACCCGGCGACCAGCGGGCGGCTCAAGCCTTGCCGGCCGGGCCGCGGCCGGCCTTCAGCGCCTGCAGCGCCGCGAACGGGTGGAGTGGTTCGGGCGCGTCGTCGCCCGGCGCCGCCTCGCCGGCGGACACCGGCAGTGGTTCGGGGCAGACCTCATGCCGCGGCACCAGCGGCAGCGCCAGCAGCAACTCGTCCTCGACCAGTTCGCGCAGGTCGAGCCAGCGGCTGAGCGCCAGCACGTCCTCCTCGGATTCGGCGTCCAGCGCCTCGGCTTCGGCTTCGCCGCGCACGAAGCGCAGCCGCCGTTCGAACGCCAGCGGCACCCGAAACGGCTGCAGGCAGCGCTGGCAGGTCAGCCAGACCGACGCCTGCACCGCCAGCGTCAGCCACAGCTCGGGCTCGCCGCCCGCCACCGGCAGCCGCTCGCCGTGCACCGACCAGGCCACTTCGGGCAGCACCAGGTCCTGCGGCGGCGTCTGCGAATCGGCCAGCCGCTGCAGCCCGACGCCGGGCCAGCGGTCCGCCAGCTGCGCGCCCTCTGCGGCGAAGGCGGCGACGTCGAGGCGCAAGGGGTCGTGCGGCCGTTTCATCGGGGCAGTGTACGGCGCGGCGATGGGACAATCGAGTCCATGCCAGCCGCCCGCCAGCCCGACCCGAACGAGGTGGCGCCCCGCCTGGTCCTGGGCTCGACCTCGCCGTACCGGCGCGAGCTGCTGCAGCGGCTGCGGCTGTCGTTCGATGTCGATGCGCCGCGGGTCGATGAGCTGGCGCTGCCGGGCGAGGTGCCAGCCGCGCTGGCGCAACGGCTGGCGCTGGAGAAGGCGCAGGAGGTCGCGCGGCGTCACCCCGGCGCGGCGGTGATCGGCGCCGACCAGGTCGCCGAGCTCGACGGCCGGGCTGTCGGCAAGCCCGGCGACCATGCCCGCGCGGTGGCCCAGCTGCAATCGATGCGGGGCCGGCGGGTCGTCTTCCACAGCGCGGTGGCCGTCGTGCGGGCCGACCGCGGCTTCGCGCGCGTGCTGCTGGCGCCGGTGACGGTGCAGTTCCGGCCGCTGTCCGATCCCGAGATCGAACGCTATTTGCGGCTGGAACAGCCCTACGACTGCGCCGGCAGCGCCAAGTGCGAGACGCTGGGGATCGCGCTGCTCGACGCGATCGAGTCCGACGACCCCACCGCGCTGGTCGGGCTGCCGCTGATCCGCACCTGCGCGCTGCTGCGCCAGGCCGGCATCGACCCGTTGCAGGGCGCCAGGTGACGATCGCCCGCCCCGGCCGGCTGGTGCTGGTGCCCAATGCGCTGGACCTGGGCACCGACCATGAGGTCGATCTGCGCGATGTGCTGCCGCAGGCGGTGATCGCGCAGGCGGCGGCGCTGGGCCACTGGGTGGCCGAAAGCGCGAAGACGACCCGGGCCTTCCTGAAGCGGGTCGACCGGCTGGCGCCGCTGGCGCGGCCGCTGCAGCAGGTGCAGATCAGCGAACTGCCGCGCCCGCCCAAGGGCGGTGCCGCCGGCAAGGGATCGCTGGCGGCGGTCGACCTGTCGCCGCTGCTGGCGCCGGCGCTGGCCGGGCATGACGTCGGGCTGCTGTCCGAAGCCGGCCTGCCGGCAGTGGCCGACCCCGGCGCAGCGCTGGTGCAGGCCGCGCATGAGCTGGGGCTGCGCGTCGAACCGATGGCTGGGCCGAGCGCGCTGTTGCTGGCGCTGGCGGCCAGCGGCCTGAACGGCCAGAGCTTCGCGTTCGTCGGCTACCTGCCGGTGGAACCTGCGGCGCGCGCCGCCCGCGTCCGTGAACTGGAGGCGCTGTCGCGTCGCGCCCACCAGACCCAGATCGCGATCGAGACGCCCTACCGCAACGACGCCCTGCTGGGCGCCCTGATCGAGCACCTGCAGCCGGCCACCCGGCTCGCGGTGGCCTGCGGGCTCACGCTGCCCGGTGAACGCTGCGAGTCACGCCGGGTGCAGGCCTGGCGGGCATCGCGCGGCCCGGCGCTGGGAGGCCGGTTGCCGGCGGTCTTCTGCTGGCTGGCGGGCTGAGCGTTGCCGCCGGCCGGCGTGCTCAGGCCTTGTTGCCGCCGCCCAGAAGGGACGCGACCTTGCGCCGACTGCGGATATTGGGCGACAGGCCGCGCAGCGGCACCGGTGCGGCGGCCTTCTGCTCCCAGGCCGGCTTGACATCGGCCGCCGGAGGCTCGTAGGGCTGGTCGAAGAACGGGTCGGCCACCGGGGCCGGCGCCGCGTAGCCGCGCCGCGGCCGTTCGGCGTCACGGCCGAAACGCTCGCTGTCGCGGGGGCCACGCTCGGGCCGAGCACCGTCCCGTGCCGGCGCTTCGTCAGCGCGGTCGTAGCTGTCGCGGCCGCGGTAGCCGGCCCGACGCGGCCGGTCGTCGACGAGCTCGAAGGGCTCGATCTCGATCTTCTTCTTGATCAGCCGTTCGATGTCGCCGACCAGGCGCATGTCGTCGCGATCGACCAGCGTCACCGCCAGCCCCGAGGCGCCGGCGCGGCCGGTGCGGCCGATGCGGTGGACGTAGTCCTCGGCGTTGAACGGCACGTCGAAGTTGAACACCGCAGGCAGGTCGGCAATGTCCAGCCCGCGCGCGGCCACGTCGGTGGCCACCAGCAGGTCGACCTCGCCGCGCTTGAAGGCGTCGAGCGACTTCAGGCGCTCGTCCTGCGACTTGTCGCCGTGCAGCGCCGAGGTCCGCATGCCATCGCGTTCGAACGAGCGCGCCAGTCGAGCCGCGCCGAGCTTGGAATTGACGAAGACAATGGCCTGCGCCAGATCGCGTGCCTTGATCAACTGGCGCACCGCGGCGCGCTTGTCGTCCTCGGCGACGCTGTAGAAGCGCTGCTCGACGTTGGTGGCGGTGGCGTTGGGCCGCGCCACCTCGACGGTGATCGGATCCTGCAGGTAGCTCTGCGCCAGCTTGCGGATCTCGGGCGAGAAGGTGGCCGAGAACAGCAGCGTCTGCCGGTTGCCCACGGGCAGGTAGCTCAGGATGCGCTGCAGGTCGGGCAGGAAGCCGATGTCCAGCATGCGGTCGGCCTCGTCGAGCACCACGTACTCGACCTGGTTGAGCACGCAGTTCTTCGCCTCGATGTGGTCGAGCAGGCGGCCGGGCGTGGCGATCAGCACCTCGACACCGCGCTTGAGCTCGGCTGTCTGCGGCTTCATGTCGATGCCGCCGAAGACCACGGTCGAGCGCAGCAGCGTGTGCTTGGCGTAGGTCTTGACGTTGCTGGCGACCTGGTCGGCCAGCTCGCGCGTGGGCGTCAGCACCAGCGCGCGCACCGGATGCCGCGCCGGCGACATCGACGCGGTCTCGTGCTTCATCATCTTCTGCAGCAGCGGCAGCGAGAAGGCGGCGGTCTTGCCGGTGCCGGTCTGCGCCGCACCCATCACGTCGCGCCCGGCCAGCACCAGCGGAATCGCCTTGGCCTGGATCGGCGTCATCGCGGTGTAGCCGGATTCGGCGACGGCGCGCAGCAGCTTGGGGTCGAGCGCCAGCGTGTCGAAGCGCCGCGGGGCAGCGTCCGCGGCGGCCCGCTCGGGTGACAGGGCGGGGAGATCGTCGATCGGATCGGCGTTGGGGGTGTGTTCGGTCATCAACCAGGGATTATCCCTGATGTGCGAAATTCGCGCCCTCGACCCCCGGTGACGCGGTCGCAGACCGGGCGGGCTTCCTAGAATGCCGCTTTGCGCCGGCGCCTGGCCCGCCGGCCCAACCCCTCGACCACCGCCCTCGCGAAGACACGCTGCGCATGAAGATCCTGTTGCTGGGGCCCGACGGACAGCTGGGCTGGGAACTGCGGCGCGCGCTGGCCCCGCTCGGAGAGGTGATCGCGCTGACCCGCGCCGATGTCAGCCCCGAGCGCTGCGGCGACCTGACCCGCCCCGAGGCGCTGAACACCACGGTCATGGCGCTGCGGCCCGACGTCGTCGTCAACGCCGGCGCCTACACCGCGGTCGACAAGGCCGAGACCGATGCCGGGACCGCGCGCGCCGTCAACGCAAGGGCACCCGGCGCACTGGCGCTGGCGCTGGCCGAGCTGGGCGGCTGGCTGGTGCACTACAGCACCGACTACGTGTTCGACGGCAGCGGCGACCAGGCTCGCGACGAGCAGGCGCCGACCGGCCCGCTCAGCGTCTACGGCCGCACCAAGCTCGAAGGCGAAGACCTGATCCGCGCCAGCGGCTGCCAGCACCTGATCCTGCGCACGAGCTGGGTGCATGCGGCGCGCGGCGGCAACTTCGCGCGCACGATGCTGCGACTGGCCGCCGAGCGCGACCGGCTGACGGTGGTCGACGACCAGGTCGGCGCACCGACCGGCGCCGACCTGCTGGCCGACATCACCGCCCATGCCCTGCGCCGCGCGGTGCTCGATGCCGGCCTCGGCGGCACCTACCACGCGGTGGCCGCGGGCGAGGTGAGCTGGTGCGACTATGCGCGCCATGTGCTGGCCTGGGCCCGGCAGCGCGGCGTGGCCCTGAAGGCCGGGCCCGAAGCCGTGCAGGGCATCGCCACGCGCGACTACCCGACCCCCGCGGTCCGGCCGTTGAATTCGCGGCTGGACACGCGCCTGCTGCGCCAGCGCTTCGGCCTGCATCTGCCCGACTGGCGCAGCGGCGTGGACCGCATGCTCTGCGAAGCCCTGAACCTGCGCTGACCGCGCGTTCGACGGACGACCGATGAAATTCACCGCCACCCACCTGCCCGACGTCGTGATCATCGAACCGGCGGTCTTCGGCGACGACCGCGGCTGGTTCATGGAGAGCTACAGCCAGAAGCGCTTCAACGAGGGCCTGGCGGCGCTGGGCCTGCCGCTGCCGCGCCCGTTCGTGCAGGACAACGAATCGATGTCGGCGCACGGCGTGCTGCGCGGCCTGCACTACCAGTTGCCGCCGCACCCGCAGGGCAAGCTGGTGCGGGTGGTCCAGGGCGCGGTGCTCGACGTCGCGGTCGACATCCGGCGCGGTTCGCCCACCTTCGGGCAATGGGTCGCGACCGAGCTGAACGCGGTCAACCGCCGCCAGCTGTGGATCCCCGAAGGCTTCGCGCACGGCTTCATCGCACTGGCCGACGACACCCGCTTCCTCTACAAGACCACCGACTTCTACGCCAAGGACTGCGAGCGCGCGATCCGCTGGGACGACCCGGCGATCGGCATCGCCTGGCCGGCCGGGCTGCAGCCGCGGCTGGCGCCCAAGGATGCCCAGGCGCCGCTGCTGGCCGATGCCCAGACGCTCTGACCGCGCCGATCAGCGCTTGGTGATCATCCAGCGCGGCGAGCGGAAGCGCACGATGCGCCAATACAGCGTGGTGTAGACGAAGCCGAAGGCGACGATGAACGAGGCCAGCACCGCGGTGCTGTCCCAGAACAGCATCGCCGGCACCACCGCCATCATGCACAGCATCCACAGGTACGGCGAGGTCATCGAATTGCGCCTGGCCTGCGTGCGCTTGGACTGCCTGCCGACCGCCCAGCGCATGATGCGGCGATAGATCAGCGAATGCAGGTGGATGCCGTCGGGCATGCCGGCCGGCTGGCCGCGCAGCCTGACGCGCCGGTAGATCGAGAACACGGTCTCGAACACCGGGTAGATGCACACCAGCAGCGGAAACATCGGCGACACCGTCGGGTTGCGGTGCAGCAGCAGGATCGCCAGTTCGGCGACGTAGAAGCCGAGGAAATAGGCCCCGCCGTCGCCCAGGAAGATCAGTCCCAGCGGGAAGTTCCAGACGAAGAAGCCGAGGACTGCGCCGACCCCGGCCACCGCGAGGTACACGATCAGCGTGTCGCCGACCTGGAATGCGACGTAGCCGATGCTGATCAGGATCAGCACGCCGCACATCGACGCCAGCCCGTTGAAGCCGTCGATGATGTTCAGCGAATTCGCGACGCCGGCGACGACGAAGACCGTCACCGCGGCGGCGCCGAGCGGGAACGACACGACCCAGTCGAGACCGGGAATCGCGGTTCGCTCGATCACCGCGTCGATCAGCCAGACCGCCAGCGCCGCCGCGACCGCCGTGAAGAACAGCCGCCGGCGCGGGCTTTGCGACTTGGTCAGATCCTCGGTCAGGCCGGACCCGAAGGCCGGCAGTGCGCAGGCCAGCAACAGTGCCGCCGACGCACCGTGCAACGGCTGGCGCCACCACAGCACCGCCACGCCGGTCAAAGTGCCGGCGAAGATGCCGATGCCGCCGACCCGCGGCACCGGCGCCGAATGGAATTTCTGCGGTCCCGACAGGTCGTGGTCGTGGAAGCGGTGGACACCAGCCCGGGCGCGACGGACCAGCAGCAGCGTGCACCCCAGCGATACCGCGAAGGCGGCAAGCAGTTCGAGCATGGCGCGGCATTCTATGGGCCGGGGCGACTGGGGCCGGCCGCATAGAATCGCGGCCTCCGTCGATCGAAGCCCTGCACTTGCCTCGGCAACTGCGCCGATCGCCGGACCCGCAACCCCACCAGTCCGTCCAGGTCCGACCCTCGGGCCCCTCAGCATGAATTCGACTCGTCGCGCTGCCAAGACCCTCAGACCCTGGGCGGGTCGCCTCGCGATGGCGATGGCCTTGATCGGAGCGCCCTTCGCACAGGCGCAGTCCTCGGACCCGGCGCAGGTGCAGGCCATCCAGGAGGGTGCGGTCAATCCCGGTGTCAATTCGACGCTGCGGCAGCCCAATCAGGCCGGGGCGGCAACGCGGGCCGATGGTCGCTTCGGACAAGGATCGGCGTTGGGCCTTGGCACTGCTGCCTCCGTCTACAAGCCGGGCGAGTTCGAGCTGTATGTCCAGAGCCTGCCCGGCGGCAGCGAAATCCGGCGCTTCGGGTTCGACATGTCGACCGGCGGGGCGCTCTCGACCTTCCGACCTGCGACCACGGCAACGGGTGGTGGCGCCTCGGCGGGCGTCGCGGCGCGCCAGGCAGGGCCGGTCAGCGGCGGCGGCAACGTGAACGGCGTGTCCGGCGGAACCAACCTGACGGGATCGCCGTTCACAGCCGCCAGCGAAGCCATGTTGCCGACCTGGAACGACGCGCCCGACTACAGCCCGATCGTTCCGCCCGACTACCTGGTGCGTGCCGGCGACGAGCTGGTGGTGACGGTCTGGGGGTCGGTCGACGCCGACCTGCGCCTGCTGGTCGACCGCTCGGGGCGCATCACGATCCCGCGCGTCGGTCCGATCTTCGTGTCGGGCACGCGCTATGCCGACCTGCCCGATGCGATCAGCCGCCGGGTGGCCCAGGTCTACAAGAACTTCCAGGTCAGCGTGTCGCTGGGCCAGTTGCGCGGCGTGCGGGTCTACGTGACCGGCTTCGTCGAGCGGCCCGGCGCCGTCGTCGTCACCAGCCTGTCGACCGCCGTGCAGGCGCTGATGCGCGCCGGTGGGCCCTCGGCGGCCGGCAGCTTCCGCAATGTCCAGCTGCGCCGTGGCAGCGCCGCGGCGGCGAACATCGACCTTTACGACCTGCTGGTCAATGGCAACCGCTCGGCCGACCAGCTGGTGCAGCCCGACGACGTGATCCATGTCGGGCCGATCGGCCCGCAGGTCGCGATCCTGGGCAGCGTCAACCGGCCGGCGATCTTCGAGATCCGGAAGAACGAGACCGTCGACGACCTGATGCGAATGGCCGGCGGCTACAGCACGGTGGCCGACACGACGCGGCTGGCAATCGAACGTCTGGACGAGCGCGCGACGGTGCGCGTGACGCAGGTCGACCAGCCGATGGCGGCGCGCCTGACGCTGGCCAATGGCGACGTGTTCCGCGCCTTCAACGCCGTCGAATCGCTGCAGCCGCTGCTGCGCCAGAACACGCGCGTGAAGGTCGAGGGCGAGGTCGTCAAGCCCGGCGAATACGTGCTGCCGCCGGCGAGCACGATCGCCGATGCGGTGCGCGCGGCCGGCGGCACGACGACCCACGCCTATTTCTACGCGATCGAGCTGAATCGCGAGAGCGTGCGCGAGACCCAGCAGCGCAACTACGAGCGCGCGCTGCGCGACTTCGAAACGCAGATCGTCCGCAACGCGACCACCCGCCGCACCGACACCGCCGAGGAAGCGGCGGCGGTGGGCTCGTCGTCCAGCGCCGGCGCCCGGCTGATCGAGCAGCTGCGCACGCTGAAGCCGACCGGCCGTGTGGTGCTGCCGCTGACGGCCGAATCGACGGCCCTGCCCGAGCTGGTGCTGGAGAGCGGCGACCGCATCTACATCCCGCCGCAGCCGAGCACGGTGGGCGTCTTCGGCAGCGTGTTCAGCTCGGGCAGCTACCTGTATTCGCCGAGCCGCACGGTCAACGACTACCTGGGTCTCGCCGGCGGCCCGCAACGCGGTGCCGACGACAGCAGCATCTTCGTCGTCCGCGCCAACGGCTCGGTGCGCAGCAGCCTGCAGAACGCCGGCTTCTTCTCGCGCGGCAACCAGATCGCCGGCGTGACGGTCGACCCCGGCGACACGATCTTCGTCCCCGAGCAGTTGAACAAGACGACCTTCATCCAGGATGCGAAGGACTGGACCTTGCTGCTGTACCAGTTCGGTATCGGGCTGGCAGGCATCAAGAACGCGCTCAACTACTGATCGGGCCTGACGGATGAGCGAGAACCACAGGGCCGTTCATGGCCTGGCTGATGTCGAAGACGAGCCGGGCATGACGTTTTCCGAGATGCTGAGCGCCTTGCGCCGCAGGGCTTTGCTGCTGGCCATCGCGCCGCTGGTGGCAGGTGCTGCAATGGCCGTGTACACCGGGACCTTGTCGCCGGTCTACACCGCCTCGACCACATTCATGCCGCCGCAGCAGACCCAGAGCGGTCTGGCTGCTGCGCTGGCTTCGCTGGGCCCGCTCGCTGCGCTGGCCGGTGCAGGAGGCGGCCAGGGTGGCTCGGTCGATCGCTACGTCTCGCTGATGCAGAGCAACGCCGTCTCCGATCGCATCATCGATCACTTCGCGTTGATGGACGTCTACAAGGCGAAGCTGCGCGTCGACGCGCGCGGTGGACTAGCGGGCCAGGTCAAGATCACGGTCGGCAAGAAGGATGGCCTGATCAAGGTCGAGGTCGACGACACGATTCCGCAGCGCGCAGCCGATATCGCCAACCGCTACGTCGTCGAACTGCGAACCCTGTTGGGTTCGCTGGCCGTCACCGAAGCCCAGCAGCGACGAGTCTTCTTCGAGCAGCAGCTCGAGCGCACGCGCGATGGACTCATCCAGGCGCAGCAGGCCTTGCAGGCGACCGGATTCAGTGCCGGTGCGTTGAAGACCGAGCCCCGGGCAGCCGCGGACGCCTACGCACGGCTGAAGGCCGAGGTGACGACGGCCGAGGTCCGCCTTCAGACCTTGCGCGAATCGCGGGCAGACGGTTCGCCGGAAGTGCTGAGGCAGCAATCGGAATTCGCGGCGTTGCGTGGCCAGCTGGCGCGCCTGGAACAGACTATCGACCTCAGCGGCGGGCCGGATTACGTCAGCAAGTACCGGGAGTTCAAGTACCAGGAAACCTTGTTCGAACTGTACGCGCGCCAGTTCGAACTGGCGCGCGTCGACGAGAGTCGCCAGGGCACCTTGGTTCAGGTCGTGGACATGGCCTCGCCGCCCGAGCGCAAGAGCAAGCCCAAGCGAGCCCTGATGTCATTGGTGAGCGCACTGGTCACGCTGGTCGGGCTGACCGTCATCGTGCTGGTCCGTCAAGGCTATGGCCAGTCGTCGGGTGGCGCCGCCGGACGTCGCATCGAGGACCGGACCCAGGCCTGAACCGGACGAGTCCCGGCAAGCCGTCGCGCCACTCACGGTGCCCGTCGCCCGGTTGCCTGCGCGGGCCTGATCGAGCGCCTCGCGGCGGACTGCCAGCCGCCTCGCCTCGTCGTTCTGCGGATCACGGGCTGGCCGAGCACAGGGTTTGCCAGGGCGCAGTGTAGAATCAGCGTTCACGTAATGAACGCATCTTGCGCTGACCCCCATTCGGACCTCGAACAGACTTGAGCCAAGACACCGACGCATCCCAACTGGCACTGTTGAGGCTGCTGAACGACCGGCCCGAAATGTCGCAACGCGAACTGTCGCAGGCCCTCGGGCTCAGCCTGGGCAAGACCCACTACCTGCTGCATGCCCTGCTGGAGAAGGGCCTCGTCAAGGTTCGCAATTTCAAGCGCAACGACAACAAGAGGGCCTACGCGTACCTGCTGACGCCAGCCGGCCTGTCGGCGAAGCTGAACATGACCCGCGCCTTCCTGTCCCGCAAGGAGGCGGAGTTCGAGAGCTTGCGGACCACCATTGCCGCCTTGCGGTCTGAAGTCGATCGGGACCGGCTGCGCGGTTCCTCCAACTCGTCATGACCGAAACCACTCGCCTGAGCCTGGCACGGGCTGCGAACCTACCGAAGATTGGCCCACGACCATGTTCAACGACAGCTCCATCCTGATCACCGGCGGCACGGGTTCGTTCGGCCGGAAGTACGTACAGACGCTGCTCGGACACTACAGGCCGCGCCGAATCATCGTGTTCTCGCGCGACGAACTCAAGCAGTACGAGATGCAGCAGGAGTTCAACCACCCGTCCATGCGCTACTTCATCGGCGACGTGCGCGACCAGGCGCGCCTGATCCAGGCGATGCGCGACGTCGATTACGTCATCCATGCGGCCGCGCTGAAGCAGGTGCCGGCAGCGGAATACAACCCGATGGAGTGCATCAAGACCAACATCCACGGCGCCGAGAACGTGATCCACGCCGCGATCCACGCCGGCGTGCGCAAGGTGATGGCGCTGTCCACCGACAAGGCGGCGAACCCGATCAACCTGTACGGAGCGACCAAGCTCGCCTCGGACAAGCTGTTCGTTGCCGCCAACAACACCGTCGGCAAAGGTGGCCCCAGCTTCTCGGTGGTGCGATACGGCAACGTGGTCGGCTCCAGGGGCTCGGTCGTGCCGTTCTTCGCGAAGCTCCTGCACGACGGCGCCCGAGAGCTGCCGATCACCCACGAGCAGATGACCCGCTTCTGGATCAGTCTGCAGGAGGGCGTGGATTTCGTCCTGAACAATTTCGGGCGCATGTTCGGCGGCGAGATCTTCGTGCCGAAGATCCCGTCGATCCGCGTCGTCGATCTGGTGGAAGCGATGGCGCCGGGCACTGCAACTCGGGTCGTGGGCATCCGGCCGGGCGAGAAGCTTCACGAGATCATGTGCCCCGCCGACGATTCGCATCTCACGCTGGAGTTCGACGACCACTACGTACTGAGGCCGACGATCAAGTTCCACCATTCGGAGATCGACTACACCGTCAACGCACGCGGCGAGACCGGCCGGCCGGTCGCCCCCGGCTTCGAGTACCACTCGGGCAACAACCCGCACTTCCTCACGCCGGCGGAGATCCGCGGCTTCAACGCCAGGGCCTTGGCATGATCCCCTACGGTCGCCAGAACGTATCGGCCGAGGATGTCCAGGCGGTCGTCGATGTCCTGCGGTCCGACTTTCTGACCCAGGGCCCGGTCGTACCGGCCTTCGAGCAGGCGATCGTGAGGCTGACCGGGGCGCGGCACGCGGTGGCCGTCAACAGCGCGACTTCGGCCTTGCACGTGGCCTGCCTGGCGCTCGGGCTGGGACCTGGAGACCGGCTGTGGACCGTACCCAACACCTTCCTGGCATCGGCCAACTGTGCACGTTACTGCGGCGCCGATGTCGACTTCGTCGACATCGACCCCGGAACCTGGAACATGAGCGCGCCGGCGCTGGAGCAGCGCCTGAAGCTGGCTGAAGCCGCGGGCCGACTGCCCAGGGTCGTGGTGCCGGTCGCGTTCGGCGGGCAGAGTTGCGACATGCGGGCGATCCGCTCGCTGGCCGATCGCTACCGATTCGCGGTGATCGAAGATGCGTCGCACGCCGTCGGCGCGCGCTACGCCGGTCGGCCGGTCGGCTGCGGCGAGTACGCCGACGTCACGATCTTCAGCTTCCATCCGGTCAAGATCGTCACCAGTGCCGAAGGCGGGATGGCGCTGACGCAGGACGACCGCCTGGCCTCTCGCATGCAGCTGTTCCGCAGCCATGGCATGACCCGCGACCCGGCGCTGATGGAGGGGGCAAGCGAAGGCGGCTGGTACTACGAACAGATCGAGCTGGGCTACAACTACCGAATGACCGAGCTGCAGGCGGCGCTGGGCCTGAGCCAGCTCGAGCGTCTGGCAAGCTTCGTCGAGCGCCGACACCAGATCGCCGCGCGCTATGCGGCGCTGCTCGACGGACTGCCGCTGGAGACCCAGCAGCCACTGGAAGCCGCACACTCGGCGCTGCATCTCTACCCGGTTCGTCTGCGTGATTCACAGCGTCGACGCTCGGTGTTCGATGCCATGCGCAACGCCGGCGTCGGCGTCAACGTGCATTACATCCCCGTGCACCTGCAGCCCTACTACCGCCGACTCGGCTTCGCGTGCGGTGACTTCCCGGTCGCCGAGTCGTATTACGCCGGCGCGATCACGCTGCCGATGTACCCGGACCTGAGCGAGGCCCAGCAGGATCACGTGGTGGCGAGCCTGCGCGAGGCCCTGCGATGAGACTGGCGGTGATCCCGGCGCGCGGCGGCAGCAAGCGCATCCCGCGCAAGAACCTGAAGCCGTTTCACGGCCGGCCGATCATCGCCTATTCGATCCAGGCGGCCAACGACAGCCGCCTGTTCGACCGCGTGCTGGTGTCGACCGATGACGACGAGATTGCCGAATGCGCGCGCCGCTGGGGCGCCGAAGCGCCCTTCCGTCGGCCTGCCGGGCTGGCCGACGACCACACCGGGACGAATGCCGTCGTCAGGCACGCCGCCGAATGGGCGGCCGGCCAGGGTGCGCCGGCCCTTGAAATCTGCTGCCTCTACGCCACCGCGCCGTTCGTCACCGCCGACGACCTCCGCGCCGCCCACGCGATGCTGACGCCCGACGTCGACTTCGTCTTTGCCGCCACGCATTTCGACTTCCCGGTCCAGCGGGCGCTGGTTCGCACGGCCGATGGCCACGTCGCACCGATGTTCCCGCAGTGGATCCGCATGCGCTCGCAGGATCTGCAGGAGTCGCTGCATGACGCCGGGCAGTTCTACTGGGGTCGCCCGGATTCGTTCGGACGGTACGACGTGCCGTTCGAGGCGCGATCGCTGGCCTACGAATTGCCGCGCGCGCGAGTGCAGGACATCGACACCCCGGAAGACTGGGACCGTGCCGAACAGCTCTATCGCGTCTGGAAGGCCGGATGATGCGTGTCGCCTTTCGTGTGGATGCGGCGCCGCACATCGGCAGCGGGCACCTGATGCGCTGCCTGACCTTGGCCGACGCCTTGAAGGCTCGCGGATGCGAAACCCACTTCCTCGGCAGGCCCTTGCCGGCAAGTGCCCGCACGCAGGTCGAGTCGCGCCAACATCAATGGCACGACATCGCGATTGCGAACCCGGAGCCGCCCGAACCCGACGGCCCGCGGCACGCCGCCTGGCTGGGCACCGCGCAGCGTGAAGACGCCGCCGTTGCCTCTCGGACGCTGAGCTCGTTGCAGCCGGAGTGGCTGGTGGTCGACCACTACGCGCTCGACCGGCGGTGGGAGCAGGCCGTGCGCCCACGGGTCGGACGCGTGATGGTGATCGACGACCTGGCCGATCGCGATCACGATTGCGACCTGCTGCTGGACCAGAACTACCATCGGTGCGCGGAGCAACGCTACGACGGTCATGTACCCCGCGGCTGCCGACGACTGCTCGGACCCCGCTACGCCCTGCTGCGCCCCGAGTTCACCGCCGCCCGTGCACGACGCCGCGGCAGGGACGGCTCGATGCGCAGGTTGCTCATCAGCCTGGGCGGTGCGGACGCGGCGAACATCACCGCGGTGGCCCTGGATGCCGCGCTGAGGCTGCCTTCGGACTGTGAGATCGACGTGGTCGTCGGCGCCGCCTACCAGGCCCATCGCGAACTGGCCGAACGCTGCGCATCGCTGGAGCGAGTCCGGGTTCATGTGCAGACCGATCGCATGGGCGAACTCATGGCGGCGGCCGACATCGCCGTCGGTGCGGCCGGCTCCAGCGCCTGGGAGCGCCTGTGCCTGGGTCTGCCGACGGTCACCGTGGCCATCGCCGACAACCAGGTGCCCGGTCTGACCAGCCTCTGCGAGGCCGGACTGACGATCGGTACAGCGGACCCGAAGGCGGTGACCGCCGATACGCTGTTCAGCCTGCTGCAGGCCTTGCATCTCGCGCCGGCCTTCAGCCAAGGCATGGCAGAGCGCGGCATGCGCCTGGTGGACGGCGACGGCTGCCGGCGCGTGGCCGACGCGATGTTGCCGCCGGTCGTCGGCCTTCGCCGCGCTGGGCCCGACGACTGCGAAAGCCTGTTCGAGTGGCGCAACGACCCTTCCGTGCGTGCCAGCTCGCACGATCCGGGTCCGATCCGCTGGGACAGCCATCAGCGCTGGTTTGCCGACAGCCTGAACGACGGGCAACGCATCCTGCTCATCGGTTTCGACGCGTCGGGCCCGGTCGGCGTGCTGCGCTACGACCTGCGCGATGTCGACGCCACGGTCTCGGTCTATCTTGTCCCGTCGAGACAAGGCCAGCACCTGGGCGTGCCGCTGCTGCAGGCAGGTACGCGGTGGGTGCGCCGGCACCACCCTCACATTGCCGCACTGGTCGCCAGCATCCTGCCGGGCAATCGGACATCGATCGCGACCTTCAGTCAGGCGGGTTACGTGCCGGACCACCTGGTCTACGTCGCGCGCCTAGGAGACACCCCGCCATGAGCACGCCGTCCTTCACGATTGCCGGCCGGCCGATCGGGCTCGATGCCGCACCGTTCGTCATCGCCGAGATGTCGGGCAACCACAACCAGTCGCTGGAGCGTGCGCTGGAGATCGTCGAGGCTGCAGCGCGCAGCGGCGCGCACGGACTGAAGATCCAGACCTACACGCCCGACACGATGACCCTGGACCTGGCCGAGGGCGATTTCTTCATCTCGGACCCGACAAGCCTCTGGCACGGCAGGAGCCTGTACGAGCTGTACGGCCAGGCCTACACACCCTGGGAATGGCACGCACCGATCTTCGAGCGTGCCCGGGCGCTGGGCATGATCCCGTTCAGCACGCCGTTCGACGCCAGCGCCGTCGAGTTCCTGGAAACCTTGGACTCGGCCTGCTACAAGATTGCCTCGTTCGAGAACACCGACCTGCCGCTGGTCCGCCGCGTGGCCGCCACCGGCAAGCCGATGATCATCTCCACCGGCATGGCCTCGGTGGCCGAACTCGATGAAACGGTGCGCGCCGCGCGCGATGCCGGCTGCCGCGACCTGGTGCTGCTGAAATGCACCAGCAACTACCCGGCGACGCCGCAGAACACCAACATCCGCACCATCGCGCACCTGCGCGAGCTGTTCGGCTGCGAAGTCGGCCTGTCGGACCACACCATGGGCCTGGGCGTCTCGGTGGCCAGCGTCGCGCTGGGTGCGTCGGTGATCGAGAAGCACTTCACGCTGCGCCGCGCCGACGGCGGCGTCGACTCGGCCTTCTCGCTCGAGCCCGACGAGATGCACAGCCTGGTGGTCGAGACCGAGCGTGCCTGGCAGTCCCTGGGCCAGGTGTGCTACGGCGCCACGGCGGCGGAGGAGAAGTCCAAGGTCTTCCGCCGCTCGCTCTACATCGCGCGCGACCTGCGTGCCGGGGACGTGCTGGACGCGAGCGCAGTGCGCGCGATCCGCCCCGGCGGCGGCCTGCCGCCGAAGTACCTGGATCAGGCGCTGGGCGCGCGCGTCGCCCACGACGTGAAGCGTGGCACGCCGCTGTCCTGGGACCTGTTGATCGACAAGGCCGACCGCCGATGAATCCGTTTCGCGTCCTGCATCGCCTGACGCGGCGCCTGCCCGCCGACGAGCGTGCGCAGCGCATGCACGCGGCGCTGCTGCCGCTGCGGGCGTCGCCAGGCGCGCCGGACGCAGCGCGCGTGACCGTCCAGTGTGTCCAGGACAGCCACTACCTCGCGCTGTTCACGCACCTGATCCACGCGTTGCGCCAACGCACTGCTCTGCGGGTCGAACTCTTTGTGCCGCGCTCGTTCGACGCGGCGATCGGCACCGGCTGGAAGCTTTCGCTGCTGCGTGCCTTCCCGCTGGGCCGGCTGCAGTCCGACCAGTGGGTCCGGCTCTACGAGGTGCTGAGCAAGCGCGTCGGCTATCGCAGCAGCTCGCTGGACCACCCGCTGGGCGATCTGGTCGACGCCTGGCGAAGCTGGCGCCTGTGGCGACGTCTCGAGTCGGCCGACGCGCTGGAGGCGGTGGTGATCGATGGTGTTCCCTGCGGCGATCTGGTGATCGACAGCTACCTGCGCTTCCGGCCTTCGCCCAGGGTGAACCTGGACGACCCGTTCCTGGCGCTGGTGCTGTGGCAGGCGCACCGGGACGTTCGGCGCGCGCGGCGGTACTTCCGCAGGGCGCGGCCGGTGCTGTACCTGACTTCCTACACCACCTATGTGCAGCACGGCGTGGCCGCGCGCGTGGCCCTGCAGGAGGGCGTGCGCGTGTTCTCCTTCGGCAACTTCCAGGAGTTCGGCAAGCGTCTGAGCACCGACGACAGCTACCACACCCGCAACACCTTGCACTACCGGCGCGACTTCGAGCAGCTCGGCGACCCGGCGCCGTTGCTGCAGGAAGCCCGCCGACAGCTCGAGACCCGCCTGTCGGGCGGCATCGACACGGCCACCGCCTACATGGCGGCTTCGGCCTACCGCGAGACCACGCAGAAGGTGCCCGACGCCCGCGGTGCCGTGGTGATCTTCCTGCACGACTTCTACGACAGCCCGCATGTCTATGCCGACCTGGTGTTCCCGGACTTCTGGGAGTGGATCTGCTTCACCGTCGAGACGCTGCGCGCGGCAGGCATCCGTTTCCTGGTCAAGCCGCACCCGAACCAGATTGCGCTGAGCGACCGAGTGATCGACGAGTTGAAGCAGCGTTTCCCGGAACTCGAACTGATCTCGCCCGCCGTCACCAACCGGCAACTGGTGGACGCCGGCATGGCCTGCGCCGTGACGGTCTACGGCACGGTGGCGCACGAGATGGCCTACCTGGGCGTGCCGGCCATCGCCTGCGCACGCCATCCGCACATCGCCTTCGACTTCTGCCGCACCGCCCGCAGCCGCGCCGAGTACGCCGAGTTGTTGCGCTGTGCCACGACCGAACAGGCCTACGACCGCGAGGCGATGCGCAGCCAGGTGCTGCAGTTCTACGTCATGCACAACCTGGGCTCGCCAGCCCCGGAGCGCGAATTGAGGGACGCACTGATCGCCAGTTGGATGAAATGCCACGACGACGATGCGCCCCCGGCGGCCATAGTGCAAGCCTTCGAGACGATGGCTTCTCTGGGCGGATTCGAGACCTTTGTCGGTCGGCTCCTTCGCGATCCGCCCCTCCAACGAGTATGTCAATGAGTGCCCTTGCACGACCACTGGCCGATAGCTACGCCGCCCACCCGAGTTTCCGCTTCGCCCATTCGGCGATGACCGCCGACCTTTCGGTTGTGCACTCCTTCGACACGGCGTACCAGGCAGCTCGCGACGCCGCCGCGAAAGGGGCAGCAACTGAGCTTGCGTGGCATCAGGAACAATGCGAACGGTGCCTGCAGCAGGTTTTCATTGGTTTGTCCTCGCAGGCTCAGGACGACACCGAGCGTCGTTTTCTGATGGAACTGCTGTCCGAGTGCCAACGCATGCTCCGCACAGAACTGGGACATTTCGCCAAGGCATCGGCGGCGAAGACGGGCAAATTTCCCGGCACCCGATCTCGGCCGCTGCTTCAGCAACTGCGCAGCGAGCGTCACTATTTCAGTGCCTTGCCGGCTGCCGCGGTCGAGGAGATGCGGCAGCTTGCCGAGGCGCATCTGGCCGGTTTCCGCGAGAACGCGAGACAGGGACGGCTCAGGCGCGAGGATCTCTCGGTCAACGACGGACCGGCAGTCCAGGCCATTGCCCGCATCCTGAACCGGGAGTTCGATGCCTCGGGCACTCTGGATGCAGTCAGCGCCTACATGGGCTACCCGATGATGGTTGGCGGGTTGGCGCTGGAGCTGAGCGTTCCACAGGCCACCTGGTGGGCGAACGGCCTGCAAGGCTTGCCGCGGCCCGCGCTGACCTTGTATGCGCACCTGGACGAGTCCATCACCGCACCGAAGTCGATCGTCTACCTGTCCGCCGTCGAACCGTGCAACGGTCCTACCAGTTGCTACCCGCACGCGTACGAGGACCTTGGAATCCAGCCGCTTCAGGAAATCATCGGCCGGGTAGTCGGCAATGTCGGGAACTCCATGGACTCGCCGCTGCGTGCGCACTACCAGAAGCGGTATCACCAGTCAGTGACCTCAGAGCCGTTCAGGCGTCACTTCATGCGCCTGCCGCCGGAACTGAGGTTCAACTCGCACCTCGGCTGGGACGTGCTCCCCGACAGTGAACTCGAGTCCGCGCTGGTGGCGCGCGAGCGCGTGATGACCGGTCCGCCGGGAACATTGATCGTCTTCGACGGCGCCCGCCTGTTTCATCGAGGTGGCCTGATGCAGCAAGGCGAACGCATCGCCCTCCAGGTGGTTTTCGACCAGAAGCCGAAGCTGCGCAGCCGGATCATCGGCAAGATCAAGCGAGCCATTGCATGAGCATCCTCAGCGCTCTCAAGTCCGGGGTCGGCCGGCCCGCCAAGCGCTTTGTGCGTCGGTTCACGCCAGCCTCGCGCCTGATCGAGGCGATCTGCCCCTACCTTCCTCAGAGCATCTGTGTCGACGTCGGTGCCTCCTACTATCCGCATGACAAGTGGTGGCTCTTCCTCCACGCGCCCAACACCCGCTGGGTCGCGGTCGAGCCGAACGAGGCGAATCTCGGGTACCTGGAAGATTGGCGTTTCCCGTGTCCGGTGGCATCGTGCACCACCGGCCTGAGCAAGGAGGGCGGTCCGCAGACGCTCTACGTGACCCCAGTGGACAGCGGGTCCAGCCTGCTGGAACCCGTGATTCCGCCGAGCATGGCGAGCCGGATCAAGAACCTGGACTACTTCTTTCCGTTCGAGCGGCGCACCATACAGACGAAGACGCTGGCAGAAGTCGTCGGCGCGCAGCAGGTCTCGGCGCCGGTGTTCGTGAAACTCGATACACAGGGCAGCGAGCTTTCCATCCTTTCCGGCGCCGCCGAACTGTTGAGCGAGCAGCGCATCGTGGGCGTCGAATCGGAATTCACGATGTTGGCCCAACCCTTCATGCGGGGGTCTGCCAAGTTCTGGCAAGGCTGCGAGTTCCTCGAGATGCAGGGGTTCGAACTATTGCGCATCAAACCCATCCATGGGCCTTCGCGCTTTGGCAACGCGAAGCCGAAAGGGCTGACCTACCTGAACGAGTGCGACGCGGTCTTCGCACTTCGCCGTGATGTCGCCAAGCGACTGCCGGTCGAGTACCGTGTCAGCCTGCTGGCTTTCTACCTCACTTACGGCTTCTACGAGGAGTCGCTTTCGCTGATGGAGGAAGACAAGGAAGCTTCGAGCTTTCTCGTTGAGCGGGGCTGCGCGATCGACACCTTGCGGGCAGCCATTGCTCGCATGAACTGACACCTTCGCATCTCTCGATGTCCATCTCCTCACCCGCCAAGCGCCCCACGTTGCTCGCGGCGGCACGCCGCCTTCCGACGTTCCTCGCCTATGTGATGCGGCAGTTTCCGCTGGCGCGGCTGGCGCTGCTGATGTCGTTGCTGCTGCTGACGCTCGAGTACGCCGTCTTCAGTCTCATGATGCCGCTCGCGTCAACAGGCGACGGAGATCAGCCCGGTGGCTCTGTCCTGCGTTTCTGGAGTGCGGTTGCGCAGTTGCTCGAGTTGCCGCCAACGCCGTCAACCTGGCTTTGGCTCTTCCTGCTGCTGCTGGCCCTGCGCACGCTGCTGGGCTATTCACACATGCTGCTGACGAACTGGCTGTCCAAACAGGTCCACAGTTCGCTGAGCGAACGAACCTTTCGGCGGGTGCTGATCGACGAGCCGATGATCAACATCTACCGGCGATCCATCGGCTACTACATCACGCTGGCCGGGGACGACACCTTCCGGGCCGGCACGATCATCAACACGGCCTCGCAGGCGCTCGCGGCAATCATGTCCGCGATCGCAGGATTCGGCCTGCTGTACATGTTCTCGGCAACTGTGTTCTGGGCCACCCTGGGATTCCTCAGTGTTTGTGCCTTGATGGTGACGGTCGCGTTCAGAACCCTGATGCGCACCAACGCGGCGTCGATTGCGCTGTCGCGCGAACTCAGCACCGCCTATATCGAAGCACTCAACGGACTGCGGTCCATCCGATCCATGGGGTCGGAGCACTTCTTCCTGATGAGCTATGCCGACCAGATCAGGCGCTATGTTCGAATGCTCTTCGCCATCGATGCGATCAAGAGCGGAACGCGAGTGCTGCCAGCCATCGTGGCCCTGCTCGTCGGGGTCGTGATTCTCTGGCCAGGAACTGATCGTGCCGCCAGCATCACCCCGGGCTACTTCTTCGCCGTCACCTTGCTGCTGATTCGTCTGTTTGCCGCGCTGGGCACGACTGTGACGCTGATGTCGGCGATGTTGATGGACCTTCGTGCTGCCACCGACATCGACGAGCTCCTCAACAGCCCCGCCCATTCCGAACCGCATGACGCGGCGGCGGCGCCAGAGGCTCTCCGGGAAATCGAGTTGAAGGACGTCGGGTATGGTTACCGAAGCGGCGTCAAGGTGCTCGATGGACTCGACTTCAAGTTTCGGGCTGGCGAAACCATCGCGATCGTCGGCCCCTCGGGATCCGGCAAGTCGACGCTGGCCGACATGTTGCTTGGCCTGCTTCGCCCCGACAGTGGCAGGCTGCTGGTCAACGGGGGTCACGGCAGCCTGGCCGCGTTGCGGCAGCATGTGATCCTGGTCGAGCAGCAGGCGCGCATCTTCTCGACAAGCGTGCGCGAGAACCTGCTGCTCGGTCAAAGCCATCCTGACGAAGTGCTCTGGCAAGCCTTGCGCCTCGTCGACCTGGAGGCCCATGTTCTCGCACTGCCCGGGGGCCTGGCCGCGCCCTTTGACTACCAAGGCGCAAACCTCTCGGGCGGTCAGCGCCAACGCCTGGGCATCGCCCGGGCCCTGATCCGTGATCCGCAGGTCCTGATCCTCGATGAGGCCACCAGCGCGCTCGATGCACAGACACGCCATGTGGTGGTCGCGAACCTGCGGAGCTTCATGCGTCGCGGCGTCCTGATCTTCATCACCCACGACGAAACGCTGGCCGAAGAGGCCGACCTGGTTCTGAGCCTGGCTTCGCAACCTGGCGATGCGCCTGCGCCGCAGCCCCTGCCGGCAGAACCCCACCTCGCCACCTGAGCCAGCGATGCCCGCACCCTCTCCCATCGCCCTCTTCGCCTTCAACCGGCCGCAGCACCTGGCGCGCACGCTGGCAGCGCTGGCTGACTGCCCCGAGGCACGGCTGACGTCGCTGACGATCTACTGCGACGGGCCGCGCCGCGACGCCGACAACGAAGCGGTCGCCGCGGTGCGCGCCGTCGCGCAGGCCGCCCAGGGCTTCGGATCGCTGGCGGTCGTGACCAGCGATGCCAACCTCGGCCTGGCCGCGTCCATCATCCGCGGCGTGGGCGCGCAGCTGGCCGCGTCGGAGCGGGTCATCGTGATCGAGGACGACCTGGTGGTGTCGCCGCACTTCCTGCGCTACATGAACCAGGGGCTCGATCTCTATGCCGACGAGCCGCGGGTCGCCTCGATCCACGGCTACACCTACCCGACCGGCGAGGCCCTTCCCGAGACCTTTTTCCAGCGCGGTGCCGACTGCTGGGGCTGGGCGACCTGGGCCCGCGCCTGGCGCCACTTCGAGCCCGACGGCGGCAAGCTGCTCGCCCGCCTGCAGCAACGCCGCCTGACCCGGCAGTTCGACCTCGAAGGCAGCTGCCCGAACACTCGCATGCTCGAAGACCAGATCGCCGGCCGCAATGACTCATGGGCCATCCGCTGGCATGCCGCCTGTTTCCTCGACGAACTGCTCACGCTCTACCCGGGCCGCACGCTGGTGGAGAACATCGGCAACGACTCCAGCGGCACCCATTGCAGAACCACGGACAACTACACCGGTGCGCCCTCGGGCGAGACCATCGCCGTGCGGCCTATCCCCGTCGAGGAATCGCGTGCCGCACGCGAGGCCTTCAGGCGCTTCCATCGCCGCAACCAGAGCCTGCGCCAACGCGTGCGAGGTGTGCTCGCAGGCGCAATGTCGCTCGGTCATTGAGCCACCGTCGCGCGCACCGACCATGCTCAAGTCGCTGAAGTCCTTGATCCCGGCCGCCTGGAAACACTCGCTCCGCGAGCACTTCGGCGAGCGCACTTACGCCGGCCGCAGCTATTCCCAGGAAGGCGAGGACCTGGTACTGCAGCGGCTGTTCGAGAGCAGCCCCGCTGGGGTGTTCGTCGACGTCGGCGCGCATCACCCGTTCCGCTTCTCCAACACCTTCCTGCTCTACCGGCGCGGCTGGCGCGGCATCAACATCGACGCTCGGCCCGACGCGATGGCCGCATTCCATCGCCACCGTCCGCGCGACGTCAGCCTGGAACTCGGCGTCAGTGCCGAGCCTGGTCGACTGCAGTTCAGCGTGTTCGAGGAGCCCGCGCTGAACACCTTCGATCCGGCATTGGCGCAACAAAGGCGCGACGCCGGCTGGCCGATGCAAGGCACTCGCTGGGTGGAGTGCCAACCGCTGGCCGCGATCCTCGATCGCGAGTTGCCCACGCTGGGCGTGCAAGACATCGATCTCCTGAGCGTCGATGTCGAGGGACTGGACCTCGAAGTCCTGCGCTCCAACGAATGGTCGCGCTACCGACCGTTGGCCGTGGTTGCCGAGGTGCTGGGCACCGACATCACCGACATGCTCGAATCTGACGTGGCGCGTTTCATGGACAGCGTCGGCTACCGGCCCTATGCAAAGCTGGTCAACAGCGCTGTCTTCGTGCGCAGGAACGCTCCATCCGCCGCGCCGACATGAAAGCCGCCTTGGTCCGGTTCATCGCCAGCCAGCAGTTCAACCCCGGACTGCCGGGCGCGTTCTTGAACCCGTTCTTTCTTGCCCGCCGGTTGCTCTGGCGCGAGATCGCCGCCGCCAGCACCGAGTTGTCGGGCCGACTGCTCGATGTCGGCTGCGGCTCGCAACCCTATCGTTCGCTGTTTGCCGGCTGCGCCTACACCGGCCTGGACATCGACAGCCCGCGCACACGATCGCTCGCGGTGGCCGACGCCTTCTACGACGGCCATCGTTTCCCGTTCGACGACGCCAGTTTCGACGCCGTGCTGTGCAACCAGGTGCTCGAGCATGTGTTCAACCCGTCGGAGTTCCTGGCCGAGGTCCACCGCGTGATGGCGCCGGGCGCACGATTGCTGCTGACCGTGCCCTTTGTCTGGGACGAACACGAGCAGCCCTGGGACTATGCCCGCTACTCCAGCTTCGGGCTGCGCTCGCTGCTGGAGCAGCATGGCTTTCGCGTGCTGCGACAGCGCAAGCTGATGGCCGACTCATCGCTTTTGTTCCAGCTGGCCATTGCCTACCTGTACAAGGTCACGCTGACGCGCTCGCCCTACCTGAACCTGCTGCTCACCGTGCTGCTGTTCGGCCCCTTGTCGCTGCTGGGTCTGGTGGCAGGGGCGATGCTGCCGACGAACGAAGACCTCTTCCTGGATCAGCTTGTCGTTGCCGAGGCGGAGAAGTGAACGGCATCGAGCGAAGCTCCCGTGCGGCGCCTGTGTCGCAGGCCCGTCGCCCAGACCGGCAGCGGCGTCGGCATTCAGGCACCATGCAAGCTGGCGCCGGCCCAGAGGGGCAAGCTGCATGAGCGTGCGCACGACGCTCAGGGCCTGGATTCCACCCGCGGTGCTCGAAGCGCGCCGCAGGTGGCTCGGTGCACGCGGCCTTCGTTTCTCCGACGAGCCCGGCGGCTGGGCTGCCGCACGGGCCCGTTCGAAGGGCTATGCGACAGACCTCATCGTCGACAGCGTGGCCCAGGCGACTCGCGAGGTGCAGGCGGGTCGTGCCGTGTTCGAACGCGACTCGGTGCTCTTTCATCAAGCCGACTACCGATACGAGGTCGTTGCCGCACTGCTGCGCACGGCCAGCTTGCAGGACGGTTGCCTCGACGTGATCGACTGCGGCGGCTCGCTTGGCAGCACCTATCGTCAGTGTCGGCCCCTGTTGACCGGGCTGCGCAGGCTGCGCTGGCGAGTCCTGGAGCAGGCGCACTTCGTGGCGGCGGGCCGGCGCGAGTTCACGACCGACGAGTTGAGCTTCGCATCGTCGGTGGCCGAGTTGCCGGACTTCGACGCTCCGCCGCTCCTGCTGCTGTCGAGTGTCCTGCAGTACCTGGAAGATCCGATGCAGATGCTCCGGGACCTGCTGCGCCTAAAGCCTGCGGCCGTGGTCGTGGATCGCACGCCGCTGTCGGAGATCGACGAGCACCGATTGACGGTGCAGCACGTGCCGAAGGCCATCTATGACGCAAGCTACCCTTGCTGGATCCTCTCGCGACGCCGGTTGTTGCAGGTGCTGTCGGAGGAGGGACTCCGGATCGTCGGACAGTTTCCATGTCCGGAGGGCTCGTTCACGACGGACTCGGGCTTTCAGTTCGAGTTTCGCGGCCTGATCGCAGAAAGGGAGATTGCATGACGCATGAATTCGCAGGGCGACGTGTCTTGATCACCGGCGGCATCGGCTTCATCGGGTCGAACCTGGCGCGCGCCCTGGTGCAATTGGGCGCCCAGGTGACGCTGGCCGACAGCCTGATCCCGCAGTACGGCGGCAACCTGCAGAACATCGCCGACATCCGCGACCGGGTCACCGTCAACGTCTGCGACGTGCGCGACCGCTTCGCCTTCGAGTACCTGCTGCGCGACCAGGATCACCTGTTCAACCTGGCCGGCCAGACCAGCCACCTGGACTCGATGACCGACCCGCAGACCGACCTCGACATCAACGCCGCGGCCCAGCTGTCGATCCTGGAGGCCTGCCGCCGCGTCAACCCCGGCATCCGCCTGGTGTTCGCCAGCACGCGCCAGCTCTATGGCCGGCCCGACTACCTGCCCGTCGACGAGAAGCACCCGATCCGCCCGGTCGATGTCAACGGCATCAACAAGTTCGCCGGCGAGGGCTACCACCTGCTCTACAGCAGTGTCTACGGCATCCGCGCCAGCGTGCTGCGGCTGACCAACACCTACGGCCCAGGCATGCGGGTCAAGGACGCGCGCCAGACCTTCCTGGGCATCTGGATCCGCCAGTTGCTCGAAGGCCAGGCGATCAAGGTCTTCGGCGACGGCAAGCAGCTGCGCGACTTCAACTTTGTCGACGACTGCGTCGACGCGCTGCTGCGCGCGGCCACCGACGACACCGCGGTCGGCAAGGTCTACAACCTGGGCAGCAGCGAGGTCGTCTCCCTGGGCGACCTGGCCGCCCTGATGACTGGCCTGGTGCCGGGCGGGCGCGCCGAGATCGTGCCCTTCCCGCCCGAGCGCAAGGCGATCGACATCGGCGACTACTACAGCGACTTCTCGCTGATCCGGCGCGAACTCGGCTGGTCGCCCCGCGTCGACCTGCGCACCGGGCTGAGGCGCAGCATCGACTACTTCCGGGCCAACGCCAGCCACTACTGGGACACCAGCGCATGATCCTGATGAACGACTTCAAGGCCGAGCCGGCCGAGTTGCGCGCGGCGATGTCCACCGCAGCAGCGCGCGTCTTCGCTTCCGGCTGGTACGTGCTCGGCACCGAACTGAAGGCTTTCGAGCAGCGCTGGGCGCAAGCCTGCGGCACCCGCCATTGCCTGGGCGTGGGCAACGGCATGGACGCGATCGAGCTTGCGCTGCGCGCGCTGGACATCGGGCCCGGCGCCGAAGTCGTGACCACGCCGATGACCGCGTTCGCGACGGTGCTGGCGATCCTGCGCGCAGGCGCCACGCCGGTGCTGGCCGACATCGAACCCGACAGCGGCCTGTTGTCGCCGGCCAGCGTGCGCCGTTGCCTGACGCCGCGCACCCGCGCGGTGGTGCTGGTTCACCTGTACGGGCAGATGCGCGACATGCAAGCCTGGGGCGACCTCTGCCGCACGGCCGGCATCGACCTGATCGAGGACTGCGCTCAGGCCCATCTGGCCCGCTGGGACGACCAGGTGGCCGGCAGCATCGGCAGCGCCGGCGCCTACAGCTTCTACCCGACCAAGAACCTCGGCGCCATCGGCGACGGCGGCGCGCTGGTGACGCAGTCGCAGGCGCTGGCCGAGCGGGTGGGCCGGCTGCGCAACTACGGGCAGAGCGAGCGTTACGTGCACCCCGAACTCGGCATGAACAGCCGGCTCGACGAATTGCAGGCCGCACTGCTGTCCGAGCGGATGAAGTGGCTGGACGGCTTCACGGCGCGCCGGCGCGTCATTGCGGGGCGCTACGACCAGGGCATCCGCAATCCCCGGGTGCGACTGCTGGCGCCACCGCGACAGCCCCTTTCGCATGTGCATCATCTGTACGTGCTGCTCTGCGACGACCGGGCTGCGCTGGCGCAACACCTGGCCGATCAGGGAGTGCAGACCTTGATCCACTACCCGGTCCCCGTGCACAGGCAGGCGCCCTGCGCGGGACTGGCCCGCGACCCTCTGGGGCTGCCGGCCGCCGAATCCCATGCCGCCGGGTGCCTGTCCCTGCCCTGCCACCCGCAGATGACCGACGCCGACATCGAGACCGTCGTCGACGCCGTCAACGCTTTCGGAACCGGCGTCTGATGGAGCATTACGTCACCCTGTTCGACAGCCTGTTCCTGCCGCAGGGTCTGGCGCTGCACGCATCCCTCGAACGCCATGCGGGGCCGTACACGCTGTGGGTGCTGTGCATCGACGACGACGCCTTCGAGGCGCTGCGCAAGCTGGCGCTGCCGAACCTGCGGCTGCTGGCCGTCGACGAGGTGTTGAACGACGATCTGCGCCGGGTGCGGCCGACTCGGTCCCGGGCCGAGTGGTGCTGGACACTGACGCCCTTCACGCCGCGCTTCGTCTTCGACGCCGACCCGAGCGCGCAACGGGTGACCTATGTCGATGCCGACGTCTGGCTGGCGCGCAGCCCGCAACCGGTGTTCGACGAATTGGAGGCCTCCGGCAAGGCCGTTCAGATCACCGAGCACGCCTACGCCCCCGAGCATGATCAGTCACGACTCTCGGGACGCTTCTGTGTCCAGTTCATGACCTTCGTTCGCGATCGCGGTGAAGGGGTGCGCAGTTGGTGGGCCGAGCGCTGCATCGAATGGTGCTACGCCCGATTCGAGGACGGCAAGTTCGGCGACCAGAAGTATCTCGACGACTGGCCCAGGCGGTTCGCTCACGACGTCCATGTGCTGCAAGACCGCGCGCTGCTTCAGGGCCCGTGGAACGCGAGCCGGTTTGCCCCCGGCGAGGCGGTGGCCTACCACTTCCATGGCCTGCGCACGCTGCGCGATGGACATGTGTTGATGACGACGCTGGACTACCGGATTCCGCAGACCACCATGGCGCAGTTCTACCTGCCCTACCGCGACGACCTGCGCGCCGCCTGCGCAAGGCTGCAGGCCATCGGCATCTCACCGCGCCCGCAGGTCGACCGCACCTGGCGCGCGCTGTGGTGGGTGCACTTCAAGACCCGCGTGCGTGCCTGGTTGCGCTGCCTCTTTCCCCAGTACTTCCTGCAGCTCTAGTGCGGCCCGCTGCCAACTGTCGTCTCGATTCGAATGGCATCCAGACCACCGACGATTTCGATCGTCACCCCGTCATTCAACCAAGGCAAGTTCCTCGAGGAAACCATTCGATCGGTCCTGGAACAGGGTTACGACGATCTCGAATACGTGGTGATGGACGGCGGCTCCACCGACAATTCGGTCGAGATCATCGGCAGGTACGCCGACCGGCTCACCCACTGGAGGTCCGGGAAGGACGACGGTCTCTACGCGGCCATCGCCGAAGGATTTTCGTTCACCTCGGGCGACATCATGGCCTGGATCAACAGCGACGACAAATACACGCCCTGGGCCTTCTCAGTCGTTGCCGAGATATTCTCCACTTTTCCAGAAATTGAATGGCTGACCACCGCGTTCCCGCTGCACTGGGACCGCCGCGGCCGGGCCGTGAGCTGCGCCTACGCCGGTGGATTCAATCACCGGGCATTCCTTGCCGGCGCCAACGTGCCGAACGGGCGATGGCATGTCGGCCCCTTCATCCAGCAGGAATCGACGTTCTGGCGTCGATCGTTGTGGGAACGCTGCGGTGCGACCATGGACAACCGTTCGATAGCCGGCGACTTCGAACTCTGGACGAGATTTTTCTCGCACACACCGCTGCACAGCGTGACGGTACCGCTGGGGGGCTTTCGCGTTCATGGCGACCAGATTTCTGTTCAACGCCAGAAGGAGTATCTCGCGGCTTGCGAGGAAATCCTGCATCGCAGCGGTGGGAGGCGTCCGGGCATATTGCGCCGGGTGCTGCGCAAGTCACTGCACCAAGCCATCGGGGGGCGCCCGATGCACAGGTTGCCCGAACGGCTGGGGCGGCTGCTCACCGGCGCGGGGCTGCTCTACCCCGTACCGATGTGCCACTGGCAAGACGGCCAGTGGCGCCGGTTGAACGATTACATTGTCTGACCCCGTCGCAGGACGCACTCCCTGCCATGCCGCACCCGGCTCCAATCCGTGCCAGTGGCGGTTGCCACAACGACTGATCGACCTCGTTCCACCATGATCGAGTTGTATGCCACCTGGCTGATGCTGCCGACCCTGCTGTCGAGGTTCGTGCAGCGTCTTTTCAGCAAGCGCGCAGCGTTCTGGGCTGCGGTGCTGGTGGTGGCGACCATCGCGGCGACCCAGAGCCCGGACACCAACAAGGATCGTCAGACCTACAACTTCCTGATCGATGCCATACAGGACTACGACCAGATCTCGATGGAGCCCGGCTTCTACCTGCTGGTCAGGCTGCTGGGATCGGTGCTGGAGGGCAATGATCTGTATGCGGCGTTCTACTTTCTGGTCGCCGCGGTATCGATCGCCATCAAGCTGAGGTTGTTCGAGATCTACGGGGGCTCGATGTTCGGCTGCCTCTTGGCGTTCCTCTCCTACTTCTTTCTGCTGCAGGACATCACCCAGATACGGACCGGCCTGGCCATTGCCCTGTTGTACCTGTGCTGGTTTTCGTACGCCGAAGGCAAGACCCGCAATTTCTGGCTGTTCGGGTTTCTCGCCTCGATGTTTCATGTGAGCTGCGTGCTGTTCGTGGTCGCCCCGGTCTTTCGGGCCTTGAAGAACTGGCGGCAATGCACCATGGTCGGCCTGGCGGTCGTGTCCGTCGCCGCGGTTGGCTTGGTGGCGGGATCGCCCGTCCTCGGTGCGATCGACCTGATCGGACGCGCCGTCGGCATCGACAAGATCGTCATCTACCTGGAACTGCTGGACGAAGGCGTGCTTTCCGAGATCACACCGTTGCGCCTGATACCGCATACGCTGCTGTTGGTCAGCACCGCGTTCATGTGGCGCCGGTGGCGGAAGGATACATTGATGAGCCTGCTGACCCGCATCAATTTCGTCGGCATATGTGCATTCATACTGCTCTCGCCGATACCGGCAATCGCCTACCGGGTCAGTGACCTGTTTCTTTTTTCCGGCATATTCATGATCGGGCGTTTGGGTTTGTACGTGCCAAGACTGGCATACCGGCCCTTGGTCGTTGGATACACTGGATTCTTCCTGGTCTACACCATTCAGTTTTCCGGCCTCTTTCATTCGGCCTGAATCGATGCTCGGATCGGACGCGCGGATCCTGTACCGCAACAGGGTCCGTTTCACACCCGACGGCATGGATGCCCGGATCCCGATGCAACCGATCAGCCTCGGCCGACCTGCCGGCGCATTCAGCGATGCCTGAGCCAAAGATCACCATCCTGACGGCAACGCTGAATGCCGCAGCCGTGCTGCCGCGGCTGATCGCCAGTCTGCGCGCGCAGACCGATGCCGATTTCGTGTGGGTCATCGCCGATGGCGGTTCGACCGACGAATCTCGCATGCTGCTGGCCGATTGCAGCGACCTGCAGATCCGGATCGACGAGGCCGCCGACTTCGGCATCTACGATGCCCTGAATCGGGGCCTGCGACTGATCGCCGACGGTTACTACCTGGTCGTGGGCGCCGACGACACGCTTGCGCCCGACGCCATCGAGAACTACCGGCGAGTCGCCGACGCGAGTGGTCAGCCCGACTTCGTTGCCGCAGGCATCGAGCAGGGTGGCAGGTCCGTCATGCCCAGGAAGAACCTCGGTTGGCTCTACGGCATGCCGGGAGTCGCCAGCAGCCACTCGGTGGGCCTGCTGGTCAAGCGCTCCTGCCACGACCGCTTCGGACTCTATTCGCGCCGGTTTCCCATCACGGCCGACCAGTTGTTCGTCAAACAGGCCTTGCAGGGAGGTGCAAGCATTGCCCACGCCCGGTTCATCGCCGGAGAGTTCTCCATCGCCGGCACCTCGGGGGCCGACTCGCTGGGGCTCCTGACCGAACTGTTCCGCGTCCAGGTACGCACCGAACGGTTCGTGGCGCTGCAATACCTGCTCTTCGCGACACGCCTGACGAAGTACTTCGTTCGCAGCCTACTGTCGGGTCGGGGGGGCAGGTGACGACCGGACCCGCCGAACAGCGGCCGCGCGTCCGCGTTCACCTGACCAACGTCACCGGAACAGGCGCCGTGCGGTTGGCCGAGTCGCTTCTGCCCGCGCTCGTCACCAGCAATGCCGCCCGCGTGTCCGAACTCTACCTTCCACCGGACGGCCCACTGTGCCGGCTCGCCGAGCCCTGGAAGTGCATCGACATCGTCCGCATTCGCCGCCGCCTCCCCAACGCCGTTTCGCGCTTCGTCGAGTGTGTGTTCCCCAACGCCATTTCCACCGGAACCGAGCCGCTGCTGGTGCTCGGCGACCTGCCCCTGCGCAACAATAGCCGGCAGACGCTCTTTGTCCAGACGCCGCACCTCGTCTCGTCGGCGAGTGCACAGCAATGGGCTGCCAAGTTCAAGTTTGCGGTTGCCCGATTCGTCATGAAACTCAACCTGGACCGTGTCGATGCCGTGGTCGTGCAGACCGAGGTCATGAGACGGGCGATGGCCAGTGCCTACCCAGCCATGGCACCCAAGCTTCATGTGGTGGGGCAACCCGTTCCGCAGTGGCTGATGCCGTTCCGATCCACGCGGACAGGCACGACGCATGACCTCGCCGAGGGCTTGCACCTGGTCTATCCGGCGGCCGGCTACCCGCACAAGAACCATGCGTTGCTGAGCCGCATTCCCTCGGAAGAATCCGCGTCGTGGCCCGTGGCCAGCCTGACCATCACGCTGGAGCCCGCGCGCAACCCCGCGCCACAGCTCGTGTGGCTCAGGGCGTCCGGTGCGCTCGAACCGGACGCGATGATCGATCTGTACCGGCAGGCGGACGCTCTGCTGTTTCTCTCACTCGAGGAAAGCTACGGGTTTCCGCTGATCGAGGCCATGTACGTCGGCATTCCGATCGTCTGCGCCGACCGTCCCTTCGCGCGCGTGCTCTGTGCGGACGACGCCATCTACTTCGACCCGCAGTCCGTCGAATCGCTGCGCAGGGCGGTCGACGAGCTTCAGCGCCGCCTGACCGCCGGCTGGTGGCCGGACTGGCGGGAACGGCTGCGTCAACTGCCACCGAGCTGGCAGGCTGTCGCCGACCGGGTGCTGCGCATCGCCGCCGGGCTCGGTGAGTCCGGCCCGCCCGCGGAGTTCGCCAATTGAAGATCACCGTCATCACCGTCACCTACAACGGCGGCCGCACCCTCGTCGAAGCGCTCGACTCCGTGGCCCGGCAAACCCATCCCGACATCGAGCACATCGTCATCGACGGCGGCTCGACCGATGGCAGCCTGGCCTTGATCAAGCGCCATGGCGCGCACATTGCCCACATGGTGTCCGAGCCCGACAAGGGCATCTACGATGCGATGAACAAGGGCCTGCGGATGGCCAGCGGCGAACTGGTCGGCTTCCTGAACAGCGATGACACGTTCGCTACGGACGACGCGATCGAACAGGTCGCACGCGCCGCATCCCATGGCCGCCCCGACGCGGTGTTCGGCGATCTGGTCTATGTCGATCCGTCACGCAGCCAGTCCACGGTGCGCTACTGGCGCGCCGGCAACTTCTCGCTGGCCAAGCTCAGGCTGGGCTGGATGCCGCCGCACCCCACGCTGTACGTGCGCCGCGACGTGATCGGGCGCATCGGCCCGTTCGATGCGCGCCTTCGGATCGCGGCCGACTACGAGTTCATGCTCAGGCTGCTGAGCCAGCCGGGCCTGAAGGTGGCCTACGTCCCGAAGGTGCTGGTCAGGATGCGCCTCGGCGGCATCAGCAATCAGTCGATCGCTGCGATGCTCCGGAAGTCCCGGGAAGACCTGGCCGCCCTGCGCAAACACCGGGTCGGCGGGCTGGTGACCCTGGTCTTGAAGAACCTGCGCAAGCTGCCGCAGTTCTGGGCTCAGCCGCAGAGCTAGATTCCAAGAATCGCCTGGCAGCGTCTGCCGTCGACGTCGGCCACCGCCAGGATCACCGGCGCGCCTCGGCGTGGTGCCTCAGGAACCAGCCATAGGCGTCGCGCAGGCCGTCCTCCAGCCCGATGCTCGCCCGCCAGCCCAGCGCGGCCAGCCGCGACACGTCCATCAGCTTGCGCGGCGTGCCGTCGGGCTTGCTGCTGTCCCAGACCAGGCGGCCACCGAAGCCGGTGACCTTGGCGATGGTCTCAGCCAGTTCGCGGATCGTGCAGTCGACCCCGGTGCCGACGTTGATGTGGCTGAGCATCGGCTGCGTGTGGGCCTGGTAGACCTCGGGCGGCAGCGTCATCACATGCACGCTGGCCGCGGCCATGTCGTCGACATGCAGGAACTCGCGCATCGGCGCTCCGCTGCCCCAGATCACCACCTCGGGCGCGTTGCCCTGCACCGCCTCGTGGAAGCGCCGCAGCAGCGCCGGGATCACGTGCGAGTTCTCGGGGTGGAAGTTGTCGCCCGGGCCGTACAGGTTGGTCGGCATCACGCTGCGGTAGTCGCGGCCGTGCTGGCGGTTGTAGCTCTCGCACAGCTTGATGCCGGCAATCTTGGCGATGGCATAGGGCTCGTTGGTGGGCTCGAGCGGGCCGGTCAGCAGCGCGTCCTCGCGCATCGGCTGCGGCGCCAGCCGCGGGTAGATGCACGACGAGCCCAGGAACAGCAGCCGCTGCACGCCGGCCGCATGCGCGGCCTGGATGACGTTGGCCTCGATCATCAGGTTGTCGTACAGGAAATCGGCCGGGTAGGTGTTGTTGGCATGGATGCCCCCCACCTTGGCCGCGGCCAGCACCACCTGGTCGATGCGGCGGCTGTCGAAGAAGGCCCGCACCGCGGCCTGGCTTCCCAGGTCGAGCTCGTCGCGGCCGGCGGTGACGATGTTCGTGCAGCCCAGCGCCTGCAGGCGCCGCACGATGGCCGATCCCACCATGCCGCGGTGGCCGGCGACGAAGATCGCGTCGTTGGTGGCGCCACTCATGCGCCGTTCTCCCGCGACACCACCACGTCGTGGCCGCTGGCCTTCAGGAACGCGGTGCGCCGCGCCGCCTTCAGGTCGTCGGCCACCATCTCGGCGCACATCTGCTGCGCGGTGATCTCGGGCACCCAGCCCAGCTTCTGCCTGGCCTTGGACGGGTCGCCCAGCAGCGTCTCCACCTCGGCCGGCCGGAAGTAGCGCGGGTCGATCGACACGATGCAGTCACCGGGCTTCAGCCCCGGCGCCTTGTCGCCGGTGATCGTGGTGACGTAGGCCTTCTCGGCCACGCCCTGCCCTTCGAAGCGCAGCGTGATGCCCAGTTCGGCCGCGGTCCAGGTGATGAACTCGCGCACCGAGTACTGCACCCCGGTGGCGATCACGAAGTCCTCGGCCTGCTGCTGCTGCAGCATCATCCACTGCATGCGCACGTAGTCCTTGGCGTGGCCCCAGTCGCGCAGCGAGTCGAGGTTGCCCATGTACAGGCAGGTCTCCAGCCCCTGGGCGATGTTGCACAGGCCGCGCGTGATCTTGCGGGTGACGAAGGTCTCGCCGCGGCGCGGGCTCTCGTGGTTGAACAGGATGCCGTTGCAGGCATACATGCCGTAGGCCTCGCGGTAGTTCACGGTGATCCAGTAGGCATACATCTTGGCCACCGCGTAGGGGCTGCGCGGGTGGAACGGCGTGGTCTCCTTCTGCGGGATCTCCTGCACCAGGCCGTACAGCTCGGAGGTGCTGGCCTGGTAGAAGCGGGTGGTCTTCTCCAGTCCCAGCAGGCGGATCGCTTCCAGCAGCCGCAGCGTGCCGATGGCGTCGACATCGGCGGTGTACTCGGGCGCCTCGAAGCTGACCGCCACGTGGCTCTGCGCGCCGAGGTTGTAGACCTCGTCGGGCCGCACCTGCGCCAGGATGCGGGTCAGGTTGGAACTGTCGCTCAGGTCGCCGTAATGCAGCACGAAGCGCTGGTGCTCGACATGCGGGTCTTCGTAGATGTGGTCCACCCGCTGGGTGTTGAACAGCGAGGCGCGGCGCTTGATGCCGTGGACTTCGTAGCCCTTGTCGAGCAGGAACTCGGCGAGGTAGCTGCCGTCCTGGCCGGTGACGCCGGTGATCAGGGCTTTTTTCATGGGGGTGCAGGATCGAGTTGTCTGGTGCAGCGATGCCGCATCGCTTGTGCGCCGAACCCCCCCACGCCAGCGTCTGGCTGCAAGCGAGGATCCGGAGGTCTGTAGCGCGCCGCGGCTTCGTTGACCACAGCCGACCATTTTCACCCATCAGCCGGGCCCCGGCCCTAAGGCGGCACAGCCGCCGCCGCAGGCCCGATGATCGACCCGTGAAGGATTGCCCTGGCGCTTCGGATCCTCAGCCGCAGGAACTGGATTCGGGGACCGGCCGACCGGGCTGCGCGCCCCGTTCGACGGTCGACGCAGGGCGATGCAGTAAATTACCCCCTGGAGGCTGGCCGCGGCCATCGATGAGCCGCTCGCCGCCCAGGAGCAGTCGGCGCTCGGACGGGTCAGACTCCCTGAGATGTTTCCACTTCTGCCGCACCTGCACTCCCACCGACCGATGCACCCCTGCCTGCGCCTGGCCCTGATCTGTTTGAGTGCGTCTGTCGTCTGGCTGTCGGGCTGCAGCCGGATGCCCACGGTCGGTCCGAGCCGCGACGAGATCCGCGACGCCGGTGCCGCACAAGCTGCGCCAGGAGCACCGGCCATCCAGATCATCGCGGTGGATCAGGCCGTGGCACACCGCCTGCAGGGGCAGCGCAAGCTGCGCCTGTTCTCCGAGAGCCTGGGGCAGACGCGCGCCCCCGAGCCCGGCATCGGCGCGGGCGACACCGTCGAGGTGAACCTCTGGGAAGCACCGCCTGCAGCGCTGTTCGGCAGCGGCCTGGCGGACTTGCGCGGTGCCGCCAACACCGTGCGGGCCGCCACGCTGCCCGAGCAGGTGGTCGATCGGGACGGATTCATCAACGTGCCGTTCGCCGGCCGCATCCGCGCTCTGGGCCTGACGCCGCCCGCGCTCGAGATGGAGATCGTGCGCCGCCTCAAGGGCAAGGCCAACCAGCCCGAGGCGCTGGTGCGGGTGCTGCGCAACACGTCCAACAACGTCACCGTGGTGGGCGACGTGACCAACAGCGTGCGCATGCCGCTGACGGCCGGCGGCGAGCGCCTGCTGGATGCCCTGGCCGCCGCAGGCGGCGTGCGCCAGCCGGTGAGCAAGATGACCTTGCAGGTGACGCGCGGCGACAGTTTCCATGCCCTGCCGCTGGACACCGTGATCCGCGACCCGAAGCAGAACGTGCCGCTGCGCGCCGGCGACGTGATCACCGCGCTGTTCCAGCCATTCAGCTTCACCTCGCTGGGTACCACCGGCAAGAACGAGGAGATCAGCTTCGAGGCCCAGGGCATCAGTCTGGCGCAGGCGCTGGCGCGTACCGGCGGGCTGGTCGATTCGCGATCGGACCCGCAAGGCGTCTTCATCTTCAGGCTGGAGCAGCCCGACGCCCTGGAATGGCCACGCCAGCCCGTCGCCACCACCCCCGATGGGCTGGTGCCGGTGGTCTACCGTTTCGACCTGAACAACCCGGCCAGCTACTTCGTGATGCAGAACTTCGCGATGAACAACAGGGACGTGCTCTACACCAGCACCGCGACCGCCGCCGAGTTGCAGAAGTTCCTCAACCTGGTATTCACGGTGCTGTACCCGCTGATCAACGTGGTCCAGATCTCGCGGTGATCATGCAGAGCAATGCCACGCCCCCGGCTCGGCAGGCCTGGCGGCCCTCCTTGCCACCCGATTTCGAATGTCTGAGCGGGTTGAAATCCAGCCTCGACAACGGCTTTTCGGCATGAACGCAGACAAACACTGGGTACGCTGGGGCGAGTTGGAGCCCTATTTCGCGGTCATCACGGATCCGCGCTTCCGCAGGCAGTCGCTCACCGACGAGGCGCGTCGGGCGTTCTTCGACAGTGGCCGCCATCACGCACGACACCTGTTGGCGAGTTGCCGACAGCGCTTCGACCCCGGCTTCGCACCCCGCCGGGTCCTGGATTTCGGCTGCGGCGTCGGCCGCGTTGCGCTGCCGCTGGCCGAGTGCGTCGATGAGGTGGTGGGGGTCGACGTTTCGCCGGCGATGCTCGAAGAGGCGCGCCGCAACCAAGCGGCCGCCGGATTGACGAACCTGACCTGGTTGCTCTCGGACGACCAGTTGTCCCGAGTCCATGGGCACTTCGACATGGTGCACTCCTGCATCACGTTCCAGCACATCGAGATTCCGCGCGGCCGCCAGCTGTTTGCCCGTCTGCTCGAACGGTTGACGCCGGGCGGCATCGCGGCGATCCAGATCACCTATGCGAAGCTGGCATTCGCCGACAGCTTCGGACAGCCCCCGCGGCGAATGATGCCCAGCGTCCCGCTGCCGGCGCCAGGCGTCGACCCGGAGATGCAGATGAATCCCTACGCGCTCGGTGAGCTCGCCTTCCTGCTGCAGCAGCGCGGCATGTCCGGCTTCTACGCCGACTTCACTGACCACGGCGGCGAATTGGGTGTCTTCCTGTTCGCGCAGGCCGCCGGCGAAAAAGCTTGACGAACGCGAGCATCGAACCCATGTTGACATCTGCCCGTCAATACCTGGACAGTGCATTGGCCCATTTCCAGGAGAAGGGCTACGTGGTGCTGCCGCAGTCGATTTCGCATCACGTGGTGGACGGCTTCTGGCAGGAGGTGGACGACCAGATTCAGAACAACCCGGAGCTGACCATGGTCCTCTTCGGAGAAGTCATCAAGAACGCCCAGGCGCAAGGCGAACTTCTTTCCAATGGCAACGTGCTGCGCATCATCGACATCGAGAATCATTCGCCGCGCGCTCGTGACCTCATGCTCGACCCGGCCATCACCGAGTTCCTGACCGCCTATTACGATCACCCGCCGACTGCCATCCAGACCATCACCTACAAGTACAGCAGCCAGCAGGGGACGCACTCCGACCTGCACCTGGTGAGTCCGCCCGGCGCCGGTGGGCAATACGACCGCGAGTCGTTGACAGCGGCGTGGATTGCCTGCGAGGACGCCGACGAGACCAATGGGGCGCTGGTCATCTACCCCGGCTCTCATCGGCTCCTGAAGAAGTCGCTGCAGTTCTTCGACATGGACTACGGCCGCTGGGTCGAGTATCTGGACAGCCATTGCAGGAAAATGGGCTGTCCACCGACCATCTTCCATGCGCGCCGGGGTGATGTTCTGTTCTGGCACGGCGATCTGGTGCACGCGGGTGGGCCGATACTGCAGCCGGGCAAGACCCGCAAGAGCCTCGTGGTGCACTACGCCCGCATTCCCGAATCCACGCCGCCGGCGGTGCCAGGCTTGACCAAGCGGCGCCATCGGGATGGATGGCTCTTCCAACCCGCCCAGGTCTCGACGTGATCGTCTGCTGCCATTGCGCCTGGGTCTGACCCGTGCGGACTATCGAGCCAAACCTGCAGTTGCGGGACGCCCTGGCAGGCGATCCGGTGCTCGGCCGCGTCGACCTGGCTGCGCTGCAGACGCAGTATGAACAGGTCAGCCAGCGCTTTCACAGCCATTTCCGGCATGGCCGCCTGGCGCAGCATGAGAACGCGATGTTCCACCGGATTCGTTACCTCGATCTTTTGTCGAGGCCCTGGCAGGGGCGCGTGCTCGATCTGGGGAACGACAAACCATTCCTGGCCTGGTTCCTGCGCCGTCTTCATCCGCAGGCCAGCTTCGACGTGGTGTCCTATGAAATTCCGGAAAGTCCGGTGCAACTGTTCGAGGTCGACATCGAGCGCGAACCGCTGCCCTTCGAAGAAAACTCGTTCGACCAGGTCATCTTCACCGAGGTGATCGAACATCTCTGGCGTGACCCGAGTTATTGCATCAACCAGATGAATCGGGTCCTTCGACCCAAAGGCAGCCTTTACCTGACGACACCCAATGCCTGTGATCGGCATTCGCTGGTATGCGTGCTGTGGCAAGCCAATCCGAATCAGCGCTCCGGTTATTATGCCACGCTGGAGTCGGGCCACTTGCACCTGTTTACGGTCGCCCAGATACGTTGCCTGTTGCAGGCTCACGGCTTCGACATCGTGCACGAGGGCACTGAAGACCTCTATGGCCACACCCGGCCCGACGAGAATATCGAGGCCATGATCCGGCAAATCAGTCCACATCGCGCACTGATGAATGAGACGATCGTGGTCGAGGCCTCGAAGGGTTCATCCTGCGGGAATCCCAGTTATCCGCTGGAGATATTCCCGGACGGCTGTCCGGTCCAATTCAAGGGCGCCATTGTCGAGTTCAGTCGCTCGCGATCCAGTGCTTGAGAACGGCACGCTTCGGGCGTGCACGACCGGGCGAGATCGGCCACAGCGCGTCCTGTTCATCCACCAGAACTTCCCCGGCCAGTTCGGCCATGTGGCGCGCGCGCTGGCAGCCGCAGGCCATGAGGTGGTCGCACTGGGCATCACGGCACGCCAGGTGGCCGGGGTGCGCGTGCATCGCTACATGGCGTCGGCGCCCGAGCGCGGGAGCCTGGTGGAAGTGGTACGCGACTTCGAATCGAAGGTCGTGCGCGGGTTGGCCTGCGCGGGCGCCATGAAGACGCTGTGCGACGAGGGCTTCCGGCCCGACACCATCGTCGCCCATCCCGGCTGGGGCGAGGCGCTGTTCTGCAAGGACGTCTGGCCGGCCGCGCGATTGCTGGTGTTCGCCGAGTTCTTCTACGGCGCCGACGGCACGGATTTCGGCTTCGATCCCGAGTTTTCCCAGGTCGACCTGCGCGCGCTGCAGCGGCTGCGGCTGAAGAACAGCACATTGCTGCATGCGCTGACCGCTGCCGACGGCGGCTATGCACCGACGCGATGGCAGCATTCGCGCATCCCGGCGCCGCTGCAGAACCGCTTCCAGGTCGCCTTCGACGGCGTCGACACCACGGTGGCCCGGCCAGACCCGGCGGCGCGTGTCGGACTGCAGCGCGCCGGCGTGCGGCTGGCGGCCGGCGACGAGGTGCTGACCTTCGTCAACCGCAACCTCGAGCCCTACCGCGGCTTTCACGTCTTCATGCGCGCGCTGCCGCAGATCCTTCGGCAGCGGCCTCGGGCCCATGCGCTGATCGTCGGCGGCAACGATGTGAGCTACGGCGCGCGTCCGCGTGGCGGCGGCAACTGGCGCGATCGAATGCTGGCCGAGGTGGGCGCGGAGCTGCCGCGGGAGCGGGTACATCTTCTCGGCCACCTGCCCTACGCCGAGTACCTGCAGGTGCTGCAGGTCTCGGCCTGTCACGTCTACCTGACCTATCCCTTCGTGCTGTCCTGGAGCTGTGTCGAGGCACTCAGCACCGGTTGCGTGGTGGTCGGCAGCCGGACACCACCGGTCGAGGAGTTCATCGAACACGGCCGCAACGGCCTGCTCGTCGACTTCTTCGACGTGGCCGGCCTGGCCCGGCAGGTCTGCGACGTGCTGGAGAACCGTGATCGCTTCAGCGACCTGCGGGCCCGCGCCCGGCAGGACGTGGTCGACCGGTACGACCTGCGCGCCCAGTGCCTGCCGCGACTGGCATCGCTGATTCTCGGGAAAACCCGATAGCGACGAAGGCCGTCATTTGCCACGGTGTCTCGCTGTTCGTCAACATGAAGGGCGGCCGCTGTTCGTGGATCTGATAAAAGAGCGAACTGATTCTTGTCAAAGGGGGAGAGTGGCATGGCGACGATCAACGGCACCGCAGGCAACGACAACCTGTTCGGCACCACCGGCGCGGACCTGATCAACGGCCTTGCGGGGCGCGACACGATCAACGGCAACGGCGGCAACGACACGATCTCCGGCGGTGACGGCGACGACACCGTCTACGGCGGTGCCGGCAGCGAGCGGATCGACGGCGGCAATGGCTGGGACGAGCTGCACTACGGATCGGCCGGCAGCGCGATCAACGTCAACCTCGCCACCGGGCTGGTTACCGGCGGGTCGGGTACCGACACCATCTCCGGCTTCGAATACATCGAGGGCACGGCCTTCAACGACACCCTGGTCGGCGATGCCGGCGACAACGAGTTCGCCGGCGGCGCCGGCGACGACAGCATCGTCGGCGGTGGCGGCGGCTTCGACGTCGTGTTCTACGAGCAGGCCGCATCGGCGGTCAACGTCAACCTCGCCACCACGCTCGTCAGCGGCGGCGCCGGCAACGACACGCTGATCGGCATCTGGGGCGTTGCCGGCTCGAGCTTCAACGACACGCTGGTCGGCAATGGCAGCGACAACGCCTTCGGTGGCGGCCTGGGCAACGACAGCATCGACGGCGGCGCTGGCATCGACCGCGCCTACTACGACGATGCCGCCGGGGGCGTCGTCGTCAACCTGGGCACCGGCCTGGCCACCGGCGCGGCCGGCAACGACACGCTGACCAGCATCGAGTGGCTCAGCGGTTCCGACCACGACGACAGCCTCACCGGCAGCGCGGGGGCCGACACGATCTACGGCGGCCACGGCAGCGACACCGTGGCGGGCGGCGCCGGCAACGACGCGCTGTTCGGTGACGGCGACCCGGACGACGGCCCCTTCGATCCGAACGAGTTCCAGGACGACGAGGACGTCGTCAGCTACGCCGGCGCCGGTGCCGCCGTCAGCGTCAACCTGCAGACCGGCAGTGCCTCGATCGCGGCGCTCGGCGAGTCCGACACGCTGGGCGGGTTCGAGGGCGTGATCGGCAGCGCGTTCGCCGATTCGATCGTCGGCAGCTCGCGCGGCGGCGAAGTCTTCGACGGCGGCGCCGGCAACGACACGATCGACGGCGGCGGCATCGACACCGTCGACGGCGACGGCGACGCGGTGGTGTACTTCAGCGCCACGTCGGCGGTGAACGTCAACCTGGCCAACGGCACCAGCAGCGGCGGCGGCGGCAACGACAGCCTGCAGGGCATCCAGTACGCCGCCGGCTCCGACTTCAACGACACGCTGATCGGCTCGTCGGGCGACAACATCCTGGCCGGCGGGCTGGGCAACGACAGCCTGGACGGCGGCGCGGGCAACGACTACCTGTACTACGGCGACGCGATGGGCCGTCTCACGGCCACCTCGGGCGTCACGGTCAACATGGCCGCCGGTCCGGGCTTCGGCACCGCCACCGGCGGTGGCGGCAACGACACCTTCAGCGGCTTCGAAGGGGTGATCGGCTCGGGCTTCGCCGACTCGATCAGCGGCGACGCCGGCGCCAACCTGCTGGAGGGCCAGGACGGCAACGACACGCTGCTGGGCCAGGGCGGCGACGACACGCTGATGGGCGACGACGGCGAAAGCACGCTCAACGGCGGCAACGACTGGCTCGACGGCGGCAGCGGCAACGACGCGCTGCTGGGCAACGCCGGCGACGACGTGCTGATCGGCGGCAACGGGTCCGACTACATCGACGGCGGCGCCGGCAACGACGTCGCGTTCTTCGAGGACGTCGCGGCGACGCAGGGCGTCAACGTCAACCTGGCGCTCGGCGTCGTGTTGAACGACGGCTTCGGCAACGTCGAGGCCATCGCCAACGTCGAGAACCTGCACGGCGGGCGCAATAACGACATCCTGCAGCTCGGCAGCACCGCCGGCCACCTGTTCGGCCGCGAGGGCAACGACTCGCTGGTCGGCGGCAGCGGCGACGACAACTTCATCGGCGGCAGCGGCAACGACACCCTGGTCGGCGGCGCCGGCATCGACAGCGCCAGCTACGGCGACACCAGCTTCGACATCGGCACGCTTTCCGGGGCTGGCATCACCGTGAACCTGGCGACCGGCGCGGTCGTCGACAACTGGGGTCAGACCGACACCTTGAACGGCATCGAGGTCGTCAACGGCAGCGGTCTGAACGACAGCATGACCGGCAGCGGCGCCAGCGAGACGCTGGCGGGCTCCGGGGGTGCCGACACGTTGTCCGGTGGTGGCGGCAACGACGTCCTGTTCGGGTTCAACGGCGGCAGCGGAGCGCCGTCCGGCGACGGCGCCGATTCGCTCGATGGCGGCGATGGCAACGACACGCTGCGCGGCAACTCGGGCAACGACACGCTGATCGGTGGCATCGGCGACGACAACCTGCGCGGCGACTACGGCAACGACTCGATCGTCGGCGGCGACGGCTACGACTTCGCGAGCTATCGCCTGGACGAAGGCGCCTACGGGTTCACGCAGGGCGTCCTGTTCGACCTGTCGGCGGTGAACACTGCTGGGGCGTGGTCGATCAGCGATGGCCTGGGCGGCACCGACGCGGTCAGCGGCATCGAGAAGTTCGGCGTCAGCGGCACCGCGTTCAATGACACGCTGCTGGGTTCGCAGCTCGACGACCAGTTGAGCGGCAACGGCGGCAACGATTCGCTGGTGGGCAATGCCGGCAACGACACGCTGTACGACTACTTCGGCAACGACACCTTCGACGGCGGCAGCGGCAACGACACCGCAAGCTACTACACGCCCGCGACCAATGCCGGCGTCAACGTCAGCCTGGCGATTGCCGGCGCGCAGAACACCGGCACTGCGGGCGTCGACACGCTGATCAGCATCGAGAACCTGGACGGCACGGCGTTCAACGACACCCTGACCGGCGACGGCGGCGACAACGTGCTGACCGGCAACGAGGGCAACGACGTTCTGAGCGGCCAGGGTGGCAACGACTCGCTCGACGGCTTCACCGGCGACGACACGCTCAACGGCGACGCGGGCAACGACACGCTCAGCGGCGGCGACGGCAACGACTGGCTGACCGGCGGCGACGGCGCCGATTCGATCGACGGCGGCGCGGGCAACGACGTCGCGTTCTTCGAGGACGCCGGCGTCGGCGTCGTGATCAATTTGCAGACCAACACGGTCGCCAACGACGGCCACGGCAATGCCGAGGCGATCACCAACGTCGAGAACCTTCATGGCGGCGCTTTCGGCGACACGATCCAGCTCTCCAATGCCAGCAGCTATGTCTTCGGCCGCGCCGGCGCCGACAGCCTGACCGGCGGCAACGGCAACGACAACCTGATCGGCGGCAGCGGCAACGACACCCTGAACGGTGGCGCCGGCATCGACAACGTCCAGTACTTCGACGACGGCTTCGACGGCGCGGGCGCCGGCACCGGCGGCGTGACGGTCAACCTGAGCACGGGCACCGCGACCGACAACTGGGGCAACACCGATGCGCTGAGCAACATCGAGAACGTCAGCGGCAGCCAGCTCGCGGACAACATCACCGGCAACGCCGCCAACAACACGCTGAATGGCGACAACGGCAACGACACCCTCAGCGGCCTCGACGGAACCGACTACCTCTTTGGCGGTACGGGCAACGACAGCCTGACCGGCGGCAACGGCGAGGACACGCTGCGCGGCGGCCTGGGCGACGACACATTGGACGGCGGCGCCAACGTTGCCGGCCAGGAGTTCGACTATGTCGACTACCGCTACGCGGACGCTGCCGTGGCCGCCAACCTGGCGCTCGGCACCGGCAACGATGGTTCGGCCGGCAGCGACACGCTGTTGAACCTCGAAGGTGTTCTCGGGTCGGCCTACGACGACTCGATCACCGGAGCCGGATCGGCCGACCTGTTCTACGGCGGTGCCGGCAACGACACCATCGACGGCGCCGGCGGCTTCGACATCGTCCACTACAACTTCGGCCTCACCGGCACACCCGCGGGCATTACCGTCAATCTCGCAACGGGCGTCGCACAGGACGGGTTCGGCACCACCGACACGCTGCTGAGCATCGAGGGCGTGATCGCCACGAATTTCGCCGACGTCATCACCGGCAACGGCGCCGACAACTTCCTTCGCGCCAACGCGGGCAACGACACGATCGACGGCGGTGCCGGCAACGACCGCGCCGCCTACGACCGCGCCAACGGCTCGGTCAATGTCAGCCTGATCAGCGGTACCAGCAGCGGTGCCGACGGCACCGACACGCTGATCAGCATCGAGAACCTGCGCGGTTCGAACTTCGACGACACGCTGACCGGCAACGACGGCGGCAACGACATCCAGGGCCGGGCCGGCAACGACACGATCACCGGCAACGGCGGCAGCGACAACCTGGCCGGCGAGGATGGCAACGACCAGATCTTCGGCGGCGCCGACCGCGACACGCTGGTCGGCGGCGCCGGCAACGACACGCTGGACGGCGGCGCGGTCCTCGACCGCATCAACTACACCGACGGCAACATCCTCAGCTATGCAGGCTCCGGCGCCGCGATCAACCTGAACCTGGCCACCGGCGTGGTGCAGGACGGCCTGGGCGGCATCGACCAGGTCAGCAACTTCAACTTCATCGCCGGCTCGAACTTCGCCGACACGCTGACCGGCTCGTCCGACCTGATGTTCGAGCAGTTCGAGGGCCGGGCCGGTGACGACACGATCGATGGCGGCGCGATCACCGACCTGGCGCGCAGCACGAACCAGAACCGGGTGGCCTACGACAACGCCCCGGCGGCCGTCAACGTGAACCTGGCGCTGGGCACCGCCAGCGGCGGCGACGGCAACGACACGCTGTTCAACATCAACATGGTCCGCGCCTCGGCCTACGCCGACACGCTGACCGGCAGCGACCGCACCGACATCCTCGAACAGTTCGAGGGCAAGGCCGGCAACGACACGATCGACGGCGCCGGTGGCATCGACGTCGTGCGCTACGACTCGGGCGGCACCGACCTCGCCCACGCCGGCAGCGGCGTCGTCGTCAACCTCGCCCTCGGCACGGCCAGCGACGGCCTGGGCGGCACCGACACGCTGCTGCACATCGAGCGTGTTCGCGGTTCGGAATTCGACGACTCGATCACCGGCGATGGTGGCGACAACTCGTTCGATGGCCGTGCCGGCAACGACACGCTGGACGGCGCCGGCGGCAACGACCGCGCCGATTACCTCAACGGCATCGCGGCGGCCACCGTCGACCTGCAGGCAGGCACCGCGGCAGACGGCTTCGGCACCACCGACACGCTGATCAGCATCGAGAATGCTCGGGGCTCGCGCGGCTTCGGCGACACGCTGACCGGCAGCGCCGGTGCCAACCTGCTCGATGGCGAAGACGGCAACGACTCGCTCGACGGTGCCGGCGGCGACGACACGCTCGACGGCGGCCGCGGCGACGACAGGCTGATCGGCGGTGCCGGCTTCGATCGCGCCAGTTTTGCCACCGGTGCGCCGGACAGCGGCGTCGTCGCCAGCCTGGCCACGGGCAGCGTCAGCGGCGGCCTCGGCAACGACACGATGTCGGGCATCGAGGGCCTGATCGGCACCGACTTCGCCGACAGCCTGACCGGCGACGGCAACGACAACGAACTGGTCGGCGGCCTGGGCAACGACACGCTTGCCGGCGGCGGCGGCAACGACACACTGCGCGGCGGCGACGGCAACGACTCGATCACCGGCGGCGACGGCTTCGACTACATCGTGGCCAGCACCGGCAACGACACCATCAATGCCGGTGGCTGGGACAACGGCCAGCTGACCGACGTCGTGGATTACGGGCCGCAGGGCTTCGCCTTCGGCGTCAATGTCGACCTCGCCACCGGCGTGGCCACCGTCGGCGCCAAGACCGATTCGCTGAGCGGCGTCACCGCGGTGCTCGGCACTGCGCTGAACGACACCATTGCCGGCGCCGACGGCACCAGCTATCTGTCCGGCGGTGCCGGCAACGACTCGATCGACGGCCGTGGCGGCGACGACCGCATCGAGGGCGGCGCTGGCAACGACACGCTGGTCGGAGGCGCCGGCAACGACACCGCGGGCTACTGGAACTCGGCCGGCGCGGTCAACGCCAGCCTGGCCTCGGGCAGCGCGAGCGACGGCTTCGGCGGCACAGACTCGCTGTCGGGCTTCGAGTCGCTGGACGGCAGTGCGTTCAACGACACCCTGACAGGCGACGGCGGCAACAATGGCATCTGGGCCGGCAACGGCGACGATTCCATCGTCGGCGCGGGCGGCAACGACACCTTGACAGGCTGGCAGGGCAACGACACCGTCGATGGCGGCGCCGGCTCCGACACGGCCAGCTACGCGGGCGCGGGCTCGGCGGTGACGGTGAGCCTGGCCGTTGCCGGCGCACAGAACACCGGTGGCGCCGGCACGGACACGCTGGTCAGCATCGAGAACCTGACCGGCAGCGGTTTTGCGGACACGCTGACCGGCAACGCCGGCGCCAACCTGATCGACGGCGGCCTGGGCAACGACACGATGGCCGGCGGCGACGGCAACGACACCTACGTCGTCAACAGCGCCGCCGACGTCATCACCGAGACGCCCGGCGGCGGCGTCGACGAGGTCTGGGCCTACACGAGCATCGCGCTGGCGGCCAACGTCGAGAACGCCCGCATCGTGACCGGCGCGACCGCCAGCGTCGTGGCCAATGCGCTGGACAACCTCGTCGTCTCGGGCGCGGGCAACAACGTGATCAGCGCCGGCGGCGGCATCGACACCGTGTCCTACGCGGCGGCGGGCTCGGGCGTGACGGTCAACCTCACGCTGTCCGGCGCGCAGGCCACCGGCGGCTCCGGCTCGGACACGCTGGCCAGCGTGGAGAACCTGGTCGGCAGCCAGTACGCCGACACCCTCACCGGCAACTCGGTGGCCAACGTCTTCGACGGCGGTCTGGGCAACGACACCCTGGACGGCGGCGCCAACGTCGACTGGGTGTCCTACGCCTCGGCCGGCGCCGGCGTGAGCGTCGACCTCGGCCTCTCCGGCGCGCAGAACACCGTCGGCGCCGGCACCGACACGCTGTCGAACTTCGAGAACCTCGCCGGCAGCGCCTTTGCCGACAGCCTGACCGGCAGCGCGGGCAACAACGTGCTCTCGGGCGGCCTGGGCAATGACACGCTCGACGGCGGCGACGGCGTCGACACCGCCAGCTACGCCGGTGCCAGCGCCGGCGTGACGGTCAACCTGGGCAGCGCGGGCGCGCAGAACACCGTGGCCGCCGGCAGCGACACGCTGCTGAACATCGAACAACTGCTGGGCAGCGACTTCGCCGACACCCTCAGCGGCAACGCCGGGGCCAACACCATCGAAGGCGGCGCGGGCAACGACACGCTCGACGGCGCCGGCGGCACCGATACCGTCAGCTACGCCGGCGCCGCCGCGGCGGTCTCGGTCAGCCTGGGCCTTGCCGGGGCGCAGAACACCGGCGGCGCGGGCACCGACACGCTCTCGAACTTCGAGAACCTCACCGGCAGCGCCTTCGACGACAGCCTCAGCGGCGACGCCGGCGCCAACATCATCAACGGCGGCCTGGGCAACGACACCCTGGCCGGCGGCGCCGGCAACGACCTGTACCTGGTCAACAGCGCCCTGGACGTCATCGTCGAGGCCGCCGACGGCGGCATCGACGAGGTCTACGCCTACGCCAGCATCGCGATGGCCGCCAACGTCGAGAACGCCCGCATCCTGGCCACGACGAACACCAGCGTGGTGGGCAACGCGCTGGACAACGTGATCCTGTCGGGCTCGGGCGACAACGTGCTCAGCGGCTCGGGCGGCAGCGACACCGCCTCGTACCTGCTGGCCACCAGCGCGGTGTCGGTGAACCTGGCCATTGCCACCGCGCAGGCCACAGGAGGCTCGGGCTCGGACACGCTGGCCAGCATCGAGAACCTCACCGGCAGCAACTACAACGACACCCTCACCGGCAACGCCGGGGCCAACGTCATCGAAGGCGGCGCGGGCAACGACACGCTCGACGGCGCCGGCGGCACCGACACCGTCTCCTACGCCAGGGCCACTGGCGCGGTGACGGTCAGCCTGGCCACGGCGGCCGCGCAGAACACCGGCGGCGCGGGCACCGACACGCTGTCGAACTTCGAGAACCTCACCGGCAGCGCGCTGGCCGACACCCTCAGCGGCAACGCCGGGGCCAACCTGATCGACGGCGGCCTGGGCAACGACACGATGGCCGGCGGCGACGGCAACGACACCTACGTCGTCAACAGCGCCTCGGACGTCATCACCGAGACGCTCGCCGGCGGCATCGACGAGGTCTTGGCCTATGCCAGCATCGCGATGGCCGCCAACGTCGAGAACGCCCGCATCATGACCGCCAACAACGCCAGCATCGTGGGCAATGGCCTGGACAATGTCATCGTCTCGGGCGAGGGCAACAACGTGATCAGCGCCGGTGCGGGCACCGACACCGTGTCCTACGCGGCGGCCACCGGCGCGGTGAACGTGAGCCTGGCGATCGCCATCGCGCAGGCCACCGGCGGCTCAGGCAGCGACACGCTGGCCAGCGTGGAGAACCTCACCGGCAGCAACTTCGCCGACACGCTCAGCGGCAACGCCGGCGCCAACCTGATCGACGGCGGCCTGGGCAACGACACGATGGCCGGCGGCGACGGCAACGACACCTACGTCGTCAACAGCGCCTCGGACGTCATCACCGAGACGCTCGCCGGCGGCATCGACGAGGTCTGGGCCTATGCCAGCATCGCGATGGCCGCCAACGTCGAGAACGCCCGCATCATGAGCGCCGGCAGCGCCAGCATCGTGGGCAACGGCCTGGACAACGTCATCGTCGCGGGCGAGGGCAACAACGTGATCAGCGCCGGTGCGGGCACCGACACCGTGTCCTACGCGGCGGCCAGCAGCGCGGTGAACGTGAGCCTGGCAATCGCCGCCGCGCAGGCCACCGGCGGCTCAGGCTCGGACACGCTGGCCAGCGTCGAGAACCTCACCGGCAGCAACTTCGCCGACACCCTCAGCGGCAACGCCGGCGCCAACGTGCTCAGCGGCGGCCTGGGCGCGGACACGCTCACCGGCGCCGCAGGGGCCGACACCTTCAGGCTCGACAGCATGCTCGCCTCGGACACGATCACCGACTTCGCCAGCGGCACCGACAAGCTGCTGATCAGCCAGGCGGGCATCCTCGTGGGCAACGGCAACACGACGATCGACGGCGCCACCACGGTGGCCGGGCCGGGCGGTTTCGGGGTCGGGGCCGAACTGGTGGTGGTCACGGGCAACATTGCCGGGGCGATCACCGCGGCCAGCGCGGCTGCGGCCATCGGCAGCGCCACCTCGGCCTACGGCATCGGCCAGCACGCGCTGTTCCTGGTCGACAACGGCGCAGACTCGGCGCTGTACCTGTTCAACGCGCTGGACGCCAACGCGCTGGTCGGCGCCAGCGAACTCAGCCTGCTGGCCTCGATGACCGGCACGCCGGCCATGACCGCCGGAGATCTGCTGTTCGGGGCTTGAGAGCTTGTGAGGATATGAATCGAGCCCGCGTAGGCCCCTGCAAAGGGCCCAATCAAGGCGCAAGGCGCAGCCGGGTTCGGGACCCGGCGAGGCCTTGCAACGCGGAGTGGGCCCTTTTCAGGGGCCTACCCGAAGGGCCGGGGTACCCAAGGGCACTGGCGGGTGTTGCGCCGCTTGCCCGGGCGGCGAGCCCGGGCCGCGCGTCGCGCCTACGCCAGTGCCCTTGGCCACCCCGGCGCGGGCTCGATTCATACCCTCACAAGCTCTGAGCTCAGCGGGGGCTTCGGCCGGCTTTTCCAGCCATCGGGCGGCGGCCCTGCGCTGCTAGACTGACCCGCCCATGCCGAAAGACCTGCTCGCCGAGTTGCGCTCGCCGTTGCGCACGGTGGCGCTGTTCAGCCTTCTGGTGAATCTGTCGCTGCTGGCGCCATCGCTGTTCATGCTCCACGTGTCGGACCGTGTGCTGTCCACGCGCTCGCTCGAGACCTTGGTCATGCTGACCCTGCTGGCGCTGTCGGCGCTGTTGCTGATGGGGTTTCTCGAGCACTACCGCACCCGCATCCTCACCGGCGTGGGTATCCGCCTCGAGCAGCAACACGGGCCCCACCTGCTGAGCGAGTTGCTGCACAGCTCGGTGCGACAAGGCAGCCGCGCCTACCTCGAGGGCATGCGCGACTTGGCGACGCTGCGCGCCTTTCTCGGCGGGACGGGCGTGGTCGCGCTTTGCGATGCCCCCTGGACGGTGGTCTTCCTGGCCGTGATCTTCCTGTTCCACCCGGCGCTGGGCTGGCTGGCGCTGGCCAGCGCGCTGGTGCTGATGGCGCTGGCCATGATCAATGAACGCGTCACGGCGCGCCGCATCGGCGAACTGCGCCAGGCCCATCAGGCCACCCAGCGGCTGGTGGACTCGGCGCTGCGCAATGCCGAGACGGTCACCGCGCTGGGCATGGGCCATGCCATCGCGCGGCGCTGGCAGCGGCTCACCGACGCAGGCCATGGCCTGCACCTGCACCTGGGGGAGGCCGGGGGCCTGCTCAACGCCACCTCTCGCGTGCTGCGCCAGGCGGTGCAGGTGCTGATGCTGGGCTACGGCGCCTACCTGGTGATCCACGACCACGTGACACCGGGCGTGATGCTGGCCACCACCATCATCCTGGGCAGGGCCCTGGCGCCGGTCGAGATGCTGATCGGCAACTGGAAGGGGCTGGTCGAGGCCCGCGGCGCCTGGCGACGCCTGTCGGCCGTGGTCACGCCGCCTGCGTCGGTCGAGCAGAGCACCCACCTGCCCCGTCCGGCGGGCCGGCTGACCGTCGAGGCCGTCACCTACGCGGCACCGGCCAGTCAGCGCCTGCTGCTGCGCGGCGTCTCGCTGCAGACCGAGCCGGGGCAGGTGCTGGCCATCGTCGGGCCCAGCGGCGCCGGCAAGACGACGCTGGTGCGCCTGATCGCCGGCGTGCTGCCGCCCGCTGCAGGGGTCGTGCGCCTGGATGGCGCCGACCTGCGCAGCTGGGCACCGGAGCGCCTGGGCAGCTTCATCGGCTACGTGCCCCAAGATGTCGTGCTGTTCGACGGCACCGTCGGCGAGAACATCGCCCGCATGGGGCCGATCGACAGCGAGGCGCTGCTGGCCGCGACCCAGGCCTCCAAGGTGCACGAGCTGGTGCTGCGCCTGCCCAACGGCTACGACACGCCAGTGGGCGATGGCGGCCGCGCGCTGTCGGCGGGCCAGCGCCAGCGCATCGCGCTGGCGCGGGCGCTGTACGGCGACCCGGCGCTGCTGGTGCTCGACGAGCCCGATGGCAGCCTGGATGCCGAGGGCGAACAAGCCCTGCTCGACACCATCCGCGGCGCGCGTGAGCGTGGCATCACCGTGGTGCTGACCACCCAGCGGCGCGCTGCCTTGTCGGTAGCCGATCAAGTGTTGGTGATGCGCGACGGCACGATCGAGCGCATCGCTGCGGTCGGTGTGCCGGCCGCAGTGCCCGAAGCCCTGCAGGTGGCCGGGAGAGCCCGATGAGCGACGCCTTGCCGGCCGTTGGCGGCAGCCCGCCGCCCGACAGCCAACTGCTGGCGATGACTCCCTTGCTGCAGCGCTGGCGACGGCGTGGCCTGGTCGCGCTGGCTGCGTGGCTGGCAGCGTTCGCGGTCTGGATGGCGCTGGCGCCGGTATCGGGCGCTGCGGTCGGGGCCGGAGCGTTCAAGGTCGATACCAACCGCAAGAGCGTGACGCATCGCGACGGCGGCATCGTGGCGGAGATCCACGTCAGGGAGGGCCAGATCGTCAGCGCCGGCCAGTTGCTGGTGACCCTCGAGGACGTGCGGGTCGACACCTCGGTCGACCTGCTGCAGGCGCAGCTCGATGCCGAACGACTGCGCGAGTCCCGCTGCGCGGCCGAGGCAAGCTTGTCGCCCGACTGGCAGGTCCATGCCAACCCCCAGGTCGCTGACGCCGCGAAACGTGCGCCCGACGCCCTGGCCCGCGAACGCGGCATCTTCCTGGCGCGCCGCAGCACGCTCGAAGCCCAGCAGACCTCGGCGCGCAGCCAGTCCGCCGATGTCGATCAGGAGATCGCCGCGCACCAGCGCAACCTGCGGGCGTCGGCCGATGGCGAACGCCTGGCGCGCGAGGAACTGGCATCCAACGAAGCGCTGCTGAAGGACAACTTCGTCAACCGCAACCGCGTGATCGCGCTCGAGCGCACCGTCTCGGAGTATGCGTCGCGCACCCACGCCATCGAGGCCGACCTGGCCCAGGCGCGGCAGCACCGAGCCGACCTCGAAGGCCGGCTCGCGACGCTGCGCCAGGCCCACGTGCAGTCGGCCAGCGACGACCTGCGCGACGCCACGGCCCGCATCGTCGACCTGCAGGCGCGGCTGCGCGCCGCCAGCGACTCCGCGCGCCGGCAGCGGGTGCTGGCGCCAGTGGGCGGCCGGCTGGTCGACCTGAAGGTCAATACCCCGGGTTCGGCGGTCGGCCCGCGCGAACCGATCGTCGACATCGTGCCCGAAGGCCTGCCGCTGCTTGCCGAAGCCCGCCTGGCCGCCGACGCGGTGAGCGGCGTTCACGTGGGCCAGGCCGCCGACCTCCACCTGCCCGGCCACGTGTTTCGCAACCTGGGCATGCTCGACGGCAAGGTGGTCAACGTGTCGGCCGACGCGCTGGTGGAGCCGCGCAGTGGCATCACCTTCTTCACGGTGCTGATCGAGCCGTCGCCAGCATCGCTGGCCAGGCTGATCCGCGAGAACGTCGGCCCCGGCATGGCCGTGGAGGTCTACATCAACACCAGCCGGCGCACGCCGCTGGAGTTCCTGTTCGACCCGCTGGGTTCGGCGTTGCGGCGGGCGTTCCGCGACCAGTAGAGCGGGCCGCTGGGGCCCGCCACATGCGCTGGGTGTGCGGCCGCCGGAAGGCGCACGTCGTCGCGGGAGGCCGCGGCGTTGCCGCGATAGACTGGCCGGCAACCCCGCCCAGCGCGCCACGCGCCCCGAGCCCCGAGGAAGCCGATGCACCCGACCGCAATGACCAACTCGAAGCAGTTCTTCGACTGCTACGGGCCGCAGCTGGCGTCCGATGCAGCAGTGAAGGTCATCGAGATCGGTTCGCGCGACGTCAATGGCAGCATCCGCAAGAACTGCCCCGCCGCGTTCGAGTACATCGGCGTCGACTTCGAGCCAGGCAAGGGCGTCGACCTGGTGCTTGCAGACCCCTATGTCCTGCCGTTCGCCGACGGTTCGGCCGATGCGGTGGTGTCGAGTTCGTGCTTCGAGCACAGCGAGATGTTCTGGATTCTCTTCCTGGAGATCCTTCGCATCCTGAAGCCTGCCGGACTGTTCTACCTGAACGCGCCCTCCAACGGAGGCTTCCACCGCTACCCGGTGGATTGCTGGCGCTTCTACCCGGACAGTGGCCGCGCGCTGGTCAGTTGGGCGCGCCGGAACGGGGTACGTGCGGTGCTGCTGGAGTCGTACACGAGCACGCAGATCGGGGACAAATGGAACGACTTCGTCGGCGTGTTTCTCAAGGACGAGGCGCACCTGGCCCGCTACCCGCGGCGCATCCTGGATTCGAAAGAGGACTTCAACAACGGCCTGACCGAGCGCAGCGAAGAATTCCTGCGATTCAGCCCGATGCCAGAGGACCAGAAGAAGATGCAGGTGATCACGGAGATCATCAACAACAAGTTCAAGCTGGTGTGAACGGCGGCGGCCCCGCCCGCGTTGGACGGATCAACGGCTTCTTCGGCCGAATTGCGCAACTAACGACCCTTGGCTGCCTCCAGCGTGTACGGCGGCGCTGCGTCCACGTGGCACTGTGAAGGATGGTCCTTCAGCGGCCAGAAGTAGATCGCGGGAACTCGGCCGGTCGTCTTGACCAGGGCTTGCAGGATGACCTGCAGGTTGCCCTTGTCGCCATAGCTGGTCTCACCGATGACGATGGGTATTCGCGAGTTCTTGAGGTCAGCACTCACGCCGCGAAGCATCGCCTCCTCGTCCTGATCGGGCCGGTTGTAATAGTGGATGGTGTAGAAGGCCGGCTTCACACCGGCGGCGGCGAAGGAATCATCGACGGTTTGTCGGCCCTTCGGAAACCGCGCGAGGCTGCACGACATGGTCGTCTCGTCCTTCGGGAAGCGCCCGCTGTAGTTGGTGATGACCGACTTGGCATATTGGAGCAAGTTGCTGCGCAAAGGTTCGGGAAGGTCCGGGGGGGCGCACATCTCCAACGCCAGGTCGAAGCGCATCCGCAACGGTGGCGTCGGCCCGAGGGCGGTTCGCACCGCCGTCATGAACTCGTTGACCCGCGCGGTGCTCGCCGGGTCGAAGCAATCGCCCCATTTCTTGCCCCGGCATACTGGTGATGACGTGCCCTGAACCCCGAACGCGAGGAAGAATTCGGCAAATCCTGCCTGCTTTGCGTCCTCGGCATACAGCTTCAGAAGTTCACCGGCACGGTGTCCATCATCGACATCGAACCAATCGCGTGACTTTGCATTCGACCCGAAGTACACGATCATTCGCAACGCTTCGAAACCGGACCGACGCATTTCGGCCAGCGCCTGCCGAACCTGCGCGCGGATTTCAGGCTGGTCGTAGCGGGTGATGAAGACGCTGTTGCGAATCGACACGCCACGGGAAACAGAGGCGCACTTCGAAACCTGCGACTCGTCGACGGTCAGGAAGGAGAAACTCATCCCGAACGCCGGTACCTTCTCTTGCGCCGAAACCTGAGCAGCGCCGAGAAGGAGAAACAACAACCAGAATAGGCGCAAACTCAGCATGCGTGCAGCCAAGACCACCGGCGGCACGGTGTCGAGGTAGCCCATGCCCTCTGCCGCACTGGGACTCGCAGGATTGTCGGGTACCATCGATCTCATCCCCCTCCGTTGCGTCGATCTCGCAGTGCCAAAGCGATGGTTCGTCCTACGCCGGCTTGCGCGCCACGAGCAGAACCCGAGCCATGTGCTCAGCCAGTCCGTGCTTTGGGACCGCGCGTGCATCTCATGCATCTCCCGAAAACCGCAAAGCTCCAGCGTCTTGTGGAGCACTGACGTGCCGAGTGCCCAGAAGTTGGTAGGGTCGTTGTTCTGCAGGTGCATGAAGTAGCAGATGTTCGGATCCTCGGGGCGGTCATATACCTGCGTTTCCAGCGCGAGGCAACCACCGGGGCGAAGATTATCGAAGGTGCTCTGCAGCGACTGCGCCGGGTCAGGGAGGTGATAGAGCGTACCGAAATGCCGCGCAACGTCGAACTGGCCAGGTCGACTGAACGTCTCCGCACTCGCCAGCAGAAACTGCGCGTCGACATTCGCCAATCCGGCGAGGAATGTCGATACTTCGATGTGCCGGCGCGAAACGTCGATGCCGACGCATGAGAAGCCATACTTCGACGCGGCATGATTCGAGTGGTAGCCGGAGTTGCAGCCGATATCGAGCAGACGCCCGCCATTGATCTGCGAGAAGGGAATGCCGCGCTCCGCGAGCGCAAACCTGACCAATGGTGTCTCCGAGAACGGCACGCGACTCTGCAACTCACGGGTCGAAACCCCATTCTCGAATTCGATGCGAATGCTCCGGGGTTCCTATTTCTCGAGGCGGGCGCGCAGTACATCAGGCGCCAGCGGCGAGCTCAGGGTGAGGGTATAAGCGTCCATCCGAGTGTTCTCCGGTCGTGGTAAATCGGCCTAGCCGCGATCGCCCATCACGCCGGCGACCGCACGCAGACCTTCCAGATACCGATTCAACTGCCCCTCGGAGACCGGTACGTCGGCGGCACATCGAGAACGCAGCCACGCCACCGATTGCGCGACGCTGAAATCGATGTCGAACTGCTCCAGCGGCCGGGATTCACCGGCGGCAACGGCGGCCAGGGCCTGCTTCAGGGCCTGGGCATCGGCGCCGTTGTAGATCGCGCAACTGAGGACGTCGCTGTAGGGCGTACCGCTGCGCATCAGGTCCAGGTCGACAATTCGCGACCGGCCCGCGGGGTTCAGCACCATGTTGCCGATCTGCACGTCGCCGTGGGTGACCGCATCCTCGCGCTGCCGATCGTAGTCGGCCATGCGAATCGCCGCGCCCCGGCAGAGGTCACCGACGTCGCTGCCTGCAACCTTCGCGGCAATGTCGCCGGGGATCGAGTCGATCAGCGGCGCCGGAACCGGACCGCTTACCGCCCGCAGTTTGGCGACGATTTCGAATGGCACCTGGCGAAGATCCTTGCGCAAGGCCACAGCGACCTCCATGGCATCGGGCACGGTCTCAGGCGCGCGTGGCGTCGGAAAGAAGTTGCGCAGCCGCCCGACGAAAGGGAACAGCATGTAGTCGCGCTGGTCGGGACCGCGATAGACGAACCTGCCGCCGATGCGCTCGGGCGGCACCAGGACCGGATCGCGCAGACCAGCCAGGTGGGCGCACAGCGCCTCGCCGGTGCCCTCGTCGAGCCGCGTCAGGGCGCAGTGAACCGGAAGGCGCTTCAATACCTTCGGTCCACCCGGCGTGGTGACCAGTTCCACCTGGTTAGGGCCCCGCACCATCGGAACCTGGACCAGGTTGGCATCACCCAGGCGAACCAGCGGCAGGCTCATTTCACGGCGACCGCTGGCCCGCAGCAGCACCCGCTTGGAGTCCTTCATCGCGCCGAAGTAGGTCATGAAGCGCACGATCCGGACATCGCGGAAGTGTCGCGACAGCTCGCGCACGATCAGTTCGATGTTGTACTGGTCCTCGCGAACGATGCCCTTGAGCGCGATCGACGGTTCGCGAACGTCCCAGGGCGTCTCCAGGTACAGGATGTCCCGGGTCAGCCTGGCCGCGTGGGCGATCGCGTCAGCCACGCTGCCACCCTGGTCCACCAGCCAATGCAGCACTTCCATGAGACAGACGATGTCCGCACCATGGGTCTGTGGATCGAGTTCGTCGAAGCCTCGGCGCTCGACGGTGATCGGCAGGCCGTGGCGCTCGACCACCGCCGAGAAGAACTCGACGAGCGGCTTCTGCACGTCGGTCGAATGCACCTTCGACGCACCCAACTGATGGGCGTAGACCGAGAGGATCCCGGAATTGGCGCCGATGTCGAGCACGGACTTGCCGCTGAATTCCTCGCTGCGCCAGCCCAGTTCCATCAACCGGATGTAGGTGCTGTCGTTGGCCGGCTCCAGTGTTTGCGGGTCGTAGATTTCGTAGGCGCAGGCGCTTTCCGGAAGCGATAGTACTTGATCAGACACGTAAGTCCTCCCCGTTATTCGATTCGCGATGACGTATCGGCCGTCCCGGCCGCCGCAATTTCCAGCATTCTCAGACGCGGCGAAACCAGATGTTACCCCCGAAGTTGCCCGCGCACTTGGGCAGTGCCTTCACCAGTGCGGCACGGTGAAAGGTCACGAGATAATTGGCAAACAACACTACCTTGAAATCGCTGTTGAACTGCAGGAACGCTCGCAAGAGATAGTTCTCGTTCCACGCGCGGCCGGCGAGGGCCCACTTCTCGGGGTACTCGAACGGGTAGAAGATATCGTGCACATGAATCAGCACCCCGGGCTTGAGACGCGGGATGACCTCGAAGAAGAGGTAGTTCACGTCGCTGCCGGTCTTGCTGACGTGGGTGGAGTCGATGAACAGGATATCGTTGGACTCGAGCACGTCGAAGGTTTCAGTGGCGACATCCTGGACCCGGGTGCCGATGATCCGGATGCGTTCGGCATCGGTAGGTTTCAGCAGCGAATGCAGCAATTTCGGGTAAGGCTCGATGAAGGTGCACTCGATACCGCCGCCGAAAAAGCGCTCATTGGTATCCATCGTCACACAAGACGAATGGCCCGAGCCAACCTCGATGATCCTGCGTGGCTGCGCATGCCGGATCATGCAATGCAGAAAGATCGCATCGGTATAGGAATAGGCGCCGTTGCCGAAGCCATACCGCAGTCCGTCCACGGGCTGGTCCTGGAACGGCATGTCGGCGTAGTAGCGCTCACCGAAGGCCTGCACCAGAGCCAGCTGGTCGGCGTCGTCCAGATCGATGCCTGGCAGCTGGCGGGGCGGCGGGCCGAATATCCTCGCACGGTCGCGCTCCAGTTCGTCGATCGCGGGAATCGGCGAATAGAAATGACCCGGCGGGAACAGGTTCTTCGTGGGCGTGCTCATCAGATGTCGTTCCGGGTAGGCGCGTGGCGGCGGAGCAGGCACGGTCCGGCCCCGTCCGACGCCGACGAGGTGGCAGGACGCCGTTGCATCAGGCCACCTGAACCTTGCGCAAGGCTTCGATGATCGATGCCACCGCGGACAGCGGCAGGTGCAACTCTGCGCAGGGCTGTGGTTTGCCGTCGACGCCCAGCCGCATGAGCTGGACTCGCACCACGCCGTTGTGCACGGCCAGCGCATTGACACCGTCGGCGAGGACGGTCGGTAGTTCGTATGAATCGGCCATGAAGAGTCCTTTGTGTCGAACTGGGTCGGGTTGCGATGCAGCAGCTCATCGCCGCTCAGACGTCGGTCGTGAAGATCCCGACCGGCGGCATGCCGGGCTGCCACGCCGGCCCATCGGGGCCGCGTTTGCCCGGGTACCTGGTCGGATCGCGCGTTGGCCGCGACATGGCTTGCCGGGTGCCAGTTTCAGGTTGCAACGGCAGGTCGGCACCGATCCAGGCGATGACCGCCGCGGCCGAAACTGCGCAGTGGACGGGCAATCCATCGCTTTCCTTGGTCGCATACAGGCCTGGCAGCCCGCGGACCATCGCGCCGACCCGCTCGTCCATGATGCTAGCAGGCCCGGCGCGGCCCGGCCGGGCGCCTCGCCGGCGCAAACCGTCGCCCCGGCGCGGCGAGAAGCTGCTGTCGCGAGCGCGGATCTCACGCAAAGCGCGAATGAACGGACACGGCGATGGGCACATCGCCAGCCGGTCGACTCGGTGAACGGCCGTTTTGCCGTGTCTCGGGCGGGCGGCGGCTGGCGTCGCGCTGGTCATGCGGTCCTCTAAACCGGTGGATGCGGGCTGTCGATGGCCAGCGGTCGTTATCTTTGGGCCTGCTGCCTCGGCCAGAGGATGTGATCGTCCTGGCTGGTGAAGATATCGACCTGGCCCAGCGCGGCCGCCATCAACTCCTGACCCTTCTCGAAACTGTAGTGATCGAGCGCGAACTTCACCGAGTTGGCTTGGCGACGGCGCCAGTCTTCGGGGCTCGAGTAGAGACCGGCGATCGAATCCACCCATTGGCCGGGCTTCGAGGCCATGGAGATGTCGAGGCCATCGCGCGCGCCGATGCCTTCGGCGGCGATCGGGGAGACCACGCAGGGCACACCGTGCGCCAGGGCACCCAGCACCTTGCCCTTGATGCCGGCGCCGGTGAGCAGCGGCGCGACGAAGACCCGACAACTGTCGTAGACCTCGGCCACATCGGCCACCCAGCCTTCGATGATCACGTCGTCGTCCGCCAGCTTCAGCAATCGCGGCCCGGCGCCGCTGCCGTAGACCCGCAGTTTCGTTCCCGGTAGGCGTTCGCGCAGCAGCGGCATCACGTCCTTCACGAAGTACTCCACCGCCTCGATGTTCGGGTGATGCGCAAAGCTGCCCAGGAAGGCGATGTCGCGCCGTGCCTCGAAGCCGGGGCGGTCCTGCGGAATCTCCACCACCCAGGGGCACTTGGCCACCCGGGTTGAGTCGAGGTTGTGCGACAGGATCACGGCATGCTCGACCTCGTTGTACGACAGCACGAGATCCACCTTGCGCATCACCGCGAGTTCGGCATCCCGGGTCTTGAGTGCGCCTTCCATGACCTCCCTGCTCTTGAAGGCGATGGCCGTGCGCAACTCGCGAAGGAAGTGCAGGTCGGCGTTGTTGAACAGCAGCTTGGCCTGCGGCGCATGCTTGCGCACCGCGTCGGCGTACTTCTCGGCCACCAGATAACGGGTGATGTAGACGAGATCGAACTCTGCGCCACGCTGCTGCAGGAACTCGTCGATGTGCAGCACGAAGGGTGCGAACAGGCATTCGACACCCATGCGCTGCAGTGATTCGGTGTAGCTGCCCAGGTAGGCCAGGTTGTCGGGCACGAAAGTGAGCTTGAAGCCCAGGCTCTGCAGCAGCCGCATCTCCTGCACCGCGGCGTAGCTGCCGGCGTCGCGATCGGGCTGCGGCGACCCGAGGTCGATCACCAGCGCGCGAAAGCGCACGTTGCGGTCCTTGACCAGTTCCACGTCCTTGCCGACCGCCCCGTTGCCGCGGTAGGCCTGCGTCCAGCGCGACTTGAACTTGGGCTTGTTGATCTCCTGGTAGCGCTTGGCGCCGCTGCTCACGCTGGTGCCGCTGCTCACGCCCTCGAAGTGGATGACCTGGGCAAACGGGGCATAGACCGTCTTCAGGCCGCGGTCGCGCACCCGGAATGCGAGGTCGGTGTCCTCGAAGTAGGCCGGTGCGAAGAAGGGGTCGAAGCCGCCCAGTTCCTCCCACAGAGGACGTGGCAGCATGATGCAGGCGCCTGAGAGGTAGTCCACCTGCCGCGTGTAGTTGTATCGCGGGTCGCGCGGGTTGGCATTGCGGCCGTAGTTCCAGGGGTCGCCATTGCCCCACACGATGCCGCCGGCCTCCTGCAGCCGGCCGTTCGGGTACAGCAGCTTGGCACCGACCATGCCCACGCCGTCGAAGCGGTCGAACACCTCGACCATCTCGTCGAGCCAGCCGGTCGTCACCTCGGTGTCGTTGTTCAGCATCACCACGTAGCGGCCGCGGGCGACACGACCACCGTCGTTGCTGCTGTGGACGAAGCCCTGGGCCTCGTCGTGGCGCAGGCAGGTCATGCCGCCGACGATCCGGGTGATCTCGGTGGTCTCGTCGCTCGATCCATCATCGACCAGGACGACCTCGAAGCTGGCGCGGTTGCAGGCCAGCAGCAGCGAGGCCAGGCAGTGGTATGTGACGGCGAACTTGTTGTGCACCGGTATCACGATCGACACATCGGGTTTGTCGACCTGCGGAAAATCCAGCCGCGGCCAGTCGGTGGCCGCCCTGTCGGCCTGGGCGAAGCCCTGCACGACGCGCTCGTGGGCGGCGGCAAGCTGGCGCAGACGGGCCACCTGCGCGATGGCTTCGCCGCCATCGGACGTTTCCGCCAAGGCCAGGAGTTGCTGGCGCAGCGATTCATAGCGCTGCGCCGCGTCGTGCAGCAGTGCTGCATGGATGTGCGCCCCCGCATAGCGCTGCAACGCCTCATCAGGCGTCAGGTAATAGGGCACCACGGTGGCGAACTCGCCAAGCAGGTGGAACGGTTCGACCACGCGCACCGAAAGCAGGTGTGGCCGGCCGTCCATGGCGTCGACCGGCACGCGCAGTGCGAAGCGTTGGCCGTCCGGACCGCGCTGGCCAGTCGGCGTCTGGCCGGCGAAGTCGCCGTCGACATACAGCGCCAGCATCAAAGGCTGGTCGGGCGCTGCGTCGTCACGCACCACGCCGACCACATGCGCGCCCTCCAGGCCGTGCACCTGGCCGCTGACTGTCGAGTCCTGCACGAACTCGAACTCGCCCCCCGGCAGCGCCAGCGAAGCCGCGCCGGCGCGCACGCTGATCACGTGCGGCCGACCATCGCACAGCACGCCGGGCAAGGCGATGCGAAAGCCATGGCGACCGCTGCCCAGGCCAGCGCTCTTCAGGTCGGCGCGGAACAGGTCGGCAAGCCCGGTGGCGACGAGTTGGCCATCTGCGAGCACGTCGACGACCGCCGGCGCGGCGGCCGCCGCCAGGTCCCGCGCCCAGCCCACCACCTCCAGGCCCTCCAGCGCGTCGACCGATCCCGACAGAGTGTCGACAGCGGTCACGGCGGCAGCGTCCGCCAGGTCGGAATTCACGCCGGCCTGCGCGACCGGCTCGCCACGCTCGGCGGGCTCGGCGGCAGGCAGTTCGGCCTGGGAGTCGGGGGTGGCGGTGGGCGTGGCGGGCGTCATGCGGGGTCTCGGTTCGTGGCGGGCCGGGCGAGCAAGGTGGTGGCAGGGTCTTGTGCGGGTAACGACGACGGCGCCAGGGCCGCACTGACGAGTCGGTGCAACTGGGCAGACACCACACTCGGGTGCAGCTGGGCGCGCACGGATTGTCGGCCGGCCTGGCCGAGCTGGCGGCGCAGCGCCTCGTCCTTCAGGCGACGCAGTTCGACGACCGCAGCCGCCTGGTCCGGGTCACCCCAGCGGGTACCGGCCGGATAAGGGCCGTACGGACGCTCGGTCTCGACCACCGGCGTGCTGACCAGCAGGCTGTTGTCCGCGGTCATGAAATCCAGATTGCCCGAGTAGGCACTGGCCACCACCGGCACTGCGCAGGCCATGGCCTCGGCACAGGTCAGGCCGAATCCCTCGGCGCGGTGCAGCGACACGTAGGCATCGAGCGACTTGAGAAATGCGAAGGTCGCGATCCGGTCGAGAATGCCATCGAGCACCAGCACGCGGTCGCTGGCCGCTTCGCCGATCACGCGGTCGAACTCGAACGAGGCGTGTCGGGTCGAATTGACCTTGAGCACCAGCCAGCAGCGGTCGTCGGGGCGGAAAGCCGCCTGGAAGGCTCGCACCAGGCCCAGCACGTTCTTTCGCTCCAACTGGCTGCGCGGGTCGAACGCGAAGCCGAAGACCAGCCCGTCGCCGGGCAGTCCGAAGCGCGCCCGATCGGGGCGCGCGGCGTCGATGGCGTCGAAGTCCAATACATGCGGCAGCACGTGAACGGCTCGATCGACCGCGCCAGCGATCGCACGCGCCGAGTGTCGACTGGGTGTCCAGATCGCGTCGAAACGTCGCTGCGCGCGCGCCATCGCGACGGGCAGCGCTTCGGTCTCCCAGACCCAGTAGCCGGCGTTGTGGCGGCCCCAGAACGAGCCGGGCAGGAAGGCCTCCAGGTCCTCGATGACGTCGGCGTTGGCCACGGTCACCGCCAGGTCCGCATGAGCCGCCGGCCAACCGAACATGGCCGCCGTCGCCGGCCACTGGCCGCCACGCGAGTGCGCATGGGGCAGCGTGACCGGTCGGCAGGCCAGGTCGGCGGCGACGAAGGTGTTGTGCAGGCTGCGGCCCGATTCGCCCATGCCGGTGGGCGCGCTGAAGTAGCCCGCCAGGTTGATGACCGGGGCTGCCTGTGCATCCTCGGCCAAGGCCTGGCGCAGGCGCTTGACGAACGCGAAGTTGCGGCTCGGCTCGAGCCCGGGAACACTGACCCGGCTGAAGTCGGCAAGCGGCGCCCGGTCGACCCCGAAGCGAAGCCGGTAGTGGTCGACCTCGGTGATCGCCGGCTCGTCGGCCAGCCAGTCCAACAGCGCCTCGCCGGGCATCGCACTGCCCAGCTCGAATCGCCGCGAGTCCAGGTCGTACAGGTTCGGTTCGGACCGCCGCGACTGACCGCGGTGCAGGTAGAGGACGCGCATTCGCGCCAACAGGTCGGGGTGCCGGGCAGACCATTGCTCGAACATCGAGATCTCGTCGGGTGCGAGCTCGACACGCTGCTGCTCGCGGCGCAACCAGTCGATCAGTGCCTGGCGCTGGCCCGCCTCGGCGAGATCGGGATAGGCCCGCTGCAGATCGGCACGCAGGAAGTACAGGTGCAGGATTCGCCCGACCCCGCCACGCGCGGCGCGCAGCCGGTGCAATTCGGCCGCCGGCAGATCCAGACGATCGACGCCTTCGGCCTCGAGCCAGGTCATGAAGCCGTCGAATGCGGACGGATCCCGCCACGGGTCTCCGATCGCGTCGAGCACGCCGAGTTCGCGGCGCTGCTGCAGGCGCTCGACGGTCAGTTGCACCATGTCGAGCGGTCGCTGCCCCTGCTCGAACGGCATCAGGTCGGCAATCCGATGCTCGTGCACGCCGCTCGACGCCAGCCACATGCGAAAGGCCGCATCGTCACTGTCGATACCGGCCTGCGGAAATGCCTTGCGCAAGTCGCCGCGCAGTTCCAGCAGGACGTCCCACAACAGGACGACGTCGGGACGCTCCGGCACGGCGCCGCGCGACATCAGGAACCGACAGAAGGCATCGGCCTCGGTGACCGGGCAAGGCACCGGCAGATCCAGTTCGGCGGCGCGGCGCATGGCCCTGGCCACCAGGTCCAGCGGCAATGTCACGCCATTGGTCAGGCGGCCGAAGGCATAGGGCCAGGTGCTGCTGATCTCGTAGCCATTGGCCAACAGCGCATCGGCGTAGGCGTCGGTGAGCTGGCGCAGGGCCGGCAGGTCGCGCAGCCGGTGGCGGTCCTGGTGCTTCGACAAGGTATCGGGCGCATAGGGCAGGTAGCCCGAGAAGTGAAAGAACACCAGGGGCTCGCCGCCGGCCTGCCATTGCCCGCCGGCGCGGCCGATCGGCCGCTCGTGAAGGTTCCAGTAGGCGGCGTTGTAGCCGGGGTGGTAGACGATGCGGTGATCGGGAAAGAAGCCCGGCACCAGGTCCATCCACTTCTGGTCGACGAACAGGCCGTTGGCAATGTCGACCACGCAGTCGCGATGGAGCTTGCTCATCCACCAGTCGAGCAGACGGGCGCTGCTGGCGCCACGCCGCAGCCCCAGGAAGCCCAGGTTGTAGGTGCCGCTCTGCAGGATGGCCGTGTCCGACGGGTTCGAGTCGTCGAAGTAAGGTCGGCGAATGTGCGGGATCAGCACGATGGACGCCTCGCCGAGCGACCGGACCACCTCGTCCAGCGGCGCGAAGACCCAGATGTCCGGATCGATGTAGAGCAGCGTCTCGTAGCCGCGGCGCTCGAAGAGGTCGGCCATCACGAACGGCTTGACCGCCGTGTTCAGCTCCATGATCGAGTAGCGATAGATCATCCGGCCGATATCGGGCAGCCGGAACGCTGCCAACTCGATGATCTCGGCACCGCAGTCCAGCCGCGCCGGCACCAGGCCATCGGCGCGGTCGACCAGCACGATCAGGAACTCATGGTCAGGGTGATGCCGCAGGTAGCTCTCGGCCAGCGTGCGTGCGAAGGCGAAGTAGTTCTTCGAAACGATGGTGATCGCGGCGTGGGAACTCATCATCAATTCGAGGTCGAGGCCGGCCACTGGGGCTCGGGCAGGCTCGTCAGGATCGCGCGAGCGGGGTTGAGTGGCCGCGCGCGAGGCTCGGCGGGGTCGGCGAGCGGCGCCGGCCCGGCGGCCCGGTCGGTGGTTGCCGGTGGCGGCAACGGCGTCGAGGGCAAGTCGGCGGTGACTGCCTTGCCGGGGCGAAGCAGGCGCAACAGCTTCTGCGCCAGCGGCTGTTGCAGCGGTCGATGCCGGCGAATGAACTGTTGCAGCCCGGGCACCGGTTTGTTGCGGCGGAGGTACTCGTCGGACGACGCGATCTCGGCCAGCACGCGGCCTGCCGCCACGCCCCTCTCGATCTGCTGGCTGTAGAACCTCAGGCCCTCGGCATCGGCCTCGCGGTCGAGCAACAGCCTGTAGGCCTGACGCACGAAGGTCTCGCCCCGCAGGCACAGCAGGCGGTCGAGTGCATCTTCGCCCGGCGCCATGCCGGGCATGCCGACCCAGCCGTCGAGCCGCACATCGCAGCTGCGGCCTTCGGGCGACGCGCGAAGTTCGTCCAGCAACTGCTGCTTCGAGACACCTTGATTGAGGCGCGTCAGATAGGCGACCAGGCCGCCAGGGTCGGGATCGCGCCGCAGCAGCGTCCGATAGGCGGCGCGCACGAAGTCAGCACCGTCCCGGGCCAGCAGGTCGTCGAGGCTGCGCGCCACGGAGGCGTCAGTGGGTTTGTTCGACATGCGGTGATTGTCGTCGGAGAAACGCAGGTCGCCGCCCGCTCATGCGGCCCGCCCGACCTGCTGCAGGAAGCGCTGCCACTGCGGCAGCACCGCCGCCGCCTCGTAGCGGCTCGCCACCGCGGCACCGCGCCGTGCCAGTGCCTCGCGCCGAGCGGTGCTGTCCGGGTCGATCAGTCGACGCACGGACTGCACGAGATCGGCCACTGCATAGGGATCGAAGTACTCGGCAGCATCTGCGTACACCTCGCGGTGCACCGGCAGGTCGGAGGCAGCCACGATGCCACCGCATCGCATCGCCTCCACGCCGGAGAAACCGAAGCCCTCGCCGAAGCTGGGACAGACGGTGACGAGCGCATGCCGGTACAGCGTTCGCATCTCGGATGTGGGCACTTCGTCGAGCACATGCACGCCGCCACGGGCGACCCAGGGCAGGAGCTTGCGCAGGATGCCCTTGCTCTGCCAGCCGAGCATGCCCACCAACACCAGTTGCAGCCCGGTACGCCCTTCGGCTCGCAACTGCTCCCAGGCCGCGAGCAGGCTGAGATGGTTCTTTCGCGGCTCTATCGTCGACACCATCAGCAGGTAGTCGACCGATCCGGCGGTGCCGACCGTCAGCGATGCCGAGCGAGGCGCCAATGCCCGTGCGCGCCTGACGACGCGGTCGTTGCTTCGGGTGTGGAGGATGGCCGCGACCCGCTCGGGCGACGAGGGCTCGTCGCGATACGCCTCCGAGACGATGTTGGGGATCGTCACGGCCCTGGACGCCGCCTGCGGGAAGATCGACAACAGGTCGCGCCGCGTCGCCTCCGACACGCAGGCGAACCAGGCGCCGTCGCGGACGTTGCGCCGCAGCGCCTCGTAGTGCGACGCCTGGTGATGGGCCTTGTTCGAGATCGTGTGCGGCATCAGGAGCGGGATCGCATCGTGGTAGCGCACGACCATCCGGGTGCCGGCGGGCACCCGGCCCGGGTAAGGCGTCTCGGCGATCAGGATGTCGTATTCGGTCGTGTCGAGCATCGGGTACAGCGCGTGCCCCAGACGGCGCGTGAGCAGGCCGGCGAAGTGCTGGGCGGACCAGGGAAGCCGCGCCACGCGGTACCCGGCATCCGTGACGGTGTCCAGGTGGGTCGGCTCGAGCGTCCTGGCGAACAAGGCCCGCCAGACGAAGTCGCGAAACGATCCGGCCTCGAATCGGCCCAGTGCCTGGCGACGACCCATGGCCGCCTCGACCAGCATCGAGCCGGTGGCCGACAAGGTGCACGCAGCCTGCCAGAGCCGCATCAGCCGGTTGCTCCTCTCGGCGCCGCGTTCCAGCGCGACCACGACACGGGCCAGGCGGTCGATGCGCCGGTCGAGCGAGAGACGCTTCAGCTTGGATTCGTCGGCGGGCAATCCGCGCGCAAGCATGCGGCTGCTGCTCTGCAACAGGCCTTCGACGCGGACACCCTGCAGCGAACTCAGCTCGCGGAACAGCAGCCGCGTCTCCTGGGGGATGCCGCCATGGCCGTCGAGTGCCGGCCGCATCTCCAGCAGGATGCGCAACGCCATCGCGTCGTCTTCAGCGGACATCGGCGGCACCGGCGGATTGCCCGGTCACCACCGGACCTGTCGCATCGTAGGATGCATAGGCGTCGTCGACCGACGGAAACTCCACCAAGCGGCCCTGTTGCAGCACACAGGCCCGTTGGCAATAGAGCCGTATCACGTTGGCATCGTGGCTGACCAGCACGAAGGCGCGATCACGGCGTTTCTGGAACAGCTCGAAGTGGCACCGGTCGTGGAAGCGCTTGTCGCCCACCACCATGGCCTCGTCGATCAGGAAGCAGTCGAACTCGATCGCCATCGACAGCGCAAACGCCAGCCGGGTGACCATGCCGTGCGAATAGTGCGCCACCGGTTCGCGCAGCCAGCTGCCCAGCTCGGTGAAGTCGTCCACGAACGGCAGCTTCTCGCGCCAGTGCACCCCGTAGACCCGGCAGACGAACTTGAGGTTGTCCAGCCCGGTGAGGTGCGGCTGGAATGCACCGCCGAAGGCCAACGGCCACGAAACGCTCATGCCGCGATGGATGCGTCCGGAGGTCGGCCTTTCGGCGCCGGCCAGCAGCCGGATCAGGGTCGACTTGCCGGCGCCGTTGCGCCCGAGGATGCCCAGGTTGGCACCGCGCTCCAGCCGCAGACCCACCCGATCGAGCACCGTGCGCGGCCCACTGCGCGTGGGGTAGACCTTCGTCAGGTTCTCGACCGCCAGCACCGCGCTCAGCCTCCCGAGCCGACCCGCACGGCTGCATACCGGGTCAACCACAGGCCACTGAGCAGCAGCGCGAGATTGACCACCGCCATGTAGCCCAGATCGTGGTGGAAGTGCATCACGGGACCATACCAGCCGGAACGGATGTACTCGATGCCGTGCACCATCGGCAGGTACATGATGACCTCGCGAGCGGCCGCGGGCAGCCAATCGGCGAGGAACGCTGCGCCCGACAACGGGAACAACAGGTAGGCCAACGGATGCCAGATGCGCTCGACAAGGTCGCTGAGGCCGCTGAGCGCGCCGACCGTCAGGCCCAGGCCGAGCGCCAGCCAGGCCAGCATGGCCCAGCCGATCAGCACCCGCGCCAGATCCGCGGGCGCCTCGATCCACTCGCCCCCCAGGGCAATGCAGCTCAGCACCAGGAAGGACCCGCTCGCGCCACCCAGCTCCAGGAGGACGCGCGTCAGCAGCACATCGATCACCCGCACGCCGCGGTGATAGAGCAGGTTGAAGTTCTGCTGGATCGCATGGGTGCAGCGCGAGACCGTGTTGCGCCAGACCAGCACGGACGAGTAGCCGGTGATCGCGAAGACGACGATGTTGACGCCCTTGCCGCCGTGCAGCCCGGCGGCGATCCACAGGGCCGCCACACCCACGGTGAAGAGCATCGGCTCGCCGAGCAGCCACAGCACACCCAGATTGCGCCGGCCGAATCGCGTGATGACCTCGCGCATCAGCAGCGCCCAGATCACGCGGCGCTGGATCGCCAGGGCATGCCGAAGCGGCACGACCACCGGCGCCGGCAGCGGCAGCTCAGTCGGCATGCTCGCGGATGCTTGCCAGCACCAGCCGCAGCACGGCCCAGACCATCAGCGCGAGCACGAACACCACCAAGGTCGAGCGGGTGCGCCTGGGTTCCACCGCGCTGTCGGGCAGGTTGGGCTGCACCAGCCGCTCGAGGTAGAGCTGTTTGCGGCTGGCTTCGCCGCGCGCCAGCTCCAGCGAGGCCAGCGCGCTGCCGAGCTGGCGGTCGGCGAAGCTCTTTTCCAGTGCCAGCCGGTCATAGTCCGGTGCCTTTCCGGTCAGCGAGCGCTTGTCGCCGATCACCTTGCCGGTCTCGGCCGCTATCGACTTGCGCAGCCCCTCGGCACGGCTGGCCAGCACGGCGACCTGAGGGTTGCTGGGCGCCACCTGCCGGATCTGCGCGAGTTGGGTCTCGGTGGCCAGCAGTTCCTCCTGGATCTTCGCGATGCCCTGCAGCTGCAGCGCCGACTGGGCCGTGGGGTCGAACACGGCGCGGTCACTGCGGAACTCCGACAACGCCAGCGCCGCGGCCTTGGCCCTTGCCTCGGCCAGCCGCACCTCGGACTGAGCCACTTCGATCAGGTCCTGACGGCTGCGGATGTTGAGGTTGTTGACCAGCCGCTCGCCCATGCTGAGCAGCATGTCGTTGATGTTGCGGGCATCGTCTGCGGTGAAAGCCCGCACCCTGAGCACCGAGATCGACGAGGTGCTGTCGTAGTCGACGCCCACCTGCTTCTGGTAGTAGCGGTAGAAGGCCTCGAAGCTGTCGTCCCAATCCAGGCCCGGGAATCGATCGATCAGGCTGATCTCGGCCCGGGTATATGCCGCACGCAACCCGAGCCTTTCATCCAGTTCGCGCAGCGCGTCCCGTGATCGAACGTAGTCATGCACCGAGTAGGTGTCGTCCTGCGATCGCGTGAAGCTGGACCCTTGCAGCAGCGCGCCCAGACCGGACTGGCTGTCGCGCTGGGGGTTTCGCACGACGAACCTGGATTCCGATATGTACACGTCCGAAGCGATCGCCCCGAAGTACAGCGCCGCCAGCAGCGTCGGCAGCACGACCGAGAGCAAGAAGACGCCGTCCAGCCGGCGTAGAAGGCGCCTCGTCGGCGACGGGGCGTTCGGAGCCTGCCCCGGACGCGAGGAGTTCATCGGATCCAATTCAGGCGCTCGTCGAGTCTCTCGCTGGGGGCGCCAGAAGCTGGCGCCAGGAGGCGCTGATACAGCGCCAGTGTGCGATGGGTCATCTGCGTTGCGTTGAAGCTCTGCTGGTATCGATGGCGCGCCGCCTCGCCCATGCGTTGCCGCAGCGTCGAGTCGGACAGCAACCGGCGCAGCGCCGCCGCCAGCGCCGCCGGTTGGCGAACCGGCACGTTGTAGCCGGTGTGGCCATCGCGATTGACCCAGGGCACGCCGGAGCCGACGATGTCGGTGGCGACGATGGGCTTGCCCATGGCCATGGCCTCGACCATCGCCACGCCATAAGCCTCCGAACGCACCGTCGACGACATGCAGAACACCTCGCACGCGGCATAGTGGCTGGGCAGTTCGCCATCGTTGACGTGTCCGAGCAGGTGGACCTTGTCGGCCAGGCCGAGGCTTTCCACCAGGGCACGGTTGTGGGCCAGCATTTCGCCGTCGCCACCGATCAGCACCACGCAGTCGTCGGGCAACTCGAGGGCTGCCTGAATCAGCACGTCGAACCCCTTGTAGTAGGTCATGCGACCGAGCGAGAACACGATGCGCCGACCCCCGAAGCGCTGCCGAAGCGCCTCGGTCTGCAGGTGGCAGGCCTGCTCCCTTCGTTCACTGATGCCGATCGGAATGACCTCGATCTTCTCGCGCCAGGGCTGCAGCGCCGGCGATGCATCGGCATAGGGCTGGCTGGTGGCAATCACCGCATCGGCGCGCTGCAGCAACCAGCGCTGCAGCGGCTCGTACAACTTCAGTGCACGCCGCTGCCGGATGACATCGCTGTGCCAGTGCACCACCAGCGCACACTGCGGCTTGGCCAGCCAGATCGCCATGGCAGCCATCGGGTCGGGCATGTGCACGTGCAGCAGTTCGTAGTCGCTTGCGATGCGCCGCAGGTGCCGGGCCATCGCCGGCGCCAGCGAAGTCGACAGCAGCATGCCCCAGGACGCCGCGCGCAGCACCTCGTAGCCGGCTTCGTACCGCTCGCGCGTGTTCAGGCGATGCTGGTTGGAACACAGCACGTCGGCACGCACGCCGGCCCGGGCCAGGCCCTCGGACAACTCCCAGGCCACGGTCTCGATGCCACCACGGATCGGCGCATAGAACTTGCTGAGCTGCAGGACCCTCATGATGCACCGCCAGTGGCGCGCCTGGCCGAGTCGAGGTGACTGAGCAGGGCCAGCGCCGATCGATCCCAGTCGAAACACCGGACCCGCTCGGTACCGGCACGCACCAGCCGTTCGCGCAATGCCGGTTCGTCCAGCACACGCTGCATGGCTGCCGTCATCTGGCTTGCCGAGGCGGGGTCGAAGTACAGGGCGGCTTCGCCGCAGACCTCGGGTATGGCGGCAGCATTCGATGCCAGGACCGGGCAGCCACAGTCCATCGCCTCGACCGGCGGCAGCCCGAAGCCCTCGTAGCGGGAGGGGAACACCAGGCCGACGGCGTGCTGGTACAGGGCCTTGAGTTCGGCGTCCGCAAGCGGCCCGGCGCGAACGATGCGTTCGTCGCTTCGATCGGCCGCCGTATCCTTGGCAAACACGCGCTCCTCGTCGCCGCCCACCAGAACCAGGCGGACATCGCGCGACGGCAGGTCGACGAAGGCCTGTTGCAGCGTCCGGAAGTTCTTGTTCGGGTTGCGGCTGCCCACGGCAAGGAAGTAGCCCCCGTTTGTCAGCCCGAGGCGCACCAGCACGCTGGCGTCGCCCTCGACTGAACGCAAATGGCCGCCTCCGTTGGGCACGACCGCGAAGCTCGACGGCGGGACGTTCAGGTGCAGCGCCAGGCGCTCCCGCGAGAAGGACGACACCGTCAACAAGGAGGCACGCCGCCGCGGCAGCAGCCTGAACATGGCCCGGTACCAGAGTCGAAATGCTGCCGTGTAGGCATGCGGTCGATCGAAGACCACCGCATCGTGCAGCAGACAGGCCTGCCTGGCGGCCAGCAGCGGCGCCGCACCAGCGAGATTGAGCAAGACACCCCGCCGGGCCGCGAACGGCAGCAGGATCTGCTCCCACAGATGCAGCGGCAGCCGCCGATCGCCCACCTCCGAAACGGCGATGCGCTGCAGCGCCAGCGGTGGCGCGCCGGGCGGCACCAGCAGTACCACTTCGACCGGCCAGGCCGTTTCGGACCGACCCAGGCAGCGGTCGATCGCGAGCACTTGGTTGACCGCGACACGCTGCACCCCCGTGACGCGCTGTGCGGTGAACTTGCCGTTGATGTAGAGCGTATCCGGCGTCATGCCCGCGGCACGGGTCCTGTGCAACGTCGCCACACTTGCCGAGGCAAAAGGGTGAACCGCCGATGCCTGGTCTGAGTTGACGTGTCGCTGCATTCCTGCCCGTTGGGCCGCTCGACGGCTGGCCCGGAAATTGTGACGAAGATATTACCGTGGCCGAGCGCTTGAATCGCGACGCTCACATCGCGTTTCAAGTTGTCAGGAAGGTCGGTACTCTGCAACCGCCTTGCCCAGTCGCATCCTTACCTCGGAAGCCTCGATGCCCGTGCCATGCCCCGCCCAGGCCAGCAGTGCCTGCACGTCCCCGGGCTGGTCACGCAGGCGTGCAATCCGCAGGCGGTTGACCTGCGTCGGCAGCGTGGCGTCGCCATCGGCCAACAACTCTTCGTACAACTTCTCCCCCGGCCGCAGCCCCGAGAACACGATGCCGATCTCGTCGGCCGAATGCCCCGACAGCCGGATCAGGTCGCGCGCCAGGTCGACGATCTTCACCGGCTCGCCCATGTCCAGCACCAGCACCTGGCCAGTTTCACCGATCGCCGCGGCCTGCAGCACCAGCCGGGCGGCTTCGGGGATGGTCATGAAGTAACGAATGATTTCAGGATGTGTCACGGTGACCGGGCCGCCCTTGGCGATCTGCTCCTTGAACTTCGGGATCACGCTGCCGCTGGAGCCCAGCACGTTGCCGAAGCGCACCGCCATGAAGCGCGTGCCCTCGTGCTCGGCGGCCAGCGCCGAGACCACCATCTCGGCCGCGCGCTTGGTCGCGCCCATCACGTTGGTCGGGTTCACCGCCTTGTCGGTGCTGATCAGCACGAAGCGCTCGGCCTTCACTTCGGCGGCCGCCAGCGCGGCGTGCCAGGTGCCCAGCGTGTTGTTGCGCAGGGCGGCCAGCGCGTTGTGATCCTCCTCCATCAGCGGCACATGCTTGAAGGCCGCGGCGTGGAAGACCACCTGCGGCCGCCAGTGGCCGAAGGTCTGGCGCAGGTGTTCCAGGTCCTTGACGTCGCCGATCACCCGCGCCAGCGGCTGCTCGGGAAAGCGCTCGCCGAGGTCCTGCTCGATGCTGTAGAGGTTGAACTCGCTCAGCTCGTACAGCACCAGCCGGCTCGGGCGGAAGCGCGCCACCTGGCGGCACAGCTCGCTGCCGATCGAGCCACCGGCGCCGGTGATCAGCACCACCTTGCCGGCCAGCGCCTCGGCGATGCCGGCTTCGTCGAGGTGCACCGGTTCGCGGCCCAGCAGGTCCTCGGGCTCGATGTCGCGCACCCGCTCGACGGCGCCGCGCCCGTCGCGCAGTTCGTCGGCCGAGGGCACCGTCAGCACCGGCAGGCCCGACGGGGCGGCCAGCGCCAGCGCGCGGCGGCGCTGCGCGGCCGTGGCCGCGGGCATCGCGACGATGACGTGGGTGGCCGCGCCGCGCACCGCCTTGTCGGCGATCGCCTCCAGCGGGCCCAGCACCGGCAGCCCGGCGATGCGCGCGCCCTGCTTGGCCGGGTCGTCGTCGAGCAGGCCCAGCACGATCCAGCCCTGCTGGTGGATGCCCGCCAGCAGCCGCCTGGCGGCCTCGCCGGCGCCCATCACGATCGCGCGGCGGATCTCGGCCGTGCTGCCGGTGATCTGCGCCCGGCCGTGCTCGTAGACCATGCGGTAGGCCAGCCGCACCAGCGCCAGCCCCATCAGCGCCACCACCGGGTGCAGCGCCAGCACCGCGCGCGGCACCTGGGTGAGCTGCAGCATCAGCACCACGACCGCGCTGGCCAGCCCGGCGATCAGGCAGGCCAGCGCCAGGCGCTTGACCTCGCCGAAGCCCGAGAAGCGCCACATGCCCTGTGGCACCTTCAGCGCGCTGAAGGCCAGCGCGTAGGCCACGACGATGCCCAGCAGCACCCAGCCGTCGTAGGCCGGCCGGGCGCTGATCCAGCGCTCGAAGCCGAGCCGGAACAGGTAGGTGACGTTCCAGGCCAGCGCCACCACGGCGCCGTCGATCAGCAGCGACAGCGGCTCGCGGTGCGGCCGCAGCCGCGCCAGGAAGCGGTCGAGGCGGTGCCAGACGGTCGGATCCGTCATCGTGCGGTCCGCCGCGGCGTCAACGCGACCACAGCACCTTCAGCGTGCGCAGCAGCACGCCCAGGTCGGACGCCAGCGTCGCGCGCGATGCGTACTCGGCCTGCAGCGCCAGCTTGCGCGGCAGGATGCGCTCGACGTAGTCGCGCTCCGGGTCCGCCGAGCCGGCCAGCAGCGCCGCCTCGTCGATGTGCGCCAGCGAGGCCGGGTCGGTGATGCCCGGGCGCACCGCGAACACCCGGGCCCTCAGCATGTCGGGGTAGTGCGCGACGAAGCGCGGCACTTCCGGCCGCGGCCCGACCAGGCTCATCGTGCCCTGCAGCACGTCGATGAACTGCGGCAGCTCGTCGATGCGGTAGTGGCGCAGCCAGTGGCCGACGCGCGTGATGCGCTCGTCGCGGCCGACCGTGACCTGCGGGCCCAGTGCCTGCGCGTCGGCGCGCATCGTGCGGAACTTGTGGATGCGGAACGGCACGCCGTGGCGGCCCACCCGCTCCTGGCGGAAGAACACCGGCCCGGGCGAATCCAGCCGCACCGCCAGCGCGACGATCACCAGCAGCGGCGCAAGCAGCCCCAGCGCCAGCGCCGCGCCCAGCAGGTCGAACAGGCGCTTGGCCATCGCTCGCGTGCCGCAATGCCGGTCGCGCGCTCACGCCCTTACCAGCAGACCGCGCACCGCGGCGATCACCCGATCGACGTCGCCGTCGCTCATGCGGCTGTAGATCGGCAGGCTCAGCATCTGCTCGTACGCCTGCTGGCTGGCCGGGAAATCGGCCGGCTTCAGGTCGTAGCGGTCGCGCCAGTAGGGCTGCAGGTGCAGCGGGATGTAGTGCACGCTGCAGCCGATGCCGGCCTCGAACAGCCTTTCGATGAAGGCGTTGCGGGCGATGCCGGCTTCGGGGCCCAGCCGCAGCACGTAGAGGTGCCAGGGGTGCAGTTCGCCGGGTGGCGCGGTCGGCGCGGTGATCACCGGCAGGTCGGCGAAGGCGGCGTTGTAGCGTTCGGCGATCGCCGCGCGGCGCTGCGCGAACGCGTGGGCCTTCTTCAGCTGCTGCAGGCCCAGCGCCGCGGCGATGTCCGTGAGGTTGTACTTGAAGCCCGGCGCGACGATCTCGTAGTACCAGCTCGGCACCGTGGCGGTGAAGCGGTCGAAGGCGTCGCGGCTCATGCCGTGCAGCCGCATGATCTGCGCGCGTTTGGCCAGCGCCGCGTCGCGCGTGACCAGCATGCCGCCTTCACCGGTGGTGATGGTCTTGTTGGCGTAGAAGCTGAACACCGTCGCGTCGCTGGCCAGCGTGCCGATGCGCCGTCCGGCGCTGGTGGTCGGCAGCGCGTGGGCGGCGTCCTCGACCACCTTCAGGCCGTGGCGGCGGGCGATCTCCAGGATCGCCGGCATGTCGGCCGCGAGGCCGGCATAGTGCACCGGCAGGATGGCCTTGGTCCTGGGCGTGATCGCCGCCTCGACCGCGGCCGGGGCGATGTTCAGCGTCGCCGGGGCTATGTCGACCAGCTTCACGTCGGCGCCCAGGTAGCGCACGACCTCGGCGGTGGCGGTGAAGGTGTGGGTGGTGGTGATCACCTCGTCGCCGGGGACGATGCCGATGGCTTCCAGCGCCAGGTGCAGACCGGCGGTGGCCGAGTTCACCGCGATGCAGTGCAGGCCTTCGGTGTCGTCGCCGCCATCGCCCAGCCAGGCCTTGAAGTCGGCCTCGAAGCGCTTGGCCTTGGGGCCGGTGGTGATCCAGCCGCTGCGCAGCGTGTCGACGACCTCGGCGATGTCGTCCTCGCCGATCTCGGGCAGGGCGAAGGGGAGGAAGGGCAGCGGGGACGAGCGGTCTGAAGTCATGGGCAGGCAGGCCGTCCGCAGACGCCTCGCCTCGTCGTAAACCCGCAATTTTACGGCCCCCCCGCTGCGGGGCCGGCTGGGCCACAATCCCGCCTGGAGGTTTGCCGATGACGGCCTTGGCACGGCAGAAGCCGACGCTGGACGAGTTTCTGGCCTGGGAGAACCAGCAGGTCGAGAAGCATGAGTACCACCGGGGTGAGGTGTTCGCCATGGTGGGCGGGCGGCGCACCCATGGACGGGTGGTGCTGAATCTGGGAACGGAACTGAATCTGCAACTGCGCGGCGCGCCCTGCCAGGTGTTCTCTGAAGGCATGAAGGTCCAGATCGCCGACGACACGATCCTGTACCCCGACCTGTTCGTCACCTGCGACAAGGCCGACCTGGCCACCGAGGTGATCTTCCGCGCGCCGACGCTGGTGATCGAGGTGCTGTCACCCAGCACCCAGGGCTATGACCGCAGCCAGAAGTTCGCGCTGTACCGGCGGATCGAGTCGCTGCAGGAATACATCCTGGTCGACCCCGAGACGCGGCGGGTCGACGGCTTCCGGCGCGGTGCCGACGGCCTGTGGGTGCTTCACGACATGAGCCAGGACGAGGCCATGGTCTGCGCCAGCATCGGCTGTCGGGTCGCGCTGGCCGATGTGTTCCAGGGACTGGAGCCGGCGACCGGTTGAACCCGCCCGATCAGCCAGCCGCAGGTTTCTGCAGCCAGACCAGTTGGTGGGTGCGCAGCAGCGGCAAGGCGTTGAACACCGGATACAGCGACGGGTGCACGCGGCACACCGCGCGCGCGATCGGCGGCGCCAGCGTCAACCGCCGATGCCACACGGCGGCCTGCGGAAACAGCTGCCGCACCCGCACCAGCGGCACGCCGCGCACATCGCGGTTGCGCGGATTGTCCACGGTGAAGTCGTACCACAGCACGCCGCCGCCCGGCGCCACCCAGCGCCACATCGCATCGGCCAGCCGCTGCTGGAAGGCATCGTCGAGCAGCGAGCTGAACACGGTGGACTGCCACACGATGTCGACGCTGCCGGGCACGATGTCCAGCGCGCTGGCATCGCCACCCCACAGCGTGACGGCTGGCGGCAGCACCGCGCGGGCCTGGGCCAGCCGCTCGGGCAGCAGCTCGGCGCCGGCCAGGTTGTGGGGCGCGAAGCCCATGCGCAGCAGCTCGAGCAGGTTGCCGCCGGCACCGCAGCCGACCTCCAGCACGCGCAGCGAGGCCAGGTCGGTAAAGCCCAGCCGGGTGAACAGCCGCAGCATCGCGCGCTGGCGCTCCTGCACCGTCTGCCAGACGTCGGGCTGCAGCAGGCTGTAGCGATCGACGGCGCCGCGCCGCGCATAGCGCTCGGCCACCGCGCGGGTCTCGTCGCCCGGCCCGCTCACCGCTGCATCGCCTGCAGGAAGCGCCGCGCCAGCACCGGGTAGGTGTGGTGGGCCAGCACGAAGGCGCGGCCGCGCCGGCCCATCGCCTGGCGTTCGGACGCCGGCAGCGCGGCCAGCCGGCGCAGGCCGTCGGCCACCGCGTCGGCCGACTCGGGCGCGACGGTCAGGCCGCAACCGCTCTCGGCCACCGGGTCGTTGCCGGCCGCCACGCTGTGCAGCACCGGCACCGAGGCCATCATGTAGTCCATCAGCTTGTTCGGCGCGATGCCGAAGCGGTAGATCGGCACCCGCTGCCAGCCGATGTAGGCGATGTCGAGCTGGGCCAGCAGCGACGGGATCTGCGCCTTCGGGATCGGCGGCAGCATCGTCACGTTCGCCAGCCGCTCGTCGGCGACACGCCGGGCCAGGCGCTCGCGTTCATGGCCGTCGCCGACCAGCACGAAGGCCAGCGGCTCGTCGTGCAGCAGCGCGGCGGCATCGAGCAGCGTGTCCAGCGCGTTGGGCAGGCCCATCGAGCCGGCATAGCCGACCACCATGCGGCCGGCGGTTCGCTGCGCGGCGATGGCGGCGCCGACGTCGTCGCGCAGCGGCGGCAACGCCTGAGCGTCGGCCGGCCATTCGTCGAGCGTGATGCCGTTGGGCACGATCACCAGCTTGCGCAGGTCCAGCCCATGCGCGGCCAGGTGGTCCTGCACCTTGGGCAGCATGCTGACCACCCGATCGGCGTCGCGGCAGGCGGCGTCCTCGGCAGCCTGGCACAGGCGGATGAACGGGTGCTTCGGCGACATGCCCGACAGCTCGATCGGGCTCAGCGGCCACAGGTCGTGCACCTCGTGCACCAGCAGCGCGCCACACATCCTGGCGATGCGCCGCGCGACCCAGATGTCCATCGGGTAGGTGCTGCTGGCGATCACCGCGTCGGGCTCGAACTCGGCGACCAGCCGGCGCGACTGCGCCCAGACCTGCGACAGGAAGCGCCAGATGTTCCACACGCGGCCGACGCCGTTGCCCTGGTAATGCGGTGTCGGCAGCCAGCGGTAGGCGATGCCGTCGATCAACTCGTCGCCGGCCTGCGGCTGGCGGGCGCGCACATGCGAGAAGTCGGCCGCGACGATCTGCACCCGGTGGCCGGCGCGCACCCATTCGCGCGCCAGGTAGTAGGGGCGGAATTCCATGCCCAGCGCCGGGCTGCCGGCGTAATGGTTCAGGTAGAGGATGTTCATCGCGCTGGCCCGGCGGCGTCGAGCGCGCGCAGCCGGTCGAGAAAAGCCGCGACACAAGGCGCGAACATCGCGTGGCCGGCGACCCAGGCGTGGTTGGCGGCGGCGATGGCCTCGGCGCCGTCCAGCAGCGGCTGCAGGTCGGCGACGCCCGGCAAGGCATCGCCGCGGGCGACCCAGCCGTTGTCTCCGGAGCGCACCAGTTCGCGGTTGGCCGGCAGGTCCGACAGCAGCGGGATGCAGCCGTGGGCCATCGCCTCGAGCACCGAGACCGACACCGAGTCGCTGCTCGGCAGGCTGAGGTACCAGCGCGCGCGGGCATACCAGCCGGCCTGGGTGGCCGCATCCAGCCGGCCGACGAACTGCACGCGCGATGCCAGCCCGGCGTCGGCCGCCTGCTGTTGCAGCGCGGCGCGCAGCGAGCCGTCGTTGGCGACCACCAGTTCGGCATCGGGCCAGCGCCGGGCCAGCCCGGCAAACAGGCGCAGCACCCGCAGCGGGTCGTAGATCGGCTCCAGGGCGCGGTTGGCAAACAACAGGTGGTCGCGCTTGGCACCCGCCGGCGGCAGCGGCGGCAGCGCCTCGAGGCCGAACGGGAAGGTCATCACCTCGCCGGCGCCCAGTTCGCGCATGCGTTGCGCCATCGCCAGCGAATCGCTGGTGGTCAGCGCGCAGGCGCGCAGCACCCGGCCGGTCAGCCAGCGCATCAATGTGCTGCGCTGCGGCGTGACCAGGATGTCCGAGCCCCAGGCCGAACCGACCAGCCGGCCCGGGGCGCCGAACAGCTGCGTCGCCAGCCAGGCCAGGGTGCCCTGCGACGTCAGGTAATGCGCATGGATCCAGTCGGGCCGCACGGTCTTCAGCCAGGCCGCCAGCCGCGGCAGGTGGCGCAGCAGCGCGACGTTGCCGCCCTCGAAATCGGGCCGGGTGTCCAGCGCCAGCCGGCGCCGGGCCGGCACCAGCGCGTCGAAGCCGGGCGCGAAGCCGCGCGACGAAGCGGCCCACAGCTCGACCTGCGGCGCCAGCGCGCGCGCCCACTTCAGTAGGTGCGGGCTGTCGCCGTCGCCGATCAGCACCAGCCTCATGACGGCAGCCCCGTCGCAGCCGGCGCCCGGGCCGGGCCTTCGCCACAAACGCGCCACGCGGGCAGCAAGTAGGACACGCGCAGGTACGAGACCGCCCGAGCACCGAACTTTTCCTTGAAGCGGGCCACGCTGTCGAGGCCCTCGCTGGCACCCAGGTTGAGCCTCGAGCGGCCAAGGTCGCGATGGTGGCGGGCGGCCTGCCACAGCAAGGCCTCCATCGCCGAGACCGGGGCGTCGATGCGCTCGGTGCCCGAGGCCTGGTATTGCAGCTCGTCGCGTCCGACGAGGAACAGCGCCGCGCCGACGGGGCGGCCTTGCCAGCGCACCGTCCAGACCTCGGCGACGGGCTCGCCGGCAAGCGCCGTGAAAAAGCCCTCGGGCATCAGCGAAGCGGCAGCCTTGTGCCAGGAATGGCTGCCTGCGCGGTACCAGCGGTGGCAGTCGCGCAGGGCGGCGTGGTCATTGGCGATGTCGAACTCGAAGCCCAGTTGGTCGAACTTGCGCAGGTAGCCGCGCATGCGCGGCCGCACGCGCTGCAGAAGCTCATTGTCGCCGCCGGAGAGGTCCAGAAGATGGGTCTCGAAGGCGAGCGGTTGCAGGCGCGCTGCCCAGCGCCCGGTCGCCACGGGTGAGGGTGCCGGCAGCCGGTCAGGACGGCCCGGCACACCGGTCAACACGACGAGTGGCCAGCGCGCGCGCGCCAGCCAGGCGCGGGTCAGCTGCAGTTCGCCTTCGGCCGACAGCGCCGATTCGGCCACCCAGCCGCCATAGCCGCCCATCGGCATGGCCTCGAAGACCTCCAGCCCGAAGCGCCTGTGGACGGCCCCGGGAAGCCAGGCCCGGCATCCGCTCTCGTCGCAGGCCCGCACCACGACCGGTTCGTGCACCCGGCCACGCACGGCTTGCACCGCCCGCACCCAGGCCGGGTGCTGGAAGCACCCGATCGCAACCTGGCGCGCCAGCGCGACGGCCTCGGCCCCGGTGACGATCGGAAATCTCAGGCCTGGATTCACGGCGCCTCCGCCGCCACCGGCAGCGACTGCCCCGGCGCGAGCCCAGGCCTCCCGCGGCAACGCAGGGCGATCGCACCGCCGCTGCAGGCCACCTCGACCCAGCGGCCCTGCACCGACAGCACCGTGCCCGGCGCTGCCGAAGCGGCCGGCTCGCGCGCTACAGCGGCCATCACCTGCAAGCGGCGGCCGCGGCCGTCGACGATCCAGGCCGGCGCGATCGCGGCCAAGGCCGACACCCAACGGACCAGCCGCTGGGCCGACCACTGCCAGTCGAGCCGGCGGTCGCGCGCGAGTCGCCTCGAACTGCAATGGCGCAGCGCAGCAGGGTCGATGGGTCCCGACTCGGCGATGGCGTCTCCGGCCCGCCACCGCTGCAGCAGCGCACCGACGCGCGCCGCGGTGTGCCCGGGCAGGCGCTGGAAGAAGTAGCTGCCGCCATCGTGCCCCAGGGGCTCGGCCATCGGCGCGCGGTCGATCACGGCGCCGGCATCGATGCGTGCCGCCATGCGATGGATGGTGCAGCCGCCGACGCCGTCGGCAAACATGTACGGGCCGGGCGAGGCCCCTGCGTAGTCGGGCAGCAGGCCGGGGTGCACGTTGAGCCAGTCACCCGCGGTGTCGTCCAGCGTGCGGGCCGAGAACAGCACGCGGGAGGTGATGGTCAGCGTCAATGCCGGGCGCAGCGCGGCGCGCCGCTGCCGCACCGCTTCGTCGTCGGGCAGCCAGCGCCAATCGATCGGTTGCCGGCGAAGAAAACGCTCAGCCGCACCAGCCGCAAGCGTGCCATCGGCCAACGCGTGCAGGCGGTCCGCCGGCCGCTGCACGGCCCGGCGGATCCAGGCGGCCGCACGCCGCCATGCCGGCGGCCGCGGGCCGACGAGGCCGACCTCGACGCCCAGCGGCGACCAGGCGGGATGCGCCACCAGGTGGCGCAGGGTCTCGATGCCGAAGCCCGGCATCGTCAGGATCAACAGCGGACCCGGACCGCTCAACGCCGCCGCCCCATCGCCCACAGCAGACGCAGATCGGCCCTCAGTTGCGGACCGGGCGCCAGCACCTGCCGCAAGGGCAGCCCGGCGTGGCGCGCGAAGCGGCTGGCCATCCACAGCACGCCGCCGGCATACGACACGCTGGCGGCCAATGCCACGCCCGGCATGCCCAGCAGCGGCGCCAGACCGATTGACAGGCTGCCATTGAGCAGCAGCGAACCGGCCGCTACCTGCGCCGGCACCTGGGGCGCACCGACATGGTTCGTGAAATAGGCCGACAGCGCCGCCCCGCCCCCGAACAGCATCACCCCCGGCAGCAGCAGCGCCAGCAGCGGCAGGCTGGCGGCATAGGCCGGGCCCAGCGCCGCGGGCACCAGCAGCCAGGCGGCCAGCCACAGCAGCGGCGCCGCCGGCAGCAATGCGGCCACGCTGAGCTGCACCACGCGCACCGTGGTGGCCGCGGCCTGCATGCGGTCGGGGTTGCCGATACGTCCATACACCGCCTGGGTCAGCGAGCCGGAGACGAACCACAGCAGTTCGGCGACCACGATGGCGATCGAATAGACGCCCGTCGCCGACAGCCCCAGCGTGCGCTCGATGACGAACAGGCCGACGCGGTAGTTGAGCAGCCCGATCAGGTTGGTCAGACCGATGGTGGCGATGAAGCGCCCCTCGCGCCGCAGGGCACCGAAGTCGGGCGGCGCCAGACGCCCGCCCCAGCCCAGCACGACCAGCGCCGCGAGGCCCACCACCACCTTGCCCACCACCCAGGCGCCGAGAACGATCGGCAGTGTCGGCGCCACCCAGGGCGCCAGCAGCAACAGCAGGCCCAGCGCGATCAGCGGCGGCGCCACTGCCAGCCGCGCCATCGGTGCCATGCGCCCTTCGCCCAGCCACAGCCCCTGCAGGTTGGGCGCCAGCAGCAGCCAGGGCGCGCCCAGCGCCAGGATCCACAGCGACGCATAGGCCGGCGGGCCCCAGGCCGAGATGGCCCACAGCACCATGCCCCCGGCAACACCGAGGGCGCCGCAGGCCAGCACGACGGCCGCGACGAGTGCCGTCGGCTGCTCGCCGTGGTGCGAGACCCGCCGCGCCAAGGCGATGCCGAAGCCCGACAGCAGGGCCAGCCAGACGCCTTCGACGCTGGTGAAGAGCGCGAACGCGCCCTGTGCCTCGGTGCCGATGCGCGCGGTGATGGCGGTCAGCGCCAGCACCAGGGCCACGCCGGCCAGGCGCGTGGCCAGGTTGATCAGGGTGCCGCGCGCGACGCTGTCCATCACCCGGACGGTCAGCGGGTGAAGGTGATTCGCATGATGTCGCCGCGATCCAACACCCGACCCAGCAGCAGGCCGACCCGATGTCGCCAGAACGGCCCGTCGCCGGCCACGCCTTCGCTCGCGCAGTGCAGCAGTTTCAATCCCGCCCTCTCGGCGGCCAGCGCCATCGTGGAGCGGCCGAACAGCGTCAGGTGCCAGGGCGGGGCGGCCAGGTGCCAGTCCGCGCCCTTGGACCGCGCGTAGGCGCTGTCGAAGTCGCCGGTCGTCAGCACGAGGCGGCCACCGGGCGCGAGCACGCGCGCGGCCTCGGCGAGCAGCGGCACCGGGTCGGGCACATGCTCGATCACGTCCCACAGCGTGACGACGTCGAAGTGCGCCGCCGGCAAGGCCGCCTGTTGCAGCGTGCCGGTGAAGACAGGCAGTCCCAGGGCGTCGCGCGCATGGGCCGCGGACCAGTCCGACAGCTCGACCCCTTGCACCTCGTAGTGCGCCCTCGCCTCGGCCAGAAAGAATCCGGCCGCACAACCGACATCGAGCAGCCTGCCACTGCGCGGCCAGCGCGGCGGCAGGTGCCGGTGCCACCACAGCCTGCGCCGCGCCTGGGCTCGGCGCGCCGCTTGCTGACCGACGTAGTCGCCGAAGACCGCATCGTGGCCGCCGGTGTAGTAGCCGGGGCCATACAGCGCCTGAAAATCGATCTCGGCCGGATCCTGGGCGACATAGACGCAGCCACAGCGCCGGCAACGCACCAGGTCGAAGCCGTTGCGCACGAACTGCGGCAGGGCCTCGCGGCCATCGCAGGCCGGGCAGGGACGCGGCGCGGTCACGCCGGCCGGGCCGCCACGGCTGCCGCCAAGGCCTGCACCACCCGGTCCTGGTCGGCCTCGCTCAGGTCGGCGCTCATCGGCAGGCTCAGCACCCGCTGTGCGGCGCGGATGCTGTGCGGATTGCAGTCGGGGCAGCAGTCCGTGGCATAGGCTGGCTGGTGGTGCAGCGGCTTCGGGTAGTGCACGGCGGTCGGGATGCCGGCGGCCTGCAGCGCGGCCTGCACCCGCGGCCGGTCGTCGACCATCACGGTGTACTGGGCCCACACACAATCGCGGTCGGGCCGGACGGCGAGAAGTTGCACCGGCGCACCGGTGGCGCGGATCAGGCGGCCGTAGCGCTCGCCCAGCGCCTTGCGGCGCTCGATCTCCCAGCCGAAGCGTTCGAGCTTGGCCAGCACCACCGCGCATTGCAGCGTGTCCATGCGGCCGCCGACGCCGACGCGGGTGTGCTGGTAGCGGCCGCTCTGGCCATGCACGCGGATCTCGCGCGCGGCCTGGGCGATGGAGTCATCGTTGCTGAACAGCGCGCCACCGTCGCCATAACAACCCAGCGGCTTGCTCGGGAAGAAGCTGGTGCAGGCGATCGTGCTCAGGTTGCAGCTCTTGCGGTCGCGGTAGGTCGCGCCGAAGCTCTGCGCCGCGTCCTCGATCACCACCAGGCCATGGCGGGCGGCCACCACGTTGATCTCGTCCATGTCGGCGACCTGGCCGTACAGGCTGACCGGCATGATCGCCCGCGTGCGCGGCGTGATCCGGGCCTCGATCCACCTGGCGTCGATGTTGCAGGTGTCGGGCTCGATGTCGACGTAGACCGGCTTGCCGCCCAGCAGCACGATGACCTCGGCGGTGGCGGCGAAGGTGAAAGGCGTCGTGATGACCTCGTCGCCGGGCTTCAGGCCGATGGCCATCAGCGCGATCAGCAGCGCCTCGGTGCCGCTGGCCACCGCCACGCAGTGCGGCGCGCCGGTATGGGCGGCCAGCGCGTCTTCCATCTCGCGGACCTCGGGCCCCATGATGTACTGGCCATGGTCGAGCACGCGCTGGATGCGCGCGTCGATCGAGGTCTTCAGCACGGCGTACTGCGCCTTCAGGTCGGTGAACTGCATTCGCGGATCAGTCCAGCAGGCCGAGCGCCTCGCCGCGCAGCCGGTAGCGTTCGCCGGTGGCCGGGCAGCAGGCTTCGCCCTCACCCGAGGCCGGCAGGTCCAGCCGCTCGCCGTGCCGGCTCATCCAGCCGATGCGCCTGGCCGGCACGCCGACCACCAGCGCGAAGGCCGGCAGGTCGCGGCTGACCACCGCGCCAGCGCCGACGAAGGCGTGTTCGCCGATCGTGACGCCGCAGACGATCGTGCAGTTGGCGCCCAGCGTCGCGCCGCGCCTGACCAGCGTCCTGCGGTATTCGTTCTTGCGCACCACCGCCGCGCGCGGGTTGAAGACGTTGGTGAAGACCATGCTGGGGCCGCAGAACACGTCGTCCTCCAGCGTCACCGCGTCGTAGACCGAGACGTTGTTCTGGATCTTCACGTTGTCGCCGATCACCACGTCGTTGCCGACGTAGACGCCCTGGCCGAACGAGCAGGCGCGGCCGATGCGCGCGCCGGCCGAGATGTGCACCCAGTGCCAGACGCGGCAACCCTCGCCCAGCTGCGCGCCGTCGTCGACGATCGCCGACGGGTGGATCGTCACGGCCATCAGTACTCGAGCGGCAGGTTGATGCGCTGGCCGTCGCGCGCCGAGCGGTACATCGCGATCAGCAGCTCGAGCGACTTCAGCCCCTCGCGGCCGTCGGTCTCGGGCTCGCATTCGCCGCGCAGCGTGCGGATCACGTTGTCGTAGTACAGCGGGTGGCCGAAGCCGTAGACGCTGGTGGTCTGGTAGCTGGCCTCGTCGAGCCCGGCGTCCATCGCGTGCGGCTGGGCGAATTCCCAGTGCTCGATCCTGTTGACCGCCACGCCGCCGATGCGCACCGTGCCGTGTTCGCCGAGCACGGTGATCGAACCCTCGAAGTTCTTCGGGTGCGTCAGCATCGTCACGTTGACCGAGCCCATCGCGCCGTTGCGCCATTTCAGCGCGGCGACGCCGGTGTCCTCGACCTCGATGTGGCGCGCCAGCGTGCCGGTGTAGGCCATCACGCTCTCGACCGGCCCGATCAGCCAGTCGAGCAGGTCGATGTAGTGGCTGGCCTGGTTCATGAACGCGCCGCCGTCGAACTCCCAGGTGCCGCGCCAGGCCGCCGAGTCGTAGTAGCTCTGCGGCCGGCTCCAGAACACGTTGACGCTGACCATGTAGAGGCGGCCGAAGCGCCCGCCGTCGATCGCCTGGCGCAGCAGCTGCAGCGTGCGGTTGCGGCGGTTCTGCTTGACGACGAACAGCCGCACCCGCGCCGCATCGCAGGCCTTGACCATCGCCAGCCCGTCGGCCCAGCGGGTGGCCATCGGCTTTTCGGTCATCACGTGCAGGCCGGCCTCGGCGGCCTCGATCACCTGGCGCGCGTGCAGGCCGCTGGGGGTGGCCAGCACCACGCAGTCGGCCGCCGACTCGGCCAGCATCTGGGTGTAGCTGGCGAAGCCGCGGGCGCCGGTGCGCGCGACCGCGGCGGCCAGTGCCGCGGGGTCGGGGTCGCACACCGCCACCAGTTCGGCGCGCTCGGCATGGCGGACCACCGATTCGAAGTGATTGGCCGCGATGCGGCCGCATCCGGCCAGCGCGAAGCGGACACGGCGGTCGGTGATGGCGGGGTGTTGCAGGTGCATGATCGGGGCCGGCGCAGCTGCGCCGGCGGCCGCGGATTATCGCGCAGGGGTCGCGGGCGGCCGGACGGTCGGCTGCACGGCCGGCCCTGCGCCGGCGGCACTGCCTACAATTTGCGGTTTTCCCCGAGCCCGCCTGCGCGCGCCGCACCATGAATCTGGCCACCCCCCTGACGCCCGACGACGACAACAAGCTGATCGCCGAGCGTCGCGAGAAACTCAATCACCTGCGGGCCCAGGCCAAGGGCGCGGGGGCGGCGGTGTTCCCGAACGACTTCAAGCCGCGCCACCATGCGGCCGACCTGCAGCAGCAGTACGCCGCGCTGGACAACGAGACGCTGGAGCCGCAGGGCGTGCAGGTGGCGGTGGCCGGCCGCATGATGCTCAAGCGCATCATGGGCAAGGCCAGCTTTGCGACGCTGCAGGACGGCAGCTTCGGCCCGACCCACGGCCGCATCCAGCTCTTCGTCAGCCGCGATGCGCTGGGCGAGGCCGCCTACGAGGCCTTCAAGCACGGCGACCTCGGCGACATCGTCGGCGCCGAAGGGCTGCTGTTCAAGACCCGCACCGGCGAGCTGTCGGTCAAGGTCAGCGCGCTGCGGCTCTTGACCAAGAGCCTGCGCCCGCTGCCCGACAAGTTCCACGGCATGGCCGATCAGGAACAGAAGTACCGCCAGCGCTACGTCGACCTGATCGCCGACGAAACGGCACGCACCCGCTTCGTCGCGCGCAGCAAGGCGGTCAGCGCGATCCGCAGCTTCATGGTCGAGCACGGCTTCCTCGAGGTCGAGACGCCGATGCTGCATCCGATCCCGGGCGGCGCCAACGCCAAGCCCTTCGTCACCCACCACAACGCGCTCGACCAGCAGATGTTTCTGCGCATCGCGCCCGAGCTGTACCTGAAGCGCCTGCTGGTCGGCGGCTTCGAACGGGTGTTCGAGATCAACCGCAACTTCCGCAACGAGGGGATCAGCGTCCGCCACAACCCCGAGTTCACGATGATGGAGTTCTATGCGGCGTACTGGAACCACCATGACCTGATGGACTTCACCGAAGCGGTGCTGCGCCACTCGGCGATCGCGGCGACCGGCTCGGCCCAGATCACCTATGCCGGCAGGCCGGTGGCGCTGCACGAGCCGTTCGCGCGCCTGTCGGTGCGTGAATCGCTGGTCGTGCATGCGGGCCTGAGCGACGCCGAGTCGACCGACGCGAAGGCGCTGCACGACCGGCTGCGCCATCTGGGCGAGGAGCCGCCGGCACACTGGAAGCTGCCCGAACTGCAGTTCGGCCTGTTCGAGGCCGCGGTCGAGGACAAGCTCTGGCAGCCGACCTTCATCATCGACTATCCGGTCGAGGTCAGCCCGCTGGCACGCGCCAGCGACACCAACCCGGCCATCACCGAGCGCTTCGAGCTCTTCATTACCGGCCGCGAGTACGCCAACGGCTTCTCCGAGCTGAACGACGCCGAGGACCAGGCCGCGCGCTTCCAGGCCCAGGTGGCCAACAAGGACGCCGGCGACGAGGAGGCGATGTACTACGACGCCGACTTCATCCGCGCGCTCGAATACGGCATGCCGCCGGCCGGCGGCTGCGGCATCGGCATCGACCGGCTGATGATGCTGATCACCGACAGCCCCAGCATCCGCGACGTGATCCTCTTCCCGGCCTTGCGCCGGGAAGGTGCATGATGCCGGCCTTGCGCCGGCAGGGTGCATGATGCCGGCGCTGCGCCGCGAAGCCTGACGAACGATCCCCGGAGCGCCGACGCCATGAACGCCCGCATCGAATCGCTGAGCCTGATCCACCAGGCCTGCTGGCAGGAGCTGGCCAAGGTGGCGCGCGACAAGTCGCATGGCTGGCGGGTGATGGCGCTGGCCACGCTGGCCGGCGACCGCGCCGACCTGCGCTCGGTGGTGATCCGCGAGGTCGATGTCGAGGGCCGGTCGCTGCTGTTCTTCACCGATGCCCGCTCGCCCAAGGTGGCGCAGATCCGGCAGCAGAGCGCCGGCACCCTGCTGGCCTGGTGCGACCGGCTGGGCTGGCAGCTGCGGCTGCGGGTGCAGCTGGAGGTCGAGACCAGCGGGCTGACGGTGTCGTCGCGCTGGGCGCGGCTGAAGATGACGCCGGCGGCGCACGACTACCTGTCGCCGCTGCCGCCGGGCACGCCGGTGGACCGCTACCAGCCCGAGCGCGGCAGCCGCGAGTTCTTCGCGGTGGTCCACGCCCGCGTGCAGGCCATCGACTGGATGGAACTGCACGCCGAGGGCCATCGCCGCGCGATGTTCGACAGCGCCGGTGAGGGGCGCTGGCTCGCGCCCTGAACCGGTTCAGCGCCGCGGGAACGCCGCCTTGCGCTTGGCCAGGAAGGCGTCCATGCCTTCCTTCTGGTCGGCGGTGCCGAACAGCGCGTGGAACAGCCGTCGCTCGACCAGGATGCCGTCGTTGAGGCCGCCCTCGTAGGCGCGGTTGACGCATTCCTTGGCCGCCAGCACGCTGGGGCCGCCCAGCGCGCAGATAGCCGCCGCCGCGCCCAGCGCCTCGTCGAGCAGCTTGTCGGCGGGGACCACGCGCGAGACCAGCCCGGCACGCTCGGCCTCGACCGCGTCCATCATCCTGGCGGTCAGCACCAGGTCCATCGCCTTGGCCTTGCCGATCGCGCGCGGCAGCCGCTGCGTGCCGCCGGCGCCGGGGATGATGCCCAGCTTGATCTCGGGCTGGCCGAACTTCGCGCTGTCGGCGGCGATCACGATGTCGCACATCATCACCAGCTCGCAGCCGCCACCCAAGGCAAAGCCTGAGACTGCGGCGATCACCGGCTTGCGGATGCGGCGGATCGTCTCCCAGTTGCGGGTGATGTAGTCGCTCTTGTAGAC
>JAEUOY010000120.1 GCA_016790515.1 Burkholderiaceae bacterium | reverse complement strand
GCGACTGGCGGGCGTAGGCGAAGTCGGCCTGCGCCGCGTCGGACTGCGCTTGCGCGGCGGCCTGGCCGTAGCGGATGCGGCCCCAGACGTCGAGCTCCAGCGAGGCGTTCACGAACCGGCCTTCGAGCGCACCGCTGCCGCCGGCCTTGTCGCCGGTCAGCCCGTACACGCCGACCTTCGGCAGCAGCGAGGCGCCGGCGACCTTGACGTAGCCGCCGGCCTGCTCGACCCGGGCCGCGGCCGACTGCAGGTCGGCGTTGAAGGTCAGCGCCTCGGCCACCAGCGCCGACAGCGCCGGGTCGCCGAACGACGCCAGCCAACGGTCGGCCGCCGCCTGCGCCGCTGCAGTGGCGGGCTTGTCGGCAGTCCAGCCGGCCGGCAGCGCGGTGTGCGGCAGCGCCTGCTGGCGCAGCTCCTCGGCGGTCGGCGGCGACTGCAGCGCGCAGCCGCTGATCGCGGCCAGCGCTGCCAGCGCGATCAGCGTCCTGCGGCGGGCGTAGGTCTCGAGCATCGCCACCGCCCTCAGTGCAGCTTCAGCACCAGGTAATCCATGATCGTGCCGATGCGCAGGATCACCATCCGGATGATGTGGATCATCTCGACATGCTCGGTGTAGATCGCGCCATGGCCTTCGGCACCGGCGGCCAGGAACAGCGCGCGGTCCTTCTCCTCGACCAGCAGCTTGACCGGGAAGCGGCCCGGCACCTGCGGGTAGGCGCCGGTCTGCGGCAGCGTGCCCGAGACCTGCAGCTGGCCCTGGCCCTGGGCCCAGACGATCGAATCGACCTTGGCCTGGACGACGTGGCCGGGGATCGTCGTCAGCGCGAACTCGGCGCGGTTGCCCGGCTGCACGTATTGCAGCTCGTTGGGCTTGTACAGCGCGATGACCTGGTATTCCTCCTCGACGAAGCTCATCGCCGGCGACAGCGGCATCGCCACGGTGAACGAGCCCGGCCGCAGCTGCACGTTGATCGCGTAGCCGTTGGCCGGCGCGTAGACGGTGGTCTGGTCGAGATTCCACTGCGCGTTGGCGAGGTCGGCGCGGCTCTGGTCGACCTGGGCCTTGGCAACGGCAAGCGCTGCACGCGCCGCGGCGACGGTGGACAGCTCGCCGTTGACCTGGCCCGACAGCTTCTGGGTCACCTGGGCCTCGTTGGCCGATGCGGTGGCCAGCTGGCCTTCGAGCTCGGTCACGTTGGCTTCGGCTTGTTCGAGCGCGAAGCGGTCGCCGGCGCCGCTGGCCACCAGCTCGCGGTTCTGCCGCACGCGCAGCTTGGCGAGGTCCAGCCGCGGCAGCAGCGACTTGACCTGCCCGGTCGCCGACTTCAGCTGTTCGCCCAGTTGCCGGGCACCGGCCGAGGCGTCGGCCAGGTTGGCGCTGGCCTGCTCCATCTTCGCCTGGTCGGCGGCCAGCTTGGCCTTGGCGACGTTCAGGTCGATCTGGTAGGGCGTCGGGTCGAGGCGGAACAGCAGCTCACCCTTCTTGACCAGCCGGTTCGGTTCGACCGGCACCTCCAGCACCCGTCCGCGCACCTGCGGGATCACCTGGACGACGTACTTGAAGACGCGCACGTCGGGCGAGGACGGCGCGACCACGTTCAGCGCCAGGATCAGCGCGGTCAGCGCGACGACCGGGATGATGACGACGATGACCTGCGAGGTGGTGTTCCACGGCAGCCACTTGAACTTGATGAAGATCAGCCAGACGAAGAACGAATAGATGCCGAGCAGCAGGGCTTCCATCAGGCGGCCCCTCCCACCGGCGCGGCCGGCACGGCCGGCGGTTCATCGGGCGCCGCCACCGCGCTGGCGAGCTGCTGGCGCAGCACGCGCAGCTCGGGCGTCAGCGCGCCCTTGGCGGCCATGTTGTCGAGTTCGGCGCGCAGGTGGTCGAGCTCATGCTGCGGCAGCCGGGCAGCCAGCGCCTTCTCGCCCATCTCGTGGAAGTAGTTCTCGTGCTTGTCGGTGCCGTAGGCGGCCTGGTAGCCGACCGGCCTGACGTAGGCCCACAGCCAGGCGATCGGCCACAGCAGGCCGCCGAAGACCAGCGACAGCAGGCACAGCGTCTTGATCGCGTCGGTCTGCGGGTGGTGGCGCTTGTGGGCGATCTTCTCGGGCATCACATGCACCATCCAGAACAGCACGACGCCAGCGATCGGCATCACGCAGAGGATGAACCAGGCCAGGTAGAAGGCCGCCGTGTCCATCATCTCGGGCGGCAGGAACGAGGCCCGTGCCGGCAGCGGCAGCAGCAGCGCTGCCGCCACGAGGATCAGCGGCGCGGCGGCGCGGCGGGCGGGCGAGGGTGCGTCTTCACGCTGCTTCATGGGAACTCCGGACATCGAGGCCTGCCAGCAGGCACCGGCGCAGGACTATACCCGGGCCTCAGAACCCGAACGACAGCCCGAGCTGCACTTCGCCCTGGGTCAGCGTGTCGCCCTGGATCGAGACGACGCAGCCGCCCGAGCAGAAGAAGCCGCTGTGGCTGTTGACCAGCGTGAGATAGCCGCGGGCCTCGGCGCGCAGCGCGATGCTGCTGCCCAGCGGCCATTGCCAGCCCAGCCCCAGGTTCATCGACGGCCGCACTTCGTTGGACAGCCCGGCCAGGCCGGGCGAGAACAGCGTCAGTCCCAGCCCGCCGACCACGTACGGCCCCTTGCCGCGCTGGCCCTCGAAGAAGTTGGTGCCGCCCAGGTGCAGGTAGGTCAGCTGCAGCGGCAGCGTGTCCGGCGCCGACGCCGGCTTGGTGGCCGCTCGCAGGTCGACCTCGGTGCGCTGGTGCGAGACATACCACTGCACCTGCCGGCTGGCGTCGAGCGCGAAATCGAGGCTGATCGCGCCGGCGGCCGAACTGGCGAGGTCCAGGCTCTGCTGGCTGCCGCTGTCGGTGAAGCCGCCGCCCGAGCGCCAGGCGCCGTACAGCGTCACCGCGTTGTCGCTGCCCGGTGCGGCGGTTGCTGCCAGCGCCGTGGCGATCAGCAGGCCGGGCAGGAGCTTCGGGGCGGTACGGCGCGCGGGCATGGCGAGACTCCAGGAGCGGAGCCGCGACTGTAGCGGCCCGGCGGCCGACCGCGGCTTCGCCCGGTCAGACGAAGCGGAAGGACACTGCGCCCAACGGCCCGTAGTCGACGTGGAAGCTGTCGCCGGCGGCGGCGTTCGTCGGCCGCGTGAAGCTGCCGGCCAGCACCACGTCGCCGGCGTTCAGCTGCTCGTCGTGCGGCGCGATCTTGTTGGCCAGCCAGGCCACGCCGGTGGCCGGGTGGTTCAGCACCGCGGCGGCCAGCCCGGTCTCCTCGATCACGCCGTTCTTGAACAGCATCGCGCCGACCCAGCGCAGGTCCAGGTCCATCGGCCTGACCGGGCGGCCGCCGAGCACGATGCCGGCGTTGGCGGCAAAGTCGCTGATCGTGTCGAAGACCTTGCGCATCTGCTTCGTGTCGCGGTCGAACTGCTCGATGCGCGCATCGATGATCTCGATCGCCGGGCTCACGTAGTCGGTGGCCGACAGCACGTCGAACAGCGTGATGCCCGGCCCGCGCAGCGGCTTGCCGAGGATGAAGGCCAGCTCGACCTCGACCCGCGGCGCGATGAAGCGATCGAACGGAACATCGCCGCCGGCGGCGAAGAACATGTCGTCCATCAGCGGCGCGTAGTCGGGCTCGCTGATCTGGCTGGCCTGCTGCATCGCGCGCGAGGTCAGGCCGATCTTGCGGCCCTTGATGGTGCGGCCATCGGCTAGTTCGAGCGCGACCCAGGCGCGCTGGATCGCGTAGCCGTCCTCGATCGTCATCTCGGGGTGCTGCTTCGAGAATTGGCGCAGCGGGGTGCGGTTCTTTCGGGCGTCGTACAGCTGGCGCGCCAGGGCGGCGATGGTGTCGGGGCTGAGCATGGTCAGGCTTTCTTCTGGAACAGCGGGTGCAGCGAGCTGTTCTTCGCATCGAACACCTCGGGGCCCTCGTCGATCTGCAGCGTGACGCCAATCGGGCGGACCGGGAACAGCGGCGCGAAATGGGCCTTGACCACCGCCTCGAGCCGGCGGCCGGCCTGCTGCTGCAGCGCGGCGCTGCGGCCGCGGCCCATGCGCAGGTTCAGGTAGACGAAGCCGTAGTCGACGTCGAAACCCGCCGCGCGCCCCGCCGCGCCGCCGTCGGCCACCGCGAAATGCGGCGCCGGGTAGGCCAGCACCCGGGTGCCGCCGGTCGGGAAGACGGGGGCCCCGGCCTCGTCGGTGACGTCCAGCATCGCGTCGGCCAGCGCGCGGCACAGCGCGGTCATGTCGGTCACCGCGTCGAGGTTGCCGGTGTAGAGGATCACCAGGTGCGGCATCGCGCGCATCCGCTCACAGACGCCCGAAGGCCTGGTAGCCCTGCGCCGACGAGGCGACGGGTTTCGGCACCGCGGCACCGCTTTGCGGCGTGACCGGGAAGATCGCGTTGATCTGGCCGGTGCCCGAGGCGCCGAAGTACGGCGTGACGATCTCGACCGGTGCGTCGTAGTCGCTCCAGCCCAGCGCGCCGAGCAGCATCGCGGTGTCGTGCATGAAGCCCTCGCCGTGGCCCTTGCTGGCGTACTCGGGCAGCATCTCGCAAAAGGCCTTCCACTCGGCGGCCTGCCACATCCGCACGACCTGCTCGTCGAGTTTCTCGAGGAACGGGCTCCAGATCCTGAACGCGTACTCGGGCGCCAGCCCGTTCTGCGCGAAGCGGTGGCTCAAGCTGCCGCTGGCCAGGAAGGCGACCGTGCCGTCGTAGTGGTCCTCGACCGCCTTGCGCATCGCCCAGCCCAGCCGCGCGCTGTCGGCCAGGTAGTGCACGGTGCACAGCGCCGAGACCGAGATCGCCCTGAAGTGCCGATCCGGGTTCATGTAGCGCATCGGCACCAGCGTGCCGTACTCGGGGTTCAGCGTCGTCGCGTCGTGGGCCAGCGTCTCGACGCCCTGCTCGTTGCAGACCCGGGCCAGCAGCTGGCCGAGCTGCGGGTTGCCCGGGATCTCGAACGGCAGGTTGCTGATAAAGTGCGGCAGCTCGTTGCTGGTGTAGGTGCCGGCGAAATGCGGCGCGCAGTTGACGTGGTAGTTGGCGTTGACCAGCCAGTGGGTGTCGAACACGACGATCGTGTCGACGCCCAGTTCGCGGCAGCGCCGGCCGATCTCGATGTGGCCGGCTATCGCGTCCTGCCGCGTGCCCTGGCGCGGGCCGGGCAGCTCGCTGAGGCACATCGACGGGACGTGGGTGATCTTGGCGGCGAGGGCGAGCTTTCCCATGGTCAGACTCCCCAATGCGGAATGTGGTGGCCGCCCAGGCTGACCGCGACGTTCTTCGGCTCCAGGAACACCTCGTAGCTCCAGGTGCCGCCTTCGCGGCCGGTGCCGCTCGCCTTGGTGCCGCCGAAGGGCTGGCGCAGATCGCGCACGTTCTGGCTGTTGACGAACACCATGCCGGCCTCGATGCCGGCGGCCAGGCGGTGGGCGCGGCCAATGTCCTGCGTCCAGACATAGGAGGCCAGGCCATAGGCCACGTCGTTGGCCAGGCGCAGCGCCTCGGCCTCGTCCTTGAACGGGATCAGGCAGGCGACGGGGCCGAAGATCTCCTCCTGGGCCACCCGCATGCGGTTGTCGACGCCGGCCAGGACGGTGGGGCGCACGAAGTGGCCGCCACGGACCCGCTCGGGCAGGTCGCTCGGCGCGCCGCCCCCGGCCAGGACCTGCGCGCCTTCCT
>JAEUOY010000105.1 GCA_016790515.1 Burkholderiaceae bacterium | reverse complement strand
TCCCCCGCCGGCCTGCGGCCGGCTCCTCCTTTACCTACGTCGTCCGGTCACCCGGCGCCCTCGTCCCGGCACCGACGGGCGCTGGCGTCGGTCTTGGCTGCCGTGGCATGCCCCGGTGGTGCCGGAGCGTCAGGACGGGCTGCCGTGTTCTGCGCAGGTAAAGGAGGAGCCGGCGTCCGCCAGGACGACGGCGGGGGACACGGAGCAGAACACGGCAGCCCGGCCTGGCGCTCCCATCCCGATCTTCGAACGTCCGCTTCGTAGACCCGCGGCGACTTCCGCTCCGAGCCGAAAGCCCCCACCCTCGTCTCTCCCCGGACGCGTTGGCAGCCGCGCCGCACAGCGCGAACTGCGCCGCTGCCGTGCCGCTGATCCGGACATCGGCCAGCGGCTGCCTGGCCGACATTCGAGCTTTCCGCGGCGTCGGCCGACGGATGCCTCGGCCCCATCGGTACGCGGGTCGACAAGGAGTGGCCATGCCAACCTGGCTGATCGCGCTGGACCGGCACTTCCCGATCCGCTATCTCACGCTGCTGACGGCATCGCTGGCGCTGCTGCTCGGCGCCGCGCTGTGGCGCGCCACGGGCGCCTGGATTGGCACCGCGCTGGCGGTGGCGGGCGCGCTGGGGCTGGCGATCGGCGCGCACGACCTGCGCCAGACCCGCCATGCGCTGCTGCGCAACTATCCGGTCATCGGCCACCTGCGCTTCCTGTTCGAGTGGATCCGGCCCGAGATCCGCCAGTACTTCCTCGAGAGCGACGGCGAGGCGGTGCCGTTCTCGCGCCAGCAGCGCAGCCTGGTCTACCAGCGAAGCAAGGCCGAATCGGACAAGCGCCCGTTCGGCACCCAGAAGGACGTGCAGGCGCCGGGCTACGAGTGGATCAACCACTCGCTGCAGCCGAGCACGATCGCATCGCACGACTTTCGCGTGCGCATCGGCGGCGAGCGCTGCACCCAGCCCTATTCGGCGAGCCTGTTCAACATCTCGGCGATGAGCTTCGGCGCGCTGAGCGCCAATGCGATCCAGGCGCTCAACGGCGGCGCGAAGCGCGGCGGCTTCGCCCACGACACCGGCGAGGGCTCGATCAGCGCCCACCACCGCGTGCACGGCGGCGACCTTATCTGGGAGATCGGCTCGGGCTACTTCGGCTGCCGCAGCGACGACGGCGGCTTCGACGCCGGGAAGTTCGCCGCCCAGGCGGCCGACCCGCAGGTCAGGCTGATCGAGCTGAAGCTCAGCCAGGGCGCCAAGCCCGGCCACGGCGGCGTGCTGCCGGGGCCGAAGGTGACGCCCGAGATCGCCGCGGCACGCGGCGTGCCGGCGGGCGTGGACTGCGTCTCGCCGGCGGCGCACGGCGCGTTCTCGACCCCGGTCGAGCTGCTTCGGTTCATCGACCGCCTGCGCCAGCTCTCGGGCGGCAAGCCGGTGGGCTTCAAGCTCTGCATCGGCCACCCCTGGGAATGGTTCGCGCTGGCCAAGGCGATGCGCGAGACGCGGCTGCTGCCCGACTTCATCGTCATCGACGGCGCCGAGGGCGGCACCGGCGCGGCGCCGCAGGAGTTCACCGACCATGTCGGCGCGCCGCTGCAGGAAGGCCTGCGGCTGGTGCACAACACGCTGGTCGGGCTGAACCTGCGCCAGCACATCCGCATCGGCTGCGCCGGCAAGATCGTCAGCGCCTTCGACATCGCCCGCGCGATGGCGCTGGGCGCCGATTGGTGCAATTCGGCGCGCGGCTTCATGTTCGCGCTGGGCTGCATCCAGGCCCAGCACTGCCACACCGGCGCCTGCCCCACCGGCGTGGCGACGCAGGACCCGCGGCGCCAGCAGGCACTGGTGGTCGCCGACAAGATCACCCGGGTGGCGCGGTTCCACCGCCACACGCTGGAGGCGCTGCGCGAACTGGTGCAGGCCGCCGGGCTGCAGCACCCGGGCCAGATCAGCGCCGCGCACATCGTGCGCCGCACCGGCGAGCAGGAGGTGCGCCTGCTGGCCAACCTGCTGCCGACAGTGGCGCCGGGCGAACTGCTGGCTGCCGAGCGCGGCGAGGCGCCCTGGCCGCACGCGGTGTTCAGCGTCTACTGGCCCCTGTCGCGCAGCGACAGCTTCCTGCCTGACTCGCGCAGCGACAGCTTCCTGCCCGATTCGCGCAGCGACAGCTTCCTGCCCGACTCGCGCCGCGACAGCGCCGTCAGCGCGCCGGTTTCGCCGCAGGCCGCTTCGCCACAGCCCGCTTGACCCCGGCCGCCGCCGGCGCGGTCCCGACTGCCGCCGGCTTGCGGCCGGCCGTGCGACCCGCCGCGGCCTTCGGCGGCAGCACCGCGCGCAGCAAGGCCTCGCAGTCGTCCTGCGTCATGCGCCGCGGCACCGGGTAGTGGCTGTCGGCCTCCCAGCAGGCGGCTTCGGCCAGCGCCGGGATGTCGGCCTCGCGCAGCGCCGCCAGCCCGCGCGGGATGCCCAACGCGTCGTTCATCGCCGCGACCGACTCGACGAACCGGTCGGCCAGCGCCTCGGTGCCCAGCGAGTCCTCGCCCAGCCCGGCGTGCACCGCCAGCCGCGCCAGCTGGCGGCCGGTCTGCGGGCGCGAGAAGCGCAGCACGCCGGGCAGCATGATCGCGTTGGCCAGGCCGTGCGGCGTGTGGTAGCGCCCGCCCAGCTGGTGCGCGATCGCATGCACGTTGCCGACGTTGGCGCGGGTGAAGGCCAGGCCGGCGTAGGTCGAGGCCAGCGCCATCTGCTCGCGCGCCTCGAGCCTGCCGCCGTCGGCGAAGGCCACCGGCAGGTGGCGGTAGATCATGCGCACCGCGGCCAGCGCCATGCGGTCGGTCTGCGGCGTCGACCAGCCGCCGATGAAGGCCTCGACCGCATGGGTCAGCGCGTCCATCCCGGTGGCGGCGGTGATCGCGGGCGGCAGGCCGGTCATCAGCGCCGGGTCGAGCGCGGCCATGTCCGGCACGATGCGGGTGTCGGCAATCACCAGCTTGCTGCCGTGCTCGGGGTCGGAGATCACCGCGGCCACCGTCACCTCCGAACCGGTGCCGGCGGTGGTGGGCACCGCATAGATCGGCGCCGGGCCATGCCGGCCCTTGAAGTAGCCGACCAGCTCGCGCGGGTGCTTGCCGTTGGCGGCGGCCAGGCCGATCGCCTTGGCCGCATCCATCACCGAGCCGCCGCCGAAGGCGACGATCGCGTCGCAGCGCTGGGCGACGAAGACCGCCAGCCCCGCCTCGACCTGCGGGATCGGCGCGTCGGCGCCGACCTCGTCGAACACCAGGTAGGGGGTGCCGGCAGCGTCGAGTGCCGCGGTCAGCGGCGCCATCAGGCCCAGGCGGTTGATCGCCGCGTCGGTGACGACCAGCACCCGGCGGTGGCCGAAATCGGCGATGGCCCGGCCCAGCCGGGCGCTGGCGCCGGGGCCGACCAGCAGCAGCGGCTGCGGGATCGGCAGGCGCCGCGTCAGCACCGCCGCGGCGCGCTTCAGGTTCGGCAGCGCAGCCGAACGGGCCATGTCGCTGATCAAGTTGCTCATCGTCTTTTCGCTCCATGATTGCAATGAACAGTTTGCGCTGGGACCACCATGAAGACCGTGATCAGCATCAGCCTGGGCGCGAGCAGCCAGGATTTCGACTTCGAGACCTCGTTCCTCGGCCAGGCCCTGCGCGTGCGCCGTATCGGCACCGACGGCAGCTGGGCCAAGGCGCAGAAGCTGGTGCAGACCTGGCGCAGCCGGGCCGACGCGATCGGCCTCGGGCTCGTCAAGGACAGCCACGGCCTCGGCGCGCACAGCGAGATCGCGCGCGAAGGCGACCGCCTGAAGCGCGCCGCCGGCGAGGCCCCGGTGAGCACCGGAGCGCGGCTCGGCGAGATCTTCCTCGAGTGGGCGGTGCGCCACACCCAGGGTGAGCTGGGCCATTACTTCGACAACGCGATCGTGCTGTTCTTCTCCGGGCTGACCCACCACAAGCTGGCGATGGCGATGTCCGAGTACACCGAGAACCTGCTGTTCGCCGACCCGCTGCTGCAGCTGGGCGTGCCCAAGCTGCTGACCTCGCTCGACGCGCTGGGGCTGTACGCCAGCGGCGCGCATTACGTCACCGAATGGGTGCCGCCGCGGCTGATGCCCGACGCGCTGCTGAAGTCCTGGGGCCACTTCGTGCTGCGCCGCGCGATGCAGAAGGCCACCGTGGTGGTGGCGCCGGCGCACGAGCTCGACGCCTTCGGCATCGAGGAGCTGGCCGGCAAGACGATCGTCACCAGCACCGTCAACGAGGCGCGGCTGGCGTACTTCAAGGAGTGCGGCGTGAACCTGGTGGTCGACAGCTCGCCGCAGCTCGACGGCCATGTGCTGAGCCCCGACCTGCTCGACGCGATGATCCTCGCGGCCACCGGCAAGGCCGCCGACCAGATCCTGGAGGACGATTACCTCGAGATCGTCGCGACGATGGATCCGCGCCCGCGCCTGCTCTACCCGAACGGCTTCAAGCGCGTCAACCGCTTCGCGTTCGTGATCCACCCGCTGTCGCAGGAGTACTTCAAGATCATCAAGCCGGTCGAGGTGCTGTCGCGCGTCTCGCCGCCGCTGTTCATGGACTCGCTGGAAAAGGTGATGGCCTACGCGCCGCCCTTCGTCTACTCCCGCGTCGAGGGCATCCGCTCGCCCAGCGGCGTCGAGGCCGAGGGCTGGCTGATCTCGGTCGGCGGCACGCCGCGCGAGATCATGAGCCACGGCCCCGAGTTCACCTACCGCCGCCTGCTCGACGCGGCCCGCATGGCCAAGCGGCTGGGCGCGCAGATCATGGGGCTGGGCGCGTTCACCAAGGTGGTGGGCGATGCCGGGGTCACGGTGGCGCGGCGCGCGCCGCTGCCGATCACCACCGGCAACAGCTACAGCGCGTCGGGCGCGCTGTGGGCAGCGCACGACGCGCTGCTGCGCATGGACCTGCTGCCGCGCCCCAAGGGCAAGGAGCGGGCCGCCTTCCAGGCGATGGTGGTCGGCGCCACCGGCGCGATCGGCGCCGCCTGTGCGCGGATGCTGGTGCGCGCGGCCGAGCAGGTGACGCTGGTCTCGCCCGAGACTGCCAAGCTGCTGGCGCTGAAGGAATCGATCCTGCGCGAGACACCCGACGCCAAGGTGGTGCTGTCGGCGCAGGCCGACACCTACATCGCCGAGATGGACATGATCGTCACCGCGACCTCGGGCGCCGGCAAGAAGGTGCTCGACATCATGAAGGTCAAGCCCGGCTGCGTGATCACCGACGTGGCGCGCCCGCTCGACCTGCCGCCCTCCGAAGTGGCCAAGCGGCCCGACGTGCTGGTGATCGAATCGGGCGAGATCCGCCTGCCCGGCGAGGTGCGGATGAAGAACATCGGGCTGCCCAAGGGGCTGGCCTATGCATGTCTTGCCGAGACCATCGTGCTGGCGCTGGAAGGCCGCTTCGAGAACTACACCGTCGGCCGCGCGATCGAGTGGCAGAAGGTGCACGAGATCTACAAGCTCGGCCTGAAGCACGGCATGCAGCTGGCGGCGATCTCGGGCGTCAACGGCGTGTTCAGCGACGAGGACATCGCCAAGGTGCGCGAGCTGGCGCTGGCGGCAAGGGCGCGCCAGGACGCCGCGCGCAAGCGCTCCGGGCGCAAGCCGGCGGCGGCCAGGCACACCGCGGCCGCCGCGCCGGCGGCCGCGAACGTGGTGGCGATCGAGGCCGCGACGCGCCGGCGCCGCAAGGCCGCCAGCCCGAAGGCGGCCTGAGCGATCAGGACTTCGAGGCGTCGCTGCGGTCGTCGCTGCCGCTGCGGCCGAAGACGTAGCCGGCGATCGCGCCGAGGATGCCGATGACCCCGGTCATCGTCTGGTCCTTCGGGTAGGCCAGCGCCAGCACGATCGCGCCGTAGGCGATGAAGATCACCACCGCCGCGCGCAGCACGTCGCGGCCCGACAGCGGCTGGCGCTGGCGCGTCGACAGCAGCAGCGTCAGCAGCATGAACGCGACGGCGACGCCACTGACGACGAAGGTGATCGTCAGGTAGGTGCTGTCCTGCGAGCGCTGGTACTCGACGGCGAGGTGGTCGCGCGGGTCGAGCGCCGGCGCCGGCGCCGGCGCCGACGCCGGGTAGCCGCGGGTGGCGGCTTCGTAGGTGAACGCCTCGTCGCTGGCGCACGGCGCCGGCGGCGCGAACCACAGGCCCAGCAGGCCGAGCATCAGCAGCAAGACGCGGCTCATGGTGCCTCCCCGCGTTCGGTGGCGATCGTCGCCAGGATGCCCAGCAGGCGCTGGTAGTGCTTCATCTCGGCGCCGGCGTTGCGGCTCTTCGCGGCGTCGTAGCGCTTGACGAAATCCTTGCGCAGCGTCTCGCGGCGGGCGCGGTCCATCGTCCGCGCGTCCTCGTCGAACTTGGCATAGAAGGCGTCGGACGGCCCGGCCGGCTGCGCCACGGGTGCAGGCGCCGGCTGCTGCTGCATCGGGCTGGCGCCTTCGCGCTGGCTCGGCAGCACCAGCGTCGGCCGCAGGTCGGCAGCGAACCCGGTTGCCGCCGCCCACAGGCAGCCCGCCCCGAGCCCTGCCGCGCTCAAGCGCTCGATCCGCATGCTCACCTCTGCGTTGTGCGGCGGCCCGTCGCCGGGCCGGCCCATGCCGACACCTGGATCGCGGCCGCGTCCGGTTCGAGTATGCGTCGGGCCCCGACCGCCGGCAACGAAGCCGGCGCCCGCCGGCTTGACCGGGCGCAAGGAAGGGCTGCGGCTGCCGGCGCCAGGCGCCGGTGCCGCGTCAGGCCACCGGCGGCGCAGTGTCGATGAAGCTCTGGCGGGTGGCCAGCTTCTCGACCAGCCGGGCCAGGTTGGCGTGCGCTGCACGCCAGTCGATGTGGCCGAAGCGGAAGTCGAGGTAGCCCAGCGCGACGCCGACCGCGACGTCGGCCAGCGTGAAGTGGTTGCCGTTGCACCAGGGCTTGTCGCCGAGGCCGCGGCTCATGGCCTTGACCGCCGAGTCGACGCGGCTCAGCTGGCGGTCGATCCAGGCCTGGCTGCGGGCGCCTTCGCGCGGGCCCCAGTTGGCCTCCATGCGGGCGAGGATCGCGGCGTCGCACAGGCCGTCGGCCAGCGCCTCCCAGGTGCGGACCTCGACCCGCTCGCGACCCGACGGCGGGATCAGCTTGCCCACCGGCGACAGCGTGTCGACGTATTCGGTGATCACCCGCGAGTCGAACACCGCCTCGCCGCCGTCGAGCACCAGGCAGGGCACCTTGCCCAGCGGGTTGGACGCCAGCATCGCGTCGCCGGCCCACACGTCTTCGAGCACCAGCTGGTAGTCGAGCTTCTTCTCGGCCAGCACCACGCGGACCTTGCGGACGTAGGGGCTGGTGAGCGCTCCGATGAGTTTCATGGTGGGGTGTTCTGGTGCCGGGGCGGCGGGGATCCCTGTTCGATCGATTCTAGCCAAGGCCCCCGGTGCCGGCCGGCAGGACTGTGCGCCGCGCGGGCTTCAACGCGGCAGAGTCCAGTCGACCTGCGCCGGCCGGCCCGGCAGCTGCAGTGCGGCCTGCACCGGCGCGGTGCGCGCCAGCACCTGGCCGCGCCGCACGACCAGCAGCCGCGCCGCGCGCAGCCGCAGCGCCTCGACTTGCGAGCGGGCCTGCAGCAGCACGAAGTCGGCGTGGCAGCCGGCCTCGAGGCCGTAGCCGTCCAGCCCCAGCAGCTTCGCGGCGTTGACGGTCACCGCGTCGAAGCAGGCGCGCATCTGCGCCTGACTGGTCATCTGGGCGACATGCAGGCCCATCTGCGCGACCTCCAGCATGTCGCCCGCGCCCAGCGAGTACCAGGGGTCCATCACGCAGTCGTGGCCGAAGGCGACGTTGACGCCGGCGGCCAGCAGTTCGGGCACCCGGGTCATGCCGCGGCGCTTCGGGTAGCTGTCGTGGCGGCCCTGCAGCGTGATGTTGATCAGCGGGTTGGCCACCGCGTGCACCTGGGCTTCGGCGATCAGCGGCAGCAGCTTGCTGACGTAGTAGTTGTCCATCGAGTGCATCGAGGTCAGGTGCGAGCCGGTCACCCGGCCGTGCAGCCCGAGCCGCCGGGTGTGGAAGGCCAGCGTCTCGATGTGGCGCGACAGCGGGTCGTCGCTCTCGTCGCAGTGCATGTCCACCCGCAGCCCGCGCTGCGCGGCCAGTTCGCAGAGGATGCGCACGCTCTCGGCGCCATCGGCCATCGTCCGCTCGAAATGCGGGATGCCGCCGACCACGTCGACGCCCAGGTCCAGTGCACGCTCCAGGTGGGCCAGCGCGCCGGGCGCACGCAGCAGGCCGTCCTGCGGGAAGGCGACCAGCTGCAGGTCGAGGTACGGGGCGACGCGGCGCCTGACCTCGAGCAGCGCGCGCACCGCCAGCAGCCGGTCGTCGCAGACATCGACATGGCTGCGGATCGCCAGCAGCCCCTTGGCCACCGCCCAGTCGCAGTACTGCAGCGCACGCTCGACCAGCGCCTCCTCGGTCAGCAGCGGCTTCAGCTCGCCCCACAGCGCGATGCCTTCGAGCAGCGTGCCGCTGGCGTTGATGCGCGGCAGGCCGTAGCTGAGCGTCGCGTCCATGTGGAAGTGGGCATCGACGAAGGGCGGGCTCAGCAGCCAGCCGGCGGCATCGATGTCCTGCGCGCCCGCCGGCGCCGGCCGGCCGTGGAACAGGCCCGGCGCGATCGCCGCGATGCGGCCGTGCTGCACCAGCAGGTCGATGCCGGTGCGGCCGTCGGGCAGGGTGGCGTTGCGGATCAGCATGGTCGTCCTTGCAGGCCTTGGCGGCCGGTGGCGGCGGCGCACAGCGTAACGCGCGCCGGCGGGCCCCGCCCGAACCGCCTTAGCATCGGCCACCCCGACGCAATGCCCGTGCCATGCCCGACCAGCCCCGCATCCCCGGCCGCCGTTTCCTGCAATCGCCCGGCCCGTCGCCGGTGCCCGACGAGGTGCTGGCCGCGATGGCCCGCCAGCCGGTGGACATGGGCGACCCGAGGCTGGACCAGACCATCGCCGCCTGCGAGGCCGGGCTGCGCGCGCTGCTGCACAGCGCGGACGCCGGCATCTACCTCTACGCGACCAACGGCCACGGCGCCTGGGAGGTCGTCGTCGAGAACCTGCTGCCGCCCGGCGCCGCGGTGCTGATCCCGGGCACCGGGCACTTCAGCGAAAGCTGGGCGGTGCAGACCGAGGCGCTGGGCCGGCGCGTCGTGCGCACGCCCTGGCAGCCGGGCTGGCCGATCGACAATGCCGCGATCACCCAGGCGCTGCGCGACGACCCGCGGCACGAGATCGTCGCGGTGTTCGCGGTGCACACCGACACCGCCAGCGGCATCACCAGCGACCTGGGCGCGATCCGCGCGGCGATCGATGCCGCCGGCCACCCGGCGCTGCTGGTCGTCGACGCAGTGGCCTCGCTGGGCTGCACCCGGCTCGAGATGGACGCGCTGCCGGCCAACGTCGTGCTGGGCGCGTCGCAGAAGGGGCTGATGACGCCGCCGGGCCTGGCCTGGGCGGCGGTGGATGCGCGCGCCGCCGCGGTGGCCGAGCGCAACCCGGCGCCGCGCTTCTACTGGGACTGGCGGCTGCGCAACAGCCCGCTGAGCTACCGCAAGTTCTGCGGCACGCCGCCGCAGACGCTGCTGGCCGGCATGGCCGCCGCGTTCGAGCTGATCGCGCTGGAAGGCGAGGATGCCGTGCACGCCCGCCACCGCCGGCTGGCGCGGGCGGTGCAGGCCGCGGTGCAGGCCTGGTCCGAGGCCGGGCCGCTGGGCTTCTTCGCGCGCGAACCGGCCAGCCGCTCGGTGTCGGTGACGGCGATCACCGTGCCCGAGGGCTTCGACGTCGATGCGATGCGCGCGGTCGCGCGCGAGCGCTTCGGCGTCGCGCTGGCCGGCGGCCTGGGCCCGCTGCAGGGCAAGGCCTTCCGCATCGGCCACCTGGGCGACAGCAACGCGGCGACCATCCTCGGCTGCCTGGGCGCGGTCGAGGCGGCGCTGCGGGTGCAGGGCATCGCGGTCGGCGGCGAGGGCCTGCGGCGGGCGGTCGACAGCCTGGTGGCCGACGAAGACGGCTGAAACGCAGCCGCGCTACGGCAGCGCCGAATCCGGCCGGTCGCGCGGCATCAGTTCGAGGTAGGCGGCCAGCGGCTGGCCGCGCAGCGGCCGGACCAGCACGCGCACGCTGTTGACCCGGCAGCCGGCCGGCACCCCGTGGCGGCGCCGGACCTCGCGGTAGCCCAGCTTGTCCCAGAACCGCTCGGCGCGGCCGTTGCCGACCACGACGCCGAGGCGCAGCCAGTCGGCCCCGGCCGCCAGCGCCCATTGCGCCAGCGCGTCGTGCATCCCGGCGGCCAGGCCGCTGCCGTGCAGCCGGGTCGCCCACAGGTAGAGCGCGATATGCCAGACGCCGGCGGCGCCCAGGTCGCGCACGACGATCGCGAAGCCCTGCAGATCGTCGGCCGCATCGAGGAAGCCCAGGCACCAGCGCCGGCCATGCGGCAGGTGCGCCGGCGGCGGCTCGTCGAACTCGTCCCGCGCCTCGGTCGGCCGCGGCGGCGCGCCCGACACGGCGAGGAAGTACCCGGGGTTGGCCTCGAAGAAGGCCTGCAGCCGCGGCAGGTCGCCGGCGGCCAGCTCGCGGGCGGCGTGGGTGGCGGTGGCGAAGACGGCGTTCATCGCGGGTGGGGGGCGGGCGGGGCGCGGTCAACGGCGCCGGACGCAGCGGGCCGCCCGGCTGGCGGGCCATTGGTTGGGTGCCGGCGGCGCGCGCCCACCCCTGGCGCCGGTCGCGCTGCTGCTCGGCGGCGCAGCAGGCCGTCGCGGCCGAGGATCAGGCCTCCGCCTTGTGGCAGACGGCCTCGACGTTGTGCCCATCTGGCCCGATGACGAAGGCGCCGTAGTAGTTCGGGTGGTAGTGCGGGCGCAGCCCAGGCGGCCCGTTGTCCTTGCCGCCGGCGGCGAGCGCGGCCTGGTAGAAGGCGTCGACTTCGGCACGGTTCGCGGCGACGAAGGCGAGGTGAAGAGGGGCCGGACGAACCTTCGTTTCGCTGAGCCACAGCGACGGCTTGCCGTTCTGGCCGATGCCCACTCCGTAGGGGCCTTCCATCACCAGCGCTGCCTTCAACGGCGCCAGCGCCTGCAGGAAGAACGCCTTGCTCCCGGACAAGCTGGAGACCCCCAGACCAACATGATCGAACATCGTTCCTCCCGAGCGCTGCCGGTCGAGCCTGGCCGCGCGAGCGTTGCCCCGGGCTGCCCCGGCGCCGTGCCGCGCACCAACACCCCCAGACGACTGCGACATGGTTCACGCCGCCTGCCGCCAGCAGCTTAACTCCCCCCGAATGGGTCATGGCTGTTCCGCCTTCTTGTGGATTACACCGGGACACCACGGTCCAAAGATCAGCCCTGTGCTCAGGCGACGATGCGTCTGATGCACTGACAGCGGGAGCCGCCAGTACCGAATGCGACGGCGCGGCGCTCCGGCGGATCGAAGACGGCAAGAAGGGGACGATCATGAACTCCCGTACCAGTCGACTGCTCGCCACCGGGTCCACACTCGCCCACGAACTGCGCTTCGTCTCGCTCTACGACCCGGGACGAGGTGTTGCCGTGCCCTGCGACGAGTGCGGCAAGGTCGATCTCGACTCGCTCACCGAGTCGCTGCGCAATGCCTACTTCGGCGCCCGGGCCCTGGTCGGCCGCGAGTACCGGTATCCCACGGTGCAGCTCGTGCATTGATAGCGGCTGGGGCCGACGCGGCCCCGGGGTTCGTCCACGCGCGGCCGCGCGCGCCGGCGGCCGGCGGCCATCACCGCGGGCCGGCCGGCTCGGCCTGGCTGTGCCACCAGATGCGCGCCTGGGTGCACAACCCGCCGGCGAAGCGGGCCTGCAGCACGCCGTCGAGCACCATGCGCGGCAGCGGGTCGCCCGGCCGGCGGGCGACGAGGTTCGTACCGGTCGAGCGGGCCCAGATCTCGAACAGCTCCTCCGACGCCACCTGGTAGCCGACATGCCAGTGCGCGATGCCCGCGTCGGGCAGGCTGGCCAGCACCTCGAAATCGAGCCGCACGTCCTGCTGCAGCTGCACGCGGCGCCAGTACTCGACCAGCTGCGCCTGGCCGCGCTGCACCTGGAACGGCGTGTTGTGGTACTGCCCGTCGGGGTGGAACAGCGCGGCGAACAGCGCCGGGTCGCGCTGCTCCCAGGCGGTCTTGTAGCCCTGCATGAAGCGGTGGATGTCCATCGCTGCGGCCCGGCCTTTCAGCGGCTGTCGGTCCGGCGCCGGGCGGCCGGCGCGCCGCTAGGCCGCATCGGCCTTCGCCGGGTCGGCCGGCGGCGCCGGCACCGGGGCGGCGGCCTGCAGCTTCTTCCAGGCCTGGAAGCCGCCGCCGACCGACAGCGCCTTCGGGTAGCCCAGCGAGCGCAGCAGCGCGGCCGCCGCCAGGCTGCGCCGGCCGCTGTTGCAGATGCACAGCAGCAGGTGGTCGCGCGCGTGGTGCAGCTGGTTGATCAGCGTGAAGAAGGTCTTCGCGTCGATGTCCTTGGGCATGCCGGCGTCGAGGATGTCCTGCTCGTCCTCGGTCAGGCTGTCGCCCAGCATGATCTTGACCTCGAACATCGGGATGTGCACGGTGTCCGGGATCGTGCCCTTCATCTGCAGTTCGAAGGACTGGCGGATGTCGATCATCGTCGCCAGCCCGAGCCGGCACAGCTCGAGGGCGGTGGGCAGGCTCACTTCGAGCTTGGCGCGCTCGGCGGGGTCGATTGGCTCGTCGTCGTTCATGGCTCAGCCCGGTGGATGCGTTCCCGACACGGGGACGCGGGGCGTATTGTGGGCCGAGTGCGGCGACGGCCCGGGGGCCGGCCGATGCGCAGGCCGGCCGCAGCGCCGGTCGCGGCCCCGACGACCCTGCGTCGCGCGACGCCCGCCTACTTGGCCCGGTAGATCGCGCAGAGCTTGTGCCCGTCGGGATCGCGGACGTAGGCCAGGTGCAGCGGGCCCAGGCTGCCGGTGCGCAGGCCCGGCGGGTCTTCGATCGACTGGCCGCCCTGCGCCACCGCCACGTCGTGGAACTGCCTGACCTGCTCGGGCGAGTTGCAGCGAAAGCCGATGGTGCCGCCGTTGGCGACGCTGGCCTGCTCGCCGTTGATCGGCTGGGTCAGGCAGAAGGTGCTGCCGTCGTGGCGATAGAACAGCCGTTCATGGCCCGAAGCGGCGGTGTTGCGGATCGGTTCGCCCGCCCCCAGGACGCCCAGCACGGCGTCGTAGAAGCGCTTGGATCGCTCGAGGTCGTTCGAGCCGAGCATCACGTGGTTCAGCATGGTGCCTTGCAGCAGGGGGTTGAGGAGCCGCCGATGCTACGGCGAGTTCGGATCGCGCAGTCCCGACGGGGTCCGGACGCCCGGCCGGGGTGGCCTCACTGGCGTTCCGCGGCGGTGGGTGGACTGCCCTTGTCGAAGACGACGCGCCAGACTCCCGGTGCCTCGAGCCGCCAGACGGAGTTGAAGCGGGCGATGACCTTGCCGTCGGGATCGCGGACCAGGCCCGTGCTGAGCGCGAGGTTCCCGGATTCGAGGACCTCGACCTGGTCGGGTTCCCACGAGAAGGGCGCCTGGCCTTCGAAGAAGCGAGCCCAGCCGGAGACGACCTGCGCCTTGCCCCGGAGTGCCGTCGAAGCGCTGAAGAAGATGGCTTCCTCGGCAATGAAGCGCGCAAAGGCGTGGGCGTCGCGATCGGCCATCGACCTGGCGAACGCCCGCTCTGCGGCGAACACCTGCTGCTGCGCGGAGGTGGGGGGCGGCTGAGCGCTCACTGGCAAGGCCAAAAGCAGAAGCAGTGCGGTGAGGCAGGCTGCGGCCCTGTTGAAGGCTGAGGAGAGTGCCGAGCGGTCTCGGAACGGTTGCATCGTGAGGCCTGGCGTCTGAATTCAGCGGCCTGCGCGCTTTTCGCGCAGGTCCGGAGTTTGGCCTCACCGGCGGCTGTAGAACTGAAGCTCCCATTCTGGCAGCGAAAGATTGGCGGTTCTGGCAACTGCACGGATTGCATTTATGGCTTCGTTGTACTTCTCGGCAGTCTTGATATCAGTCCAGTTCAATTTGTCGCGGAGCGTAGTCTTCGAGAGCACTATGCGATCTACTGGACAGTGCGGCGGCTCTGCAATGTGCCCCAAGGACCACAGGTACTTGAGCAAAAGATTCAGCAGCTTTTGCGCGACGCCAAACTTATAGCCATCCGGCCCCAGCAGGGTTCCGCCGGTCGCTGTTCCGAAGGTGACAAGACTCTGAATGTTCTTGACATGATCGGCTTCGCTGCACTGGGTCTTGTACTTCGAGAGTAAGCCGGTCTCGATGAAGGTCAGCACGGCCGTTCTAAAAGTCTCGCGGTCGCGGTCCTCGAGCGGGACCGCTGCGTTGTACAACTTCGCCCGCTGCACGGATGCAGCCCACGCGAGAAGTGTGACTTCGCGATAGATGAACTTCTGACGACTGTCGAGCACGAGCATGAATGTTCCTGCGAGGTCTAAAGCGGTAGTCTGACCCGCCAAAGATTTCCCCATTTGGCACGAGGCTTGGCTCGCGTCGGATAAACCTCTTTGGACTGAACCGCCCAGGCGGCTGGTTGCAGGGGCAATGTAAGTTCAGCGCCTGCGGCTGGCAACGGGCAGGATGGGGGCAGCGCCTGTGCGGCGGGTAGTGTGGGCGCGGCCGGCGAGCGTGTCGGGGGCGGTCGATGTCGGCATGGCAGCCAGCGCAGGGCTGGCGCACACGTGCCTGGTGCGCCTTGGCAGCTCCAGGCGCAGCCGGGCGCCGGAACTTGGGTTGGCCCCTGTGGCGCGGAGGATGCTCGTGTCGGCGCGGATCATCGCGGCCCCCGGCAACTCTAGGCCGGCAGCCTCGCGTTGCCGCTGCGTGCATCGCTGCGGGCCGGTCCGAGCGCGACGGCCCGCCACCGCCGGCCGGCACGGGCGGTGCAGGCTGCGGTACCGGCCTGGTCCGGGGCCGGGCCGCTGGGCTTCTTCGCACGCAACCCGGCCAGCCGATCGATGTCGGTCACGACGATCACGGTGCCCCAGGGCTTCGACGTCGACGCGATGCGCGCGAGCGCTTCGGCGTCGCGCTGGCCGGCTGCCTGGGCGCGGTGGAGGCGGCGCTGCGGGTGCGGGGGGTGGCGATCGGCGACCAGGCGCTGCGCCGGGTGGTGGACAGCCTGGTGGCCGACGGCGGCGCCTGAGCAGCCGGTGCCGGCTACGGGCGGACGGGCGTTCGCGGCAGGTTGGCCGCGACGTCCCGGAAGGCGGCCAGCGCCGCTTCCAGGTGGTCGATGATTTCTTGCTGCAGCACATCGGGCGGCGGCAGGTCGGCCAGGTTGTCCAAGCTGTCGTCCTTCAACCAGAACAGGTCCAGGCTGGCCTTGTCGCGGGCCACCAGCTCGTCGTAGGCGTAGAACCTGAAGCGTTCGCCAGCCTGCCGCAGGTGGCGGTTGGCCGGGTTGTAGCAGGCTATGAACTCGCGCAGGTCGTCGTAGACCAGCGGCCGCGTCTTCAACGTGAAGTGCCGGTTGGTGCGCAGGTCGTAAAACCACACGCCGGCGGTCTGCACGCGGCCGTCTTTCGGCCGGGCGTCGAAGAACACCACGTTGGCCTTCACGCCCTGGGCGTAGAAGATGCCGGTGGGCAGCCGCAGGATGGTGTGCACGTCGCAGGTCTCCAGCCACTTGCGGCGGATCTTCTCACCGGCGCCGCCCTCGAACAGCACGTTGTCGGGCAGCACCACCGCCGCCTTGCCGTGGGTGCCGAGCATGCTGACGATGTGCTGCAGGAAGTTCAGCTGCTTGTTCGACGTGGTGGTCCAGAAATCGCGACGCTCGTAGGTCAGCGACTCGCGGTCGTCCTCGCCCTCGGCGTTGGTGAAGGTCATGCTGCTCTTCTTGCCGAAGGGCGGGTTGGCCAGCACGTAGTCGAAGCTGCGCGCCGGCTCGGTCAGCAGCGCATCGGCGCGCGCGATGCTCGGCTCGCCTCCCAGGTCGCCGATGTTGTGCAGGAACAGGTTCATCAGGCACAGCCGGCGCGTGCCCGGCACGATCTCGTTGCCGAAGAACGTGCCGCTTTTCAGGAAGGCGGCTTCGCGCCGGTTCAAGGTCTGGCCGGGCCGGGTCAGCCAGTTGTAGGCACCGAGGAAGAAGCCGCCGGTGCCGCAGGCCGGGTCGGCAATGGTCTTCATCGGCTCGGGCCGCACGCATTCGACCATCGCCTGGATCACCGCACGCGGCGTGAAGTACTGGCCGGCGCCGCTCTTGGTGTCCTCGGCGTTCTTCTGCAGCAAGCCTTCGTACAGGTCGCCCTTGGTGTCGGCGTCCATGCCGACCCAGCTTTCGGCATCGATCATCTGCACCAGCCGCGCCAGCTTGGCCGGGTCCTGGATCTTGTTCTGCGCCTTGAAGAAGATCGCACCCAGCATGCCGGGCTCGCTGCCCAGCCGGTGCAGCGTGGCCAGGTACTGCGCCTCCAGCGGCTCGCCGGTCTTGTCGCGCAGCGCGGTCCAGTCGAAGCCGGCCGGCACCTGGGTGTTGCGGCCGTAGGGCGGCTCGGTGTATTCGTGCGCCATCTTCAGGAACAGCAGGTAGGTCAGCTGCTCCAGATAGTCGCCATAGCCGACGCCGTCGTCCTTCAGCGTGTGGCAGAAGTTCCAGACCTTCTGGATCAGGGCGGAGGTGTTCATGAGGTCGGTGTCCGGGCTCGGGCCGCGTCGATCGCGGCATGCAGGCGCGAGGCCAGCTGCTCGCGCGGCGGCAGCACGGTCAGGTACTCGGCCACGTGGATGCCGGTCTCGCCCAGCTCCAGCAGCTCGACCTGCTCGTCGTTCTTGTCGGCGCACAGGATGATGCCCAGCGGTGGCTCCTCGCCCACGGCGCGCTCATGGCGGTCCAGCCAGCGCAGGTACAGCTCCATCTGCCCCTTGTCGGCGGGCTTGAAGCGGCCGAGCTTCAGCTCCACCGCCACCAGGCGGCGCAGCAGGCGGTTGAAGAACAGCAGGTCGATGTAGAAGTCGTCCCGTCGAGTTGGATGCGCTTCTGCCGCGCGATGAAGGCGAAGCCTGCGCCCAGTTCCAGCAGGAAGCCCTCCAGCTCGCGCAGGATCGCGTCCTCGAGGTCGCGCTCGACATAGCGGTCGGCCACGCCGAGGAAGTCCAGCACATAAGGATCCTTCAGCACCAGGACCGGGGCGAGATCGCCGCGGCTGCGCAGCGCGTTCAGCTCGGCGCGGATCAGTTCATCGGGCTTGCGCGACAGCGCGGTGCGCTCGTACAGCATCGAGTCGATGCGTTCACTGAGGGTGCGCACGCTCCAGCCCTCGATGCGGCACATCTCGGCATAGAACTCGCGCTGCAGCGGCCGCTTCAGCGGCAACAGCTCACGGAAATGCGACCAGCTCAATTGTCGCCACAGCGTGGCGACGATCGCCTCGTCGGGGAAGGCCTCGGCGAACTGCAGCATGCGGTGCAGGTTCTTGGTCTCGAAACCGCGGCCATGCTGGGCCACCAATTGTCGCGACAGCGTGGCGACGATCGCCTCGCCGTAGCCGGCGCGGCGTGACGCCAGCACGTCCTCGCGGATGCGCTTGCCGATGCGCCAGTACAGCATCGTCAGGCTGACGTTGACCGCCGCCGCTGCGGCCCGCCGGGCCTCGCGGATCAGGCGCTCGATGTCGTCGAGCAGGCCGGCCGCCGGCCCCTTGGCGCTGCGCACCGACGGTCCGCCAGCTGCGGGCAGGTTCTTCTTCGAACGGCTGGGCGACGGGCTCATGCGGTCCCCTTCGCGGTTCTGGGCCGACGGGCCTTGGACGCCGCCGGCTGCCTGGCACGCTCGGCGCGAATACGTGCGAGCAGTTCGCTGGCCGGTTCGTCGGCCGGGTCTTGCGGGACCAACTGGCCGGAGAAGGCGGCGCGGAGGATGTTTTGGCGTTGGGCGGCGGCCAGCCGGAGGCTCGCCTGAACTGAAAGATCAGTCTCGAAACTGGCGCTCACGGCTGCTTCAACCAGTTCGATGATGGCCGTCATCTCCGAGGCAGGTGGCAATGCGATGGGCAGCCTTGGCAGATCGGACAAGGAAATACGCTTGTGTCCCGCGGTCGACTTTGCTGCAGTCTCAATCAATGACCGCACCAAAGGCGCCTGGAAACATATGGCGATCTGCTCGGTCAGGCAACGGTCCGGCAGGACAGCTTTGCCGCAGAAGATTCGGTCGGGGTACTGCACGCGGGCCGCCGGCAGTTCCCTCACCACGGCACAGCACCCCACGTATTCCAGGGACCCGCTCAACCGCGTGATAAAGAGGTCACCCAGTTCTAGGTAGTTGTCGTCGCGTGTGCTCTGCTCAGAGTCCAGGTAGTTCAGCGCGTTGAAGTCAATGCTGCCCTGTCGAACCGCGCTCGACTTGAGCACCGGATGACCGGTAGGCTGTCGACCCGAGGTGACGGCCGTGCCGCTGCGCATCGACACCAGCAACTGGTCGAGGGAGGCCCATACCCAGTTGACCGGAAGGTGCGGCAGACCTGTAGCGACGGGCTCAGTGGGTTGCACGTAGTCTGATTGCCAACCCGCCGGAGGTCGCTTCCCCGCGCGCTTGAAACGCTGCAACTGAAGCGCCTCCCACCGCGTCCGCCGCTCGCGCAGGATGCGTGCGAGCAGTTCCGCGCCGGTTTCGTGCGGCGGGTTCTGTGCGCGCCATTCGGCGGTTAACTCGCCCTCGACGGCAGACTTCAGCAGCGATTGGCGGTACTGGGCAAGCCTGCGCACTCCAGCAATAAGTTCTGCGGAGCCAGCATCCAGGCCGTCCAAGAGCGGCTCAAGCGCGGCAACGATTCGTTCCTGCTCAGACGCCGGTGCGAGCGGGATCGGAAGCTGCGCCGCCTTGGCTCCCGATAGTTCGAGGAAGGTTGTGCCGCTCGCCAATTCCTCAGCTATCGACCTCGCCGACCGCAACCAGTGCAACAGGTAATCGGAACTAAGCTCGGGCGTCGGAACGAAGCTCTTGAACCCCTGATTCGTCGTAAGCGGTCGAGCAGCGATCGCACAGTAGCCGATCGGTGCCCTCGAACTGAACAGCACGGTTCCCGCAGGCAGCCATCTCGCACCCGAGGCGAGTAAGCCGGCATTGGAAAGAGTGCGCGCGCCGCCAGAGATCGACTTTCCCTTGTGGCTGGACATGTCAGCAGGTGTCACCCACGGCACAGTGCCGCCAAAGTTTGCCGGATCAGCCGTCGATGGCGTTCCTCCACCGATCACCTCAGCTACGTCTCCTGCCTTGACCCATTGCCAGGTCGCAGGCACCGCCCACGGCTCACTCAAGCCACCAACTCCCGATTCATCTCGTCCATCACCCCATCCAGCCCGTCGCCGAACAATCCCCAGGCCCGCTGCAGGCCGCCCCGCTTCGCAAACTCGGCATGGTCGAAGTCCTCGCGCGCCACGCTGCAACTGCTGGCGATGTGGTCCTTGATCAGCCGCAGCCACTCGGTCTGCTCGGGCGTGAACGCGGTGCCGCGCTGGGCGTTGTGGCGGAAGATCCAGGCCTGAAAGCGGCGGTCGACCTCGTCCTGGAACGGCCGCAGCTCGCTGTCCAGCCCGATCGCATAGCGCACCAGTTGCACCAGGTCGGTCAGCTGCCGCTTGCTGCCGGCGCCCTGCACCTGGCGGCCCTGCAAACGTGCATAGGCGGCCCACAGCCGGTCGGTCGTCAGCATCAGCGGCGGGCGCTTCAGCTGCTCGTGCAGGTCCTCGATCATCTCGAAGGTCAGCGCGCGGCGCTGGTAGGGCTGGTCGTAGAAGAAGGCCAGCGCGGCGATCTGGTCCTTGTGCTGCGCGATGAAGTCGGCAAAGCGCCGCACGTCGCTTTCGGCCCGCTCGGCCAGTTGCCCGCTGAAACCCTGGTGCGTGACCTCGTCGAGGTTGATGTGGTCGATGACCTGTTCCTGCTCGCGCCGCGCACCTTCGATCGCCGCGCGCAGCTCGGGCCGGTCGAAGGGCGCACAGGCGGCGGCGACGCCGGCGGCGCGGGCCTCGGCCAGCTCGGCGTCGGTCAGCGTGTCTTCGCTGCGCGTGATGCCGCGCGCCTGGGCGGCGCCCAGCGCGGCTTGCGCGATGCGGTCGGGGTCCAGCGCGTCGAGCAGCGCACGGCCCAGGTCCTGCACCGTCACGCCGCCGGCGGCCTGGGCCACGCGGGCGAGTGCGGCAGCATCCAGCGTCTTGGCCAGGCGCAGCAGACGGTTGGCCAGCGAGCTGACGGTGTCGTCGTCGCGGTGGCCCATCGCCACGCCCAGCAGCAGGTCCTTCAGCGGGATGCCGGGCTTCTTCTCCAGCGGGCGGCTGTCGGTCTTCAGGCTCTTCTCGACGCCCACCGCATCGATCAGCACGAAGCGGCTCTTCGCGCCCTCGGCGCTGGCCGACACGCGGCGCAGCGCATCGGCGTCCAGACTGCGCACGCCGCGGCCCTTCATCTGCTCGTAGTAGCCGCGGCTGCGCACGTCGCGCATGAAAAGCAGCACCTCCAGCGGCTTCACGTCGGTGCCGGTGGCGATCATGTCCACCGTGACGGCAATGCGCGGGTGGAAGTCGTTGCGGAAGCTGGCCAGCACGCCTTCGGGGTCTTTCTCGCCATAGGTCACCTTGCGGCAGAACGCGTTGCCCTGGGCATAGACCTCGCGCACCGTCTGCACGATGTCGTCGGCGTGGCTGTCGGTCTTCGCGAAGATCAGGGTCTTCGGCGTTTCCCGTCGGTTCGGGAAGATTTCGGTTTCGACCGCGGTCTTCATCGCCTGGATCACCTTGCGGATCTGGCTGGTGTTGACCACCGAGCGGTCGAGTTCCCGGCCCGTGTAGGGCAGTTCGTCATCGGTCTGGCGCCAGCGCTTGCGGCGCGTCTGCCGGTCGCGGTGATCGACCCAGGCGCGGGCTTCCAGCGTCTCGCCCTGGGCGGTGATGCGGGTGACGATCTCGTAAACGTCGTAGCCGACGTTGACGCCGTCGGCCACCGATTGTTCGTAGCTGTACTCGGCGACGATGTTCTCGTTGAAGAAGCCGAAGGTGCGCGCATCGGGCGTGGCCGTCAGCCCGACCAGGAAGGCATCGAAGTAGTCGAGCACCTGCTTCCACAGGTTGTAGATGCTGCGGTGGCATTCTTCGATGACGATGACATCGAAGGTCTCCACCGGCACCGCCGGGTTGTAGCGCACCAGCTTGGCCTGGGACGCGGCCTGCTGCACCTCGGCGAGCGGGGTGTCTTCGGCCGATTCGTCGAGGGCCTGGCCCGACAGCACCGAGTACAGACGCTGGATCGTCGAGATCACCACCTGGGCATGCGGGTCGACCGCCGGCCCGGCCAGGCGCTGCACGCCGTACAGCTCGGTGAACTTTCGCGCGTCGTCGCCGGGCTGGTAGGCCATGAACTCCTGGTGCGCCTGTTTGCCCAGGTTGCGGGTGTCGACGAGGAACAGCACGCGCTTCGCGCCGCCGAACTTCAGCAGCCGGTAGACCGCCGTGATGGCGGTGAAGGTCTTGCCCGCGCCGGTGGCCATGTGCACCAGCGAGCGCGGGCGGTTCTGCGCCAGCGATCGCTCCAGGCCGGTGACGGCGCTGATCTGGCATTCGCGCAGCGCCAGCGTCGGCAGCGACGGCAAGCCGGCGGCCAGACGGCCGCGCAAGGTCGTGGGCTGCGCCAGCCAGGCGGCCAGTTGCTCGGGCCTGAAGAAGTGGAAGACCTCGCGCGAGCGGGGCGCCGGATCCAGCCCGTCGGTGAAGCGAATGAGCTGGCCGGTGGCCTCGAACAGAAAGCGCAGCGGATGGCCGCCCTTCCGCCACTTCAGCTTGGCGCGGGCATAGCGCTCGGTCTGCGCTTCGTGCTCGGTGAGACGCTGCCCTTCCTCGTCGCGCTTGGCCTCGATGACGCCGACGGCTTCACGGTCGACCAGCAACAGGTAGTCGGCCGGGCCGGTGTCGGTGGGGTATTCGCGCACTGCGACGCCGCGGCCGGCCGACGGGTCGAGTTGCGCCCTGTCCTGCAGCACCCAGCCCGCCTGGGCCAGGCGCTTGTCGATCTCGGCTCGGGCCTGGTCCTCGGGACGGGTCATCGCATTCCCTGCGCCTGGGGTCGGTGGCCGCCGGCGATTGCGGGTCGCCTGGCAGGTGGCAGCGAATTATCAGCGGCGATGGCCAGCCTTCGCCATCAGAATGCCCCATGGCCGCCCCGCAACGCCCCCACCTGCCCGCCGGCGTCTGGGTGCTCGGCTTCGTCAGCCTGCTGATGGACGTGTCGTCCGAGATGATCCACAGCCTGCTGCCGATGTTCCTGGTCGGCACGCTGGGGGTCAGCGTGCTGGCGGTGGGCATCATCGAAGGCATCGCCGAGGCGACCGCGCTGGTCACCAAGGTGTTCTCCGGCACGCTGAGCGACTACCTCGGCCGGCGCAAGGGCCTGGCGGTGCTGGGCTACTCGATGGGCGCGCTGACCAAGCCGGTGTTCGCGCTGGCCACGGGGGTCGGCATGGTCGTCGCGGCGCGCTTCGTCGACCGCTTCGGCAAGGGCATCCGCGGCGCGCCGCGCGATGCGCTGGTCGCCGATTTCGCGCCGCCCGGGCTGCGCGGCGCCGCGTTCGGGCTGCGCCAGTCGCTCGACACTGTCGGCGCCATCGCCGGCCCGCTGCTGGCCACCGCGCTGATGCTGCTGTGGGCCGGCGACTTCCGCGCGGTGTTCTGGGTCGCGGCGATCCCCGGCGCGATGGCGGTGCTGCTGCTGGTCGTCGGCGTGCACGAGCCGCCGCGCGCCGCCGGCGCCCGGCCGGTCAACCCGATCCGCCGCGAGGCGCTGGCGCGGCTGGGCGGCGCCTACTGGCAGGTGGTGGCGATCGGCGCGGTGTTCACGCTGGCGCGCTTCAGCGAGGCCTTCCTGGTGCTGCGGGCGCAGCAGCTGGGCGTCCCTTCGGCCTGGGTGCCGCTGGTGATGGTGGCGATGAGCGTCGTCTACGCCGCCAGCGCCTACCCGTTCGGCAAGCTGTCCGACACGATGGACCACCGCAAGCTGCTGGCGCTGGGGATGGTCGTGCTGATCGCCTCGGACCTCGCGCTGGCGGTGGCCGGCGGCTGGGCCGCGCTGGCGCTCGGCGTCGTGCTGTGGGGCCTGCACATGGGCATGACCCAGGGCCTGCTGGCGGCGATGGTCGCCGACACGGCGCCGGCCGACCTGCGCGGCACGGCCTTCGGCTTCTTCAACCTGTTGAGCGGCATCGCGATGCTGGCCTCGAGCGCAGTCGCCGGGCTGTTGTGGGACCGGTTGGGCTCGGCCTTCACCTTCTACGCCGGCGCGGGCTTCGCCGCGCTGACGCTGGGCGCGCTGGCAGCACTGGGGGCGCTGGGGGCGCTGCGAGGCCGCAACCACTCGGCACAAGACCGGCCCGGGGGCGGCGCCTAAGCTGCGGCGGTGCCCTTGCGCGCCGGCCCGCCGCGGCCGGGCCCCCTCGAAGGAGACCCTGGATGACGACCGCCGACGACCCCGAAGTGCTGTACGCGGTGGACGAGCACATCGCGACGATCACGCTGAACGCGCCGCAGCGCATGAACACGATCTCGCGCACGATGCTCGACGAGCTGACCCGCGCGCTGCTGCGCGCCAACGAGGACCGCGAGGTGCGCTGCGTGATCCTCACCGGCAGCGGCCGCGCCTTCTGCGCCGGGCTCGACCTGAGCCCGCAGCGCGGCACCGGCGGCATCGGCAGTGCCACCGCCACGGCAACGCTGGACCTGCGCAACACCCCGCCCACGGTGCTGCAGGCGATGGACAAGCCGACGATCTGCGCCGTCAACGGCGGCGCCGCCGGCTACGGCATGGACACCGCGCTGGGCTGCGACATCCGCGTGATGGCCGCCTCGGCCAAGCTGGCGGCGGCCTTCGTCAAGCGCGGCGTGGTGCCCGAATCGGGCGGCACCTGGTTCCTGCCGCGCATGATCGGCTGGGCCAAGGCCGCCGAGCTGATCTTCACCGGCCGCACGCTGTCGGCCGCCGAATGCCTCGAGTGGGGCCTGGCCAACGAGGTGGTGGCCGATGCCGAGCTGATGCCGCGCGCCCGCGCGCTGGCGCGCGAGATCGCCGCCAATGCGCCGCTGGCGGTGCAGGCGGCCAAGCGGATGATGCGCATCGGCCTGAACGAGAACTTCCCCGACCATGTGCACCATGTCTACCTGCAGCTGCTGCCGCTGTTCAGGACCGAGGACATGGCCGAAGGCATGAAGGCCTTCGTCGAGAAGCGCACACCGCAGTTCAACGGACGATGAGCATGAACACTTCTTCTGCGGCGAAGCCGCCGTTCCGCAAGATGGACTGGCTGCCGCGCGACATCGCGGTCGATCGGCGCCCCGACGGCGTGATCGTGCTGAAGTCGCGCTTCGCGCTGCAGCCCTACGAGCGGCACCTGCCGGCGCTGCTGGCCAAATGGGCCGCCGAGCGGCCCGAGCGCACCTGGCTGGCCCAGCGCGCCGGCCCCGAGCGGCAATGGCGCCGGGTGTCGTACCGCGAGGCCAGCCAGACCGTCGACGCGCTGACCCAGGGCCTGCTGAACCTGGGGGTCGCGCCGGGCCGGCCGGTGGCGATCCTGTCGGGCAACTCGATCGAGCATGCGCTGATGACGCAGGCGGCGATGCAGGCGCGGCTGCCGGCGGCGCCGGTCTCGCCGGCCTACTCGCTGATGAGCCAGGACCACGCGAAGCTGAAGTACCTGTTCGCGCTGCTGAAGCCCGCGGTGGTGCTGGTGCAGGACGGGCCGATGTTCGAGAAGGCGCTGCGTGCGCTCGACCTGCGCGAGGTCACGCTGGTGCACGTGGCGCGGCCGGTCGAGGGCATCCCGAGCATCGCGTTTGCCGACCTTGCGGCCACGCCGGTGACGCCCGCGGTGGCCGAGTCGATCGCCCGCATCACGCCCGAGACCACCGGCAAGCTGCTGTTCACCTCGGGCTCGACCGGCATGCCCAAGGCCGTGATCAACACCCAGCAGATGATGTGCGCCAACGTCGCGATGGGCTCGCAGGTGCGCCGCTACCCCGCCGACCACGAGGGCATCTACATCGACTGGATGCCCTGGAACCACACGATGGGCGGCAATGCGCTGTTCAACGGCGTGCTCGCCGAGGGCGGCACGCTCTACATCGACGACGGCCGGCCGGTGCCCGGGCTGTTCGACGAGACGCTGCGCAACCTGCGCGAGATCTCGCCGACCTACTACGCCAACGTGCCGGCCGGCTACGCCGCGCTGGCCGCGGCGATGGAGAAGGACGAGGCGCTGTGCCGCAGCTTCTTCAAGGACCTGAAGCTGATGGCCTACGGCGGCGCCCGCCTGCCCGACGACCTGTACGAGCGCATGCAGGCGCTGGCGGTGAAGGTGACCGGCCAGCGCATCGTCTTCTACACCGGCTGGGGCTCGACCGAGACCGCGCCGACCTCGACCGGCACCTACTGGGACACCGAGCGTGTCGGCCTGATCGGGCTGCCGTTCCCGGGCGTCGAGCTGAAGCTGGTGCCTTCGGCTGGCAAATACGAGCTGCGGCTGCGCGGCGTCAACGTCACGCCCGGCTACTACGGCCAGCCCGAGCTGACGAAGGCGGCGTTCGACGACGAGGGCTTCTACAAGATCGGCGACGCCGGCAACTTCGTCGACCCCAGCGATCCGTCGCAGGGCCTGGTCTTCGCCGGTCGCGTCGCCGAGGAATTCAAGCTGACCACCGGCACCTTCGTCCATGTCGGCGAGCTGCGCACCGACGCGATCGCCGCGACCTCGCCGGTGCTGCTCGACGCGCTGGTCACCGGCCAGGACCGACCGTACATCGGCCTGCTGGCCTGGCCCAACCTGCAGGCCTGCCGCGACTTCCTGAACGAGCCGCAGGCCAGCTACGAGACGGTGGTGCACCACCCGGCGGTGATCG
>JAEUOY010000099.1 GCA_016790515.1 Burkholderiaceae bacterium | reverse complement strand
TTGGCGGCAAGTCAGCCCGGCTGCGACTGCGCCGCCGTGCCCTGCGGCAGGCTGCGCACCAGTTCGGTCAGCAAGCGATTGGCCTGGCGCGTCAGCGGTGTCGGCCGCTTGTGCGCCGACACCGCCAGGCACAGCGTGCTGATCAGCCGCGGCTCGACCAGGCTGCGCACCTGCAGCGCATCGGCGCGGCCCGAGGCTGCCACCGCGCTGGCGTGCAGCACCGCATGGCCGTAGCCGGCGATCACCAGGTCGATGATCGAGGCGATGCTCGACACCTCCCAGGCGATGTTCAGCCGGATGCCGGCCAGCACCGCCTGGGTCTCGACCAGCTTGCGGATCGCGTGGCCGCGCTCGGGCACGACCAGCGGGAACTCCGGCAGCCGGCGCAGCGGCAGCACTGCGCCGGCCTCGCGCGGCGGGCTGCCCGGCCCGGCCGGCGAGACCAGGCACAGCGATTCCTCGATCACCGGCGTGATCTCCAGCGCCGGCTGGGCCTCGGGGTTGTAGAGCAGGCCCAGGTCGACGCGGCCGGTGGCGATCCATTCGCTGACATGGCTGGACAGGCCCTCGACGATCGCCAGCCGCGCCCGCGGCAGCCGGCGCTGGAAGCCGTCGATCAGCGGCAGCGTCAGCTGGCGGCCGACCGACGGCGGCAGGCCGATCGTGATGCGGCCGACCGGCTCGTCGCGGCTGGCACCCATGTCGCTCTCGGCCTGGGCCAGCGCCTGCAGGATGTTGACGCCGTGCTCGTACAGCCGCTGGCCGGCCTCGGTCAGCACGACGCCGCGGCCGTTGCGCAGCAGCAGGGTCTCGCGCAGATCGATTTCGAGCGACCGCACCTGGCGGCTGAGCGCGGGCTGGGCGATGTCCAGCACCAGCGCGGCCTTGCTGAAGCTGCCCAGCTCGGCCACGTGCACGAAGTACTCGAGTTGCTTGAAGTTCATCGCGGGTCCGGGCGTCGGGGCGATTGTCCGGCAGTCTGCAGCGCCGTCGCCGGGCCGCGATACTGGGCTTCCTCCGACGTCGGAACGCCTGCATGCACTACCCCACCACCGCCCGGGCGCCGGGCCTCGCGCACGATCCGTTCAAGGCCCTGGTCGTGCCGCGCCCGGTCGGCTGGATCGCCACCGTCGACCGCGACGGCCGGCGCAACCTGGCGCCCTACAGCTTCTTCAACGCGGTCAGCGAGCGACCGCCGATGGTGATGTTCTCGTCGGGCGGCCACAAGGACACGCTGCGCAACATCCGCGACACCGGCGAATTCACCTGCTCGCTGGCCAACTGGGACCTGCACGAGGCGATGAACCTCAGCTCGGCGCCGGTGGCGCCGGGCGTCGACGAGTTCGCGCTGGCCGGGCTGGGCGAGGCGAAGGCCATGCTGGTGAAGCCGCCTTTCGTGGCCCAGTCACCGGCGGCCTTCGAATGCCGGCTGTGGCGGATCGTCGAGCTGCCGGCGCCCGCCGGCCGGCCGGGCGGCCCGGCGCCGGTGGGCAACACGATGGTGATCGGCGAGGTGCTGGCGGTCTACATCGATGACCGCTATGTCCGCGACGGCATCGTCGACACCGGCCGGATGCGGCCGGTGGCCCGGCTCGGCTACATGGACTATGCGGTGGTCACGCCCGAATCGATGTTCACGCTGAACCGGCCGACCGCCAGCGCCGACGGGCTCACGGCCCAGGTCCAGCCCGGGCCGTGGGACGGTGTCTACCGTTGAAGGTCAGGCCCTGGGCGGCGCGTACTTGCCCAGCTCGATCTTGGCGATCGCGTTGCGGTGAACCTCGTCGGGACCGTCGACGATGCGCACCGTGCGCTGGTGGGCATAGGCCTCGGCCAGCCAGGTGTCCTGGCTGACGCCGGCCGCGCCGAAAGCCTGGATCGCCCAGTCGACCACCTTGCAGCTCATGTTCGGTGCGACGACCTTGATCATCGCGATCTCGGCCCGCGCGACCTTGTTGCCGACCACGTCCATGCGGTGCGCGGCGTTCAGCGTCAGGAGCCGCGCCTGGTCGATCATGCAGCGGCTCTCGGCGATGCGCTCGGCCCAGACCGACTGCTGCGACAGCGGCTTGCCGAACGCGATGCGGCCCTGCAGCCGCTTGCACATCAGCTCGAGCGCGCGCTCGGCGGCGCCGATCGAGCGCATGCAGTGGTGGATGCGGCCGGGACCCAGGCGCCCCTGCGCGATCTCGAAGCCGCGGCCTTCGCCGAGCAGGATGTTCTCGGCCGGCACGCGCACGTCGTCGAGCACGATCTCCATGTGGCCATGCGGCGCGTCGTCGTAGCCGAACACGTGCATCGCCCGCAGCACCGTGACCCCGGGCGTGTCGCGCGGCACCAGGATCATCGACTGCTGGGCGTGGCGCGGGCCGTCGGGGTCGGTCTTGCCCATCAGGATGAAGATCGCGCAGTTCGACACCCCGGCACCCGACGACCACCACTTGCGGCCGTTGATCACGTAGTGGTCGCCGTCGCGGCGGATGCTGCACTGGATGTTGGTGGCGTCCGACGACGCGACCGCCGGCTCGGTCATCAGGAAGGCCGAGCGGATCTCGCCGCGCAGCAGCGGCTCGAGCCAGCGGTCCTTCTGCGCCTCGGTGCCGTAGCGCTCGATCGTCTCCATGTTGCCGGTGTCCGGCGCGTTGCAGTTGAAGACCTCGGCCGACCACATCACCCGGCCCATCTGCTCGCACAGCGGCGCATAGTCGAGGTTGCTCAGCCCTTCGGGCGCGCGGTGGCTGTGCGGCAGGAACAGGTTCCACAGCCCGGCCCGGCGCGCCAGCGGCTTCAACTCCTCGATCAGCTTCAGCGGCTGCCATTCGGTGCCTGCCTTGCGGCGCTGGTGCAGCTCGTCGTGGTGGCGCGCCTCGTTCGGGTAGATATGCTGGTCGAAGAAGGCCTGCATGCGGTCGAGCAGGTCGCGGGTGCGGGCTGAGGGTTCGGCGAACATGGACGCTCTCCTGGAGTTGCGGCGGATCGATGCCGTCGGGGCGCGATTGAACCACCGCGCCGGGGCTGCCGCGGTCGCCTTCGCGACGTGAGCCGGGGCAAAGAAGCGCAGGCTTGTCCCATGTCAGCGCAACGCAATCCGTTGGGCTTATGCTGCGCCCGCCATTTCATCCGCACACCCACCTGCACAGAGGAGCATCCGCCATGAGCCAAACCCGTGACGTCTACGTCGTCAGCGCAGCGCGCACCGCCATCGGCACCTTCGGCGGCACGCTGAAGGACTCCGCGCCGATCGACCTGGCCACCACCGCAATCAAGGCCGCGATCGCCCGCAGCGGCGCCGCCGCCGACCAGATCGGCCATGTCGCGATCGGCACGGTGATCCCGACCGAAGTCCGCGATGCCTACCTGAGCCGGGTCGCCTCGGTCAACGCCGGGGTGCCGAAGGAAACGCCGGCCTTCAACGTCAACCGGCTGTGCGGCTCGGGCCTGCAGGCGATCGTCTCGGCGTCGCAGGCCATCATGCTCGGTGATTGCGAGATGGCGATCGGCGGCGGCGCCGAATCGATGTCGCGCGGCGTCTACATCAGCACGGCCACCCGTTTCGGCGCGCGCATGGGCGACAGCGCGCTGGTGGATTACGTCGTCGGCGCGCTGCACGACCCGTTCCACAAGATCCACATGGGCATCACCGCCGAGAACGTCGCCGAGCAGTTCGGCATCACCCGGCAGATGATGGACGAGCTGGCCGTCACCAGCCACCAGCGCGCCGCGGCGGCGATCGCCGCCGGCCGCTTCACCGAGCAGATCGTCCCGGTCGAGATCGCCACCCGCAAGGGCACGATCCAGTTCACGACCGACGAGCACGTGAAGCCCGACACCACGGTCGAGGCGCTGGCCAAGATGCGCGCGGCGTTCAAGAAGGACGGCACGGTGACCGCCGGCAACGCCTCGGGCGTCAACGATGGCGCCGGCGCGGTGGTGCTGGCCAGCGGCGATGCCGTCAAGAGCGGCAACCTGAAGCCGCTGGCCCGGCTGGTCGGCTATGCGCACGCCGGCGTCGAGCCGACGATCATGGGCATCGGCCCGGTGCCCGCGACGCGCGCGGTGCTGAAGCGCACCGGCCTCGCGATCAAGGACCTCGACGTGATCGAGGCCAACGAGGCCTTCGCGGCCCAGGCCTGCGCGGTCAGCAAGGAACTCGACCTCGACCCGGCCAAGGTCAACCCGAACGGCTCGGGCATCTCGCTGGGCCACCCGATCGGCGCCACCGGCGCGATCATCACGACCAAGGCGCTGTACGAACTGCAACGCATCGGCGGCCGCTACGCGCTGGTGACGATGTGCATCGGCGGCGGCCAGGGCATCGCGGCGATCTTCGAGCGCTGCTGATCACTGCGCTCCGGCAGCGCCAGGGGCCGCCTTCGGGCGGCTTTTTCTTGGGCGGCAGGCAATCGGCGCGATGCGGGGCTGGGAGCTCGCGGCTCGGTGCAGGCATCGCGACAGTCCGCATTAGCGATGCTCATCAAAGCTGAATCGGCGTGTGGACGAGGCCGAGGCCACCGGGCGACCGGCCGACTCCGATCGGGATAGGGGCCGGCGCGACGGCCCCTATCCCGATCGGAGCAGAACACGGCAGCCCGGCCTGGCGCTCCCATCCCGATCTTCGAATGCCCGCTGCGCAGACGCGCGGCGACTTCCGCTCCGAGCCGCAACCCGCCCCTCCGATCGGGCCTCTTCAGGCAACCGCCCGCCTGCCGGCCACCGTTCGCCTCGCCTGCGGCTTCGGTACCGCCTTCTTGGCGGCCCCCGCCGTCACGCGCTTCAGCAGCTTCTCGAACTCGCGGTTGAACTCGCGCGTGATGGCTTCGGGGTCGGGCACCAGATGGGCGTCGCCGATCACCGTCAGCGAGGCCATGCCGCGGTAGCTGAGGATGCTGACCGCCATGCCGAGCTGCCTGCCGGGGTGCGGCGCCCAGGCCAGGATGCGCTCGATCGGCACGCCGGCGAGGTAGAGCACCTCCGGCGGGCCGACGACATTGGTCATCACTACGCTGGCCTTGCGGCCGAACAGGTCGTTGGAGATGTCCTCCAGCAGCTTCGGTCCTCGGCCGAGCAGGTTGAGCAGGGCCTTGGTGGCCAACGGTTCCGGCGAGCGCTTCAGCGCATCCATGCGCGACTTGGTCAGTGCCAGCCTGCGGTCGGCGCGGGCCTCGGTCACCGCCAGGTCGAGCAGCACCAGGCCGAACTCGTTGCCCAGCTGGCCGATTCGCTCGGGCGGGCGCAGGTCGACCGGCACCATCGCCCGCACCGTCGTCCGGTTCACGTCGACGCCGCGCCGTTTCAGATAGGTGCGCAGCGCGCCGGTCATCGCGGCCACCAGCACGTCATTGACCTTGGCGTCGTGGCGCTGGCCGATCGCCTTGATGTCGCGGATCGCGAACGGCTGCGACCAAGCCACGCGCTTGCCCAGCGCGAATTCACCCTTCAGCGGCGACGGCGGATCGTCGCGCCGCAGCAGTTCGCCCACCAGCATCGCCGCGCCCCCCGCCACCGCGACGGCATCGCGCGCCGCGTCGCCGATCAGGTCGATCGCCGGCGCGAGCAGGCCCTTGGCCGCGGCACGGCGGCCGACGCTGGCACCGCGGGCGCGCGGCATCGGCATCGGCTTCGCCCCGGGGGCGGGATCGAACAGCCGCTGCGTCACCGTCATCATCGCGGTACCGTCGGCCATGCAGTGGTGGCAGCGGGTGATCAGCGCGCTGCCGCCCTCGACATCGTCGACCACATAGGCCTGCCACAGCGGCAGCGCGTGGTCCAGCGGCATGCCGGCGAGGTCGCTGACCAGCCGGACCAGAGCAGCCTCGTCGTGCGGCGCCGGCAGCGCGACATGGTGCAGGTGCTGGTCGATGTCGAAGTGCGGCATGTCCTGCCAGTGCGGCGTGGCGATCGGCAGGCCGGTTTCGACCACCCGCTGGCGGAAGCGGTCGAAGCCGATCAGCCGCTCGTTGTAGATCTCGCGCACGCGCTCGAAATCGAGCGGCTTCTTCGTCAGGATCACCCCCATCACGATCGCCAGGTTGGCCGGGCCGTCGTTGTGGAACCAGGCCGCGTCCGCGGCCGACATCGGGTAGGTCTTCATCGTTGCCTCTCGGTCCCACCCGGTCTTGCGGCCCGCGAGCTCGGGCGCCGGCGTCGGGGAGCTGTGCAATCGATGCTAGGGCGCGCGCAGCCGCGGGCATTGACCCGCGTCATGCAAACGCGCCTATCCCCAGACCCGCCGCGCCACCTCGACCACCCGCTCGAGCTTGCGCCACTGGTCCTCGATCGACAGCGCGTTGCCGTGGTGGGTGCTCGAAAAGCCGCACTGCGGCGACAGGCACAGCTGGTCCAGCGGCACGGCCTTGGCGGCTTCGTCGATGCGGCGCAGCAGCGCGTCGGCGCTCTCCAGTTCGCCCTGCTTGGTCGTCACCAGCCCCAGCACCACCTTCTTGCCGGCGGGCAGCTTGCGCAGCGGCTCGAAGCCGCCGGCGCGCTCGCTGTCGAACTCCATGAACCAACCGTCGACCTCGGTCGAGAACATCGCGTCGACGACCGGGTCGTAGCCGCCCTCGGCGACCCAGGCGCTCTTGAAGTTGCCGCGGCAGGTGTGGATCGTCACCACCATGTCGGCCGCCCGCCCGGCCAGCGCGGCATTGATGACCTCGGCATAGCGCCGCGGCAAGGCGTCCGGGTCGTCGCCGTTGTCGCGGCAGTTCTGGCGGATCTTCGGGTCGCAGAGGTAGGCGAAGGTGATGTCGTCGAGCTGCAGGTAGCGGCAGCCGGCGCCAGCCAAGTGGCGAATCGCCACCCGGTAGGCGGCGGCGACGTCGTCCCAGAACGCGTCGAGGTCCGGGTAGGCCTGGCGCGAGATCGCCGCGCGGCCGCCGCGCAGGTGCAGCATCGACGGCGACGGGATCGTCATCTTGGCCACCGCGCCGGGCCCGCCCTCCTTGGCGACCACGCCGTGCAGGAAGCGGTAGTGGTCGGCCATGATCGGGCCGCTGCAGCCGATGCGGCCGGTGACCGAGGCGATCGGCGGCTGCTCGCTCTGGCCGGCGATCCTGAACTTCTGGCCGCTGTTGTCGACCAACGTCACGCCGTCGAGCTGCGACAGGAAGTCCAGGTGCCACCAGTCGCGGCGGAACTCGCCGTCGGTGATCGACTGCAGGCCGCAGGCACGCTGGCGGCGCACCGCCTCGGTGATCGCCGCGTCCTCGGCGGCGCGCAGCGTCGCGGCGTCGACCTCGCCGGCACGCCAGCGCGCGCGGGTCTGCGACAGCGCGGCCGGGCGCAGCAGGCTGCCGACCTGGTCGGCGCGGAACGGGGGCTGGGTCATGGCGGCTTCGCTCGTCGGGGGGATGCGCCGATCATGCGTGGCGCAAGCCGGCACGCACCATCGGTGGCGAACCCGATGGCAGCGAGCGGTTAAGCTGCCGCATCGCAACAACCGTTCAAGGAGCAGGACATGGAGATCCAGACCGTCGGCGTGATCGGCGCCGGAACGATGGGCAACGGCATCGCGCAGGCCTGCGCCGTCAGCGGCCTCGAGGTCGTGATGGTCGACATCGACGAGGCCGCGGTGCAGCGCGGCCTGGCCACCGTCGCGGCCAGCCTGGACCGGCTGGTCAAGAAGGCCAAGCTGACGCTGGACGACCAGGTCGCCGCGCTGGCCCGCATCCGTGTCGGCACCGACTATGCACTGTTGAAGCCGGCGCAGCTGGTGATCGAGGCGGCGACCGAAAACGAGGCGCTGAAGCGCAAGATCCTGGCCCAGCTCGACGCGACGCTGCCGGCCGACGCGATCGTCGCCACCAACACCAGCTCGATCTCGATCACCAAGCTGGCCGCCGCCACCCAGCGCAGCGACCGCTTCATCGGCATGCACTTCTTCAATCCGGTGCCGATGATGGCGCTGGTCGAGGTGATCCGCGGCCTGCAGACCAGCGACGCGACGCACGACGCGGTGCACGCGATGGCCAAGAAGCTGGGCAAGACGCCGGTGACGGTGAAGAACGCGCCGGGCTTCGTCGTCAACCGGATCCTGATCCCGATGGTCAACGAGGCCTTCTTCGTGCTGGCCGATGGGCTGGCGACGCCCGAGGACATCGATGCCGGCATGAAGCTGGGCTGCAACCACCCGATCGGGCCGCTGGCGCTGGCCGACATGATCGGGCTGGACGTCTGCCTGGCGGTGATGAACGTCTACGTCGAGGAGTTCGCCGATTCGAAGTACCGCCCCTGCCCGCTGCTCAAGGAGATGGTCGCCGCCGGCTGGCTGGGCCGCAAGACCGGGCGCGGCGTCTACCGCTACTGAATTGCGCCGGGTGGCTGGGTTGAGGCCGCCGTCGACCGCTGCCACCGTGACTGCCCTGCCCCAACGCATCGTCTGCCTGACCGAAGAGCCTACCGAGGTGCTGTATGCGCTGGGCCAGCAGCACCGCATCGTCGGCATCTCGGGCTTCACGGTGCGCCCGCCGCAGGCCCGCCACGAGAAGCCGCGGGTCAGCGCCTTCACCAGTGCCAAGGTCGACAGGATCCTGGCGCTCGAGCCCGACCTGGCGATCGGCTTCTCGGACATGCAGGCCGACATCGCCGCGGCGTTGATCAGGGCCGGCGTCGAGGTCTGGATCAGCAACCACCGCTCGGTCGACGGCATCCTGGGCTATGTGCGCAGGCTCGGTGCGCTGGTCGGCGTGGCCGCCGAGGCGCAGGCCTATGCCGACCGGCTGGCGACGCGGGTCGACGCGGTTCGGCAGTCTGCCGCCGCACTGCCGTGCCGGCCCAGGGTCTACTTCGAGGAATGGGACGAGCCGGCGATCAGCGCGATCCGCTGGGTCAGCGAGCTGATCGGCGTGGCCGGCGGCGACGACGTGTTCCCGCAGCGCGCCGCCGCGTCGCTGGGGCGCGATCGCATCGTCGCCGACCCGCAGGAAGTCGTCGATGCCGCGCCCGACCTGATCATCGGCTCCTGGTGCGGCAAGAAGTTCCGCCCCGAGCGTGTCGCCGCACGCCCGGGCTGGGCCGGCATCCCGGCGCTGCGCGACGGCGAGCTTCACGAGATCAAGTCGCCGCTGATCCTGCAGCCCGGGCCGGCGGCGCTGACCGACGGTCTCGACCGGCTGCACGCGCTGATCCGGCAATGGGCGCTGCGGCAGCCAGCGGTTCGACAACGACCGAGGTGACACGATGAGCGATCTGCCCCCGGACCCCGGCGCCGCCGACACGCCGCTGGCCCGGACCCTGCTCGCCCGGCTGCGCGGCGAATTCGACCGCCAGCGGCGCCATCTCGCGGCGCTGTGCGCGGCCGATGGCCGGCTCGATGCCGTGCGGCTCGATGCGCAGCAGCCGGCCTGCTACGAGCTGGCGCTGGCCGGCGCCGAGCTGCTGGCCGCCGAGACGGTGGTCGCCGGCACACCGGCCCAGGCGCTGGACGCCGCTCTGGGCCGCGCCTACGCCGCCGAGACGCTGGTCTCGGTGCTGGGCCGGCTCGACACGATCGCGCTGGACACCGGGATCGACCCGCTGCCGCTGCAGCAGCTGGCCGCCAGCGCGGACCTGAGGCAACTGCGCCGCAATGCTGCCAGCGCCGAGCTGCTGGCCCGGCTGGGCCAGGCGGTGGCGACGACCGAGGCCGAGATCGGCGACGTTGCGCTGGACGCCGACCTGCGACTGGTGCAGGACAGCTTCCGCCGCTTTGCCGCCGAGGTCGTCGCGCCGCTGGCCGAGACCATCCACCGCCAGGACCTGACGGTGCCCGAATCGCTGCTGCAGCCGATGCGCGAGATGGGCGTTTTCGGCCTGGCGATCCCCGAGGCCTACGGCGGCCATGCCGCCGGCGCGGCCGAGGACACGCTGGCGATGCTGGCCGTCACCGAGGCCTTGTCCGAGGCCTCGCTGGCCGCCGCCGGCAGCCTGATCACGCGGCCCGAGATCCTGGCCCGCGCGCTGCTGACCGGTGGCACGCCGCAGCAGAAGGCGCACTGGCTGCCGAAGATCGCCGCCGGCGACCCGCTGTGCGCGATCGCCATCACCGAACCGGACTACGGCTCCGATGTCGCCAGCCTGTCGCTGCGCGCCACCCGCTGCGACGGCGGCTGGCGGCTCGACGGCGCCAAGACCTGGTGCACCTTCGCCGGCAAGGCGGGGCTGCTGATGGTCGTCGCGCGCACCGACCCCGATCGCGCCGCCGGCCACCGCGGCCTCAGCATCCTGCTGGTCGAGAAGCCGTCGTTCGAGGGCCACGAGTTCCGCGTCGCGCCGCCCGGCGGCGGCAGCCTGCAGGGCCGTGCGATCCCGACCATCGGCTACCGCGGCATGCATTCCTTCGACCTGGCCTTCGACGGCTTCTTCGTGCCCGACGCCAGCCTGGTCGGCGGCGAAGCCGGCCTGGGCAAGGGCTTCTACTTCACGATGGCCGGCATGGTCGGCGGCCGCATGCAGACCGCCGCGCGCGCTTCGGGCGTGATGCGCGCCGCGCTGCGTGCCGCGCTGCGCTACGCGCAGGACCGCAAGGTGTTCGACGCGCCGCTGGCCGACTACCCGCTGACCCAGGTCAAGATCGCGCGCATGGCGGCGCGCTACGCGGCCTGCCGCCAGCTGGCCTACGCGGTCGGCCGCCAGGTCGATGCCGGCGGCGGGCGCATGGAGGCCAGCCTGGTCAAGCTGCTGGCCTGCCGCGCCGCCGAATGGGTCACCCGCGAGGCGCTGCAGATCCACGGCGGCATGGGCTATGCCGAGGAGACACCGGTCAGCCGCTACTACGTCGACGCCCGCGTGCTGTCGATCTTCGAGGGTGCCGAGGAGACCCTGGCGCTGAAGGTCGTCGCGCGCAGCCTGCTCGAGGACGCGCTGACCTGAGCGAAGCGACCGAGGACCGACTCCGATGTACCCGATCCTGCAAGACCTGCGCGTCGTCGAATGCGCCTCGTTCATCGCCGCGCCGTCCTGCGCGCTGCACCTGCAGCAGCTGGGCGCGCAGGTGATCCGCATCGACCCGATCGGCGGCGGCCCCGACTTCCACCGCTGGCCGGTCACCGCGGCCGGCCACAGCCTGTACTGGGAAGGGCTGAACAAGGGCAAGCGCTCGATTGCGGTCGACTTCGGCAGCCCCGAGGGCCGCGAACTGGTCGCCCAGCTGATCTGCGCGCCCGGCGAAGGCGGCGGGATCTTCGTCACCAATTTCCCGGTCGACGGCTTCCTGTCGCACGAGCGGCTGGCGCAGCGCCGGTCCGACCTGATCACCACCCGCGTGATGGGCTGGTCCGACGGCACGCCGGCGGTCGATTACACCGTCAACGCCGCGGTCGGCATCCCGCTGATGACCGGCGACCCCGAGCGCAACCCCGGCCCCGTCAACCACGTGCTGCCGGCCTGGGACCTGCTGGCCGGCGCCCAGGCGGCGACCGCGACGCTGGCCGCCGAGCGCCACCGCCGCGCCACCGGCCAGGGCCAGGAACTGCGGGTGCCGCTGTCGGACATCGCGATCGCCGCGCTGGGCCACCTGGGCCAGATCGCCGAGGTCGACAGCGCCGGCGACCGGCCGAAGATGGGCAATGCGCTGTTCGGCGCCTTCGGCCGCGACTTCGCGACCGCCGACGGCCAGCGGCTGATGTTGGTGGCGATCACCGCCCGGCAATGGTCGGGGCTGGTCGCGGTGCTCGGGCTCGGTGCGGCGGTGGCGGCGATCGAGCAGCGGCTGGGCGTCTCGTTCGCCCGCGACGAAGGCCTGCGCTTCAGGCACCGCGGCCTGCTGGTGCCGCTGGTCGAGGCGGCGATCGCCAGCCGCCGTGCCGACGAACTGGGCGCCGCCTTCGACGCCCAGGGCGTCTGCTGGGGCCCCTACCGCAGCCTGGCCGACGCGGTGGCGAACGAGCCGCGGCTGGTATCGGCCAACCCGGTGTTCGCCCCGGTCAGCCACCCCAGTGGCCTGAGCTACCCGACGCCCGGCGCTGCGGTCAGCTGGATGCAGAGCGACCGCGGAGAGCCGCAGCGCGCGCCGCGGCTGGGCGAGCACACCGACCAGGTGCTGGCCGAACGGCTGGGGCTGACGGCGGCGCAGATCGGGCGGCTGCACGATGCCGGCCGCGTGGCCGGGGCGGGCTGAGGCACTCCGACCTCGGGGCGCAGCCATCGGCGGCCGCCGCGCGCTGACCGCGGGGACGCTTTCGCTCGCGTTGCGGCGGAAGCCGTTCGCGCGGCGTCGGTGGTCCAGGCCCTTGCAGGCGCCTGGCCGGCTGCTGCAGCCCAGGGTCGATCCGGGTCCGGGGTACGGCCCCAGGTGGGCGTGCCGGGCGGCCGGCACCTGCGCGCCGGCACGACCTGCGCAGCACCGACCGCCCGATCGGCGCCCCAAAGTTCGACACCAAACGGCCATTCTGAGCGTTTTCCGACCGCCGTCCCTAAAGGAATCAAGCACTTAGCCGCGCCACGGCGATTCTTTTGTAGTGGCACGTTTGTACCTTCTATGTGTTGGCACATACCTGGC
>JAEUOY010000082.1 GCA_016790515.1 Burkholderiaceae bacterium | reverse complement strand
GCGCGCCGGCGGCGACCACCACGCCGCTGCCTTCCATGCCGGGCACGTAGGGCAGCGGCGGCCTGAACTGGTAGAGCCCGCGCGTCATCAGCAGGTCGGGGAAGTTCAGGCTCACCGCGTGCATCGCGACCTGCACGTCGGCATCGCCCAGCGCGGGCAGCGGCCGGCGGCGCAGCGCCAGGCCCGACAGGTCGTCGCTCAAGTGCTCGCAGACCAGCGCCAGGGTGTCGGTCGATGGGTTCGTCATCGGGCGATCCTAGCCAGCCGCGCCATGTCGCCGCGACGCCCGCGGGACACGCCCGGACCGCCGCCACGGCGCGGTTACAGTGACCACGCCATGCCCGACACCCCTGGCTCCGCACCGCCCGCCGATGCACCCGCCGCGGCGCCGAACAGCGCCCGGCCCAGGCCGCCGCCGCTGCCGCAGTCGCGCCACCTCGCCCGCGTGCCGCCCGGCATCGGCGCCGACGACCTGCACCGCGTGCGCAATGCCGCCTACCAGCTGCCGCAGGTGGTCGCCGCGCACGACCTGCCGGCCGACCTGGTGGCCGAGCACGCCGCCGATGCCGACGAGCGGCTCGACAAGCTGGGCCTGGTGCTTCTGCAGCGTGGCGTTCCCGGCCAGCGGCCCAGCCGCTGGATCGCGCCCGAGCTGATCGCCGAGGCGTTGCGCCACCTCGACGCGGTCGGCACCGCGCCAAAGCTGCGTGCGCTGATGGCCGAGCGCCGCGAGATGCTCGAGGCGATGGGCATCAGCCGCGCCGGGCCGGCGACCTGGGAGCGCCAGGCCACCCATGTGCTGACGCTGGTGCAGCATGACTGGCGGCTGGAGGTGATCTACCTGACGCCGCTGGACGGCGCGCCGGTGTGGCGCTTCTTCCGCGACGGCGACAAGGCCACGCTGCTGCTGGCGCTGCGCCAGGTGAGGGACTACCCGCATGCGGCCGAACTGCAGACGGCGCTGGACCGGTTGGTCGAGCAGGCCGGCCACATCAACCCCGGCCGCATCGATTCGCTGCTGCCCGGGCTGCAGAGCGAATGCGCGACGCCGCAACCGATCGCCGCGCTGAAGGCGGCCTGCAACCGGGCGCTGGACCGCTGGGCCAACCGGGTCAATGAACTCGACACGCTCGAGGACCTGACCGCCGAACTCGCCTTCCGGGGCTACCCCGACAGCTTCAAGACCGCGCGCCGCGCCAACCGCCGGGTCACGCTGTTCGTCGGCCCGCCCAACAGCGGCAAGACCCACCAGGCCTTCGAGCGCCTGGCGGCGGCCGAGCGGGGCGCCTACCTCGCGCCGCTGCGGCTGCTGGCGCTCGAAGGCCGCGACCGGCTGATGGCCCGCGGCGTGCCCTGCAGCTTGCGCACCGGCGAGGAGTTCGCGCCGGTCGACGGTGCCCGGGTCGTCAGCAGCACGATCGAGATGATGGACACCGGCACCTTGATCGACGTCGCGGTGATCGACGAGGCGCAGATGATCTTCGACCCCTGGCGCGGCTGGGCCTGGACCCAGGCGATCGTCGGTGCGCCGGCACGCGAGCTCTTGATCATCTGCTCGGCCTACGCGGTGCCGGCGATCGAGAACCTGCTGGGGCTGTGCGGCGAGCGCTGCGAGGTGCGGCCCTTCGAGAGGATGCAGCAGGTGCAGTTGCTGGCGGCCTCGGTGCCGATCGCGTCGCTGAAGCTGGGCGACGCGGTGGTCGCGTTCAGCCGCCGCGAGGTGCTGATGCTGCGCGACCAGGTGGCCGAGAACGGCAAGACCGTCAGCGTGATCTACGGCGCGCTGCCGCCCGAGGTGCGGCGCCGCGAAGCCGAGCGCTTCGCGACCGGCGAAACCGAGGTGCTGGTGGCCACCGACGCGATCGGCATGGGGCTGAACCTGCCGATCCGCCGCGTGCTGTTCTCGACGATGACCAAGTTCGACGGCGTCGCCGACCGCACGCTCGACGAGAGCGAGGTGCACCAGATCGCCGGCCGCGCCGGGCGTTACGGCATCCACGAAGAAGGCTTTGCCGGCGTGCTGGCCGAGGCCGAGCCCGGTGCCGGCCGCCTGCTCAAGGACCTGTTGGCGCTGCAGCCGCGGGCGCCGCGCCACTTCAAGGCGCCGGTGGCGCCGAACTGGTGGCATGTCGAGACGATCGCCGGCAAGCTCGGCAAGCGCAGGCTGCGCGAGGTGCTGGCGGTGTTCGTCGAGCAGCTGGCGCTGGACAACCAGCATTTCGCGGTGGCCGAGCTGGCGCAGATGATCGAGATCGCCGGCCAGCTCGACGAGCGGGCCGCGCCGCTGAGCCTGCGCGAGCGCTTCATCTATGCCCAGGCGCCGGTGGACACCCGCACCGATCAACTGATGCAGATGTTCCTCGGCTGGACCGAGCGCCATGCCTGGGACGGCGCCGCCGGCGAGCCCGACTTCCTGTACGACGTCGACGAGCGCAGCCGGCTCGAGCGCATGGAGCAGGCGCTGCGGGCCTGTACGCTGTGGCTGTGGCTGGACCAGCGCTTTCCCGGCGTGTTCGGCTTCGTCGACGAGGTGGTGGCGCTGCGCGAGCGGCTCAACGACGGCATCGCCGGGCAGTTGCGGGCGCGGCGGCCGTTGTGGCAGGTGCGGCCGGGTGGGCGGCCCGGCAGCGCGCCGCGGCGCGGCGGCCGGCGCTGACCTTCTGCACGGCCTGTCTGCACGGCCTGCCTGCACGGCCTGCCTGCACGGCCTGCCTGCACGGCGCGCCGGCGGCGGCGTAAGCTGCGCCAGCGGCCGTCCCGCCGGCCGCCCGCTTCCGGAGGTGCACGATGTTCCACTGGCGCCTGCGTTGCTTCCCGTCTCGGCGTTCGCTGCTGCTGGTCGGCGCGCTGCTCGCCAGTTGTGCCGGCGCACCGCCCGTGCCCGCGCCGCTGCTGGAGGATGCGCTGTTCGGCAATCCGCCGCGCCCGGCCGAAGCCGATTCGGCGCTGGCCGCCGACGACGCGATGCGCGAGCATGTGCGGCGCATCGTCGCCCGCACCCCGGTGCTGGCCGAACGGCCCAAGGCGCTGGCCGACTCGCTGGCCGCGCCCGGCGACCTGCGGCTGGACTACGATGCCAGCTTCACCCGCAACGCCGCCCAGGCCTTCGCTGCGCGCTCGGGCAACTGCCTGTCGCTGGTGCTGATGACCGCTGCGCTGGCGCGCGAGATGGGGCTGGACCTGCGTTTCCAGCGCGTGCTCGGCGAGCCGCTGTACAGCCGCCAGCCCGGGCTGACGCTGCGCAGCGGCCATGTCAACCTGGTGCTGGGGGTCAGCGGGCCGGCCCGGCGCGCCGGCGCCCGGCTGCACGGCGGCAACCAGTGGGTCATCGATTTCATGCCCGGCGAGCTGAGCGAGACGATGGTCGCCGAAGCGATCGAGCCGCACCGGGTGCTGGCGATGTTCATGAACAACCGGGCCGTCGAGTCCCTGCTGGCGCAACAGCCTGCGTCGGCCTACGCCTGGGCGCGCGAAGCCCTGCGCACCGATCCGGCCTACTGGGATGCCTACAACACGCTGGGCGTGGTCTACCGCAACGCCGGCCACCCGGGCGCGGCCGCGGCGGTGTTCGAGACGCTGCTGGCCCACGATGCGCGCAACGTCGCGGCGATGACCAACCTCGAGGGCACGCTCGCGGCGCTGGGCCGTGCGGGCGAGGCAGCGGGCTGGTCGGCGCGGCGCCAGGCGCTGGAGCCCTACCCGCCGTTCCATTTCCTGCACCAGGGCCAGCGGGCGATGGCGCGGCAGGATCCGGCGCTCGCGCTGCGGCTGTTCGAGCGCGAGCTGGCGCTCAGCGGCCCGTCGCACGAGTCGTACTTCTGGCTGGCCCAGGCCCGGCTGGCGCTGGGCCAGGCCGACGGGGCCCGGCAGGCGCTGCAGCAGGCGCTGGAATTCAGCACCACCCCCGGCGAACAGCGGCGCTACGCCGGCAAGCTGGACGCGCTGCGCCGTCAGGCCTTGCGCTGAACGGCTGCCGCGCCGCCGGCCCGGCGGCCGCCGGGCAGGGTCATGCCGATGGCCGCCGCGCCGCCTGATGCGGTAAAAGGGCGGCGATGGATTCGGCGACCCGACGGCAGGCACTGCGGTGGATGGCGGCGCTCTCGGCACCGGGGGCCGCGGGCACGGCGGCCGCGGCCGGCGCGGCCACCCAGTGCGGCAGCGCGCCAGGCCCGGCCTACCCGGCGCCCGACCGGCCCGCGCTGGTCCAGAGCTGGCTGCTCGGCGGCCACCAGGACGGCCCGCTGCCCGACTGCAGCGGCCTGCGCACGCGCGAGTTCGAGCTGCTGGTGCGGGTCACCGCCGGCTTTGCATCGGCGCTCGATGCCACCGGGCTGCTCGGGCGCATCGGCGCGGTGTCGGCGCTCAAGGGCATGCCGTACTGGTCGTTCAGCGACAAGCGGCGCCTGACGCTGATCCGCGAGTCGTTCGCCATCGACAAGCCGGCCTCGATGGCGCCGCGCGCCGACTACAGCGCGGCCGAACTGCGCAGCGGCGCCGAACTGTACTTCGCGCAGAGCGACAACCGCGCTGCGGCGCTGGTGCCCTACAGCCTGCAGTTGCTGCCGTCGGCCCCCGGCCGCCTGGCGCTGCGGGTCGAGAACGTCGGCGAACTGCGCTACATGGGCGTCAGGCTGGTCGCCGCGCGCGAGATGCAGTGGGCGGTGCTGCTCGAGCCGCTGGGCGGTGGCGTCTGGGGCTACCGCAGCCTGCAGGGCATCGGCCATCTGGGCATCGGCGGCGCCGAGCAGCATCGGCTGTCGAACCTGAGCCGCTGCGTCGCGATGTTCGACCACTTCGCCGGCCGCCAGACCGACGTCGAGGCTTATCGCTGATCAATCCGGCGGCCAGGTCTCGCCGCGTTCGGCAGCCGCCCACACAACAGGTTACACACTGGTGACGGCTGGGGGCGTCCACACCCCTAGTGCCGAGCTTGCCGGCCCCGGGTCGGCCGCCTAGAGTGCCCGGGCAGCGGGTGGTTGCAGCGCCTGCGAAAGGGACGGCGTGGCGGATCGGCGGGCGGCGATGAACCGGGGTGGGGTGTGAGTGCCGGCGTGCGAATGATCGGCCGCTCGCCGCGCTTCCTGCAGGCGCTGGCCTTGATCGAGCGCATGGCGCGATTCGACGCGCCGGTGCTGATCCAGGGCGAGACCGGCACCGGCAAGGAGCTGGCCGCGCGCGCGATCCACTACCAGTCGCCGCGCCGCCATGCGCCCTTCGTCGCGCTGAACTGCGGCGCCCTGCCCGAGGCGCTGATCGAGAGCGAGCTGTTCGGCGTCGAGCGCGGCGCCTTCACCGACGCCCGACAGGCCCGCTCGGGCCTGGTGGCCGCGGCCGAAGGCGGCACGCTGTTCCTCGACGAGCTCGATTCGTTGCCGCTGCGGGCCCAGGTGTCGTTGTTGCGTTTTCTGCAGGATTTCACGTATCGGCCGGTCGGCGGCACGCGCGAATGCAGCGGCGACGTGCGCATCATCGCCGCGGCCAACCCGCGCTTCGACCAGTTGCTGCGCTCCGGCAGCTTCCGCGACGACCTGGCCTTCCGGCTGAACGTGCTGCTGCTGGCGATGCCGCCGCTGCGCGAGCGGCCGGGTGACGCAGCACTGCTGGCCGAGCATTTCATCGCCCGCCACGCTGGCCACTACGGCATGCCGCCGCGCAAGCTGCACCCCGGCAGCCTGGCCTGGATGGCCCGCCATCCCTGGCCCGGCAACGTGCGCGAACTCGACAACCGGGTGCAGCGCGCGCTGCTGCTGTCCGACGACGAACGGCTGCAGCTCGATCCGGCGGCGATGGCCCCTGCGCCGACGCAGGACGCGCCCCGCGTCACGCCATCCGGCGCGCGCTGCGCCGCGCTGGCCGGCTACCACGAAGCGCGCGAGCAGGCGCTGCAGCAGTTCGAGCGCCAGTACCTCGAGCAGCTGATGGCCGCCGCCGACGGCAACGTCACCCAGGCAGCCCGCCTGGCCGGCAAGGAGCGGCGCTGCCTGGGCAAGCTGCTGAAGAAGCACGGCTTGCAGCGCGCCTCGGGCGCCGCTGCGCAGCCGCACTGACGCAGCCGCACTGACGCAGCCGGCGGCCGCCGCCGCCTTCCCCTGCCACCTCGACCGCCATGCCGGTCCGCGCCGGCTCGCGCCGGCTCGCGCCGGTCCGTGCCCGCCTGCGACCGGGTCGGCGATGACCCGCCGGGTCGGGCCCTGCCGGGTCGGTGGCGACCCACCCGGCCCGTGCCGCACGGCCGATCGCCGTGAAATCAAGCACTTGCGAGCGTGAGCTGGCGACGCGGGGGCTGGCATGCGAATCGCACCGGCCGCTGGGTGATGCCACTGGAGAAGCCTTGTCGGAACCGGCCGAGTCCCGGCTGCAAGCGGCCCGCGATGCGATCGTCGGATACATCGCGCGCCATCCCTGCGCCGCCGACAACGAGCACGGCATCGCCCAGTGGTGGCTGCCCGACATGGGGGTCGACGTGCCCTTGAGCGTGGTGCGCCAGGCGCTGCAGGCGCTGCTGCTGTGCCAGCTGCTGACCTGCACCGAGCTGCCCGACGGCAGCGTGATCTATCGCGCGGTCAGCGCGGCGGCGCCCGACGGCCCGCGCTGAGCGCCGATCCGGTCCAGGCAACCCCATGGCCAACATCCGGGCGATCCATTCGGTGGGCAACTCGATCGTCACCTACCTGCGCAACACCTACCCCGACAGCGCCGGTGGCGCGGCCATGCCGGCCTGCGAGTTCGCGCTGATGTCGATGGCCGAGCTCGCCGCGCCGCCGGACGACAACAACCGCCTGGCGCTGTCGCTGTACCGCATCACCGTCAACGAGCACATGCGCCAGCAGCGGCCCGACCGCGCATCGGCCGAGCAGCCGGCGCCGCTGGGGCTGGACCTGCACTTCCTGCTCAGCGCCTGGGGTGGCACCGCGCCCGACGAGCAGCTGCCGCTGGCCTGGGCGCTGCGCCAGCTCTACCTGCACCCGATCCTCGACGCCTCGTCGCTGTCGCCCGAGGCCGGCTGGGCGAGCGACGAGGTGATCCAGATCATCCCGGCCGAGCTGTCGAACGAGGACCTGATGCGCATCTGGGACGCGCTGGAGCCGAGCTACCGGCTGTCGGTGTCGTACATCGCGCGGCTGGTGCGCATCGACCCCGACCCGGCGGCCGATGCCCGGCCGGTGGTGGCCAGCCGCTTCACCCACGGGGCGCAGCGGCCGGGGAGTGCGCGATGAGCCTGGCACCGCCGGTCTTCCGCCCGCTCGAATCGGTCGACCGCCGCGTCCTGGGCGCGCTGCGCATCGTCGACGGCAACACCGGCGCGACGCTGCGCGAGCCGCTGGCCGTGGGCATCGATGGTGCGCGGGTGCAGCGCAACCGCAGCGGCCTGTGGGTGATCAGCGAGGTGCCGGCGCTGGCCGCGCACGAGGCCGCGTTCGACGCCCCGCCGGCGCTGCCGGCGATCGGCAGCGTCGCGCTGACGGCCACTGTCAGCGATCCGGCCGGCCGCTACCTGCCGCGCCGCGCCGCCGTGGCGCTGCCGCGCGATCCGGCGCCGGCCAACGCCGGGCTGCCCGCCTCGCTGTTCCGCACCATCGACATCGCGCTGTGGCCCGCACCCGCCGCACCCACCGGCGCCAACTGGGCCGTGCTGCGCATCAGCGTGGTCGACGGCGCCAGCGGTGATGCCCTGGGCGGCGCGCTGCTGCGCATCACCCGCGACGGCAGCACGCTGGCCCAGGGCCTCAGCGACTGGCGCGGCGAGGCGCTGGTGGCAGTGCCGGGGGTGCCGGTCACCACCTGGTCGGAAGACCCCGGCGCGGTCGTCGCGCTGGAGATCGCCGCGACGCTGGACACCGTCTTCGACCCCGCGCTCGGCACCCGCACGCCGATCGCGCAGCTGCGCGCCGGCCGCCTGCCCGACGCCCTGCCGCTGGTCGACCCCGACGACCTGGAGGCCCGCCGCGCGCTGCTGCCCGGCGCCAGCCAGGCCGTGATGCTGGCCGCATCGCGCTCGGCACCCCTCACCGTCTCGCTCGCATTGCCATGAAGGCCGGCGAGTTCACCCCCCGCGACCCGCACCTTCACGCAAAGGAGAAATGGCCATGCCTGAATACCTGGCACCCGGCGTCTACGTCGAAGAAACCAGTTTCCGCGCCAAGTCGATCGAGGGCGTGGGCACCAGCACCTCGGCCTTCGTCGGGCCGACCCGGCGCGGGCCGGTCGGCGGCGCGCTGGGCGCCCCCGAGATGGTCACCAGCCTGACCGACTTCGAGCGGCTGTTCGGCGGCCTCGGCAACCTGGCGCTGGCCGACGTCACCGATGCGGCGCGGCGGCTGAACTTCGTCGCCCATGCCGCGCGGGCCTACTTCGACAACGGCGGCTCGCGGCTGTACGTGGTGCGCACCGCCAACGGCGCGGCGGCGGCGTCGGTGCTGCTGCGCGACGGCGGCGGCGCGGCCGAGAACGTCACCGTGCGGGCGCGCTTCCCCGGCGCGGCCGGCAACGGCATCTTCCTGGTGCGCGAGGTGCAGCGCCCGGCCACCGCGCTGACGATGGGCACCGTGCTGGCGGTCAGATCGGAAGAGCGTCGTGTCGGGAAAGAGGGGTTGACTGCGGGGAGATCTCGGGGGGCGC
>JAEUOY010000076.1 GCA_016790515.1 Burkholderiaceae bacterium | reverse complement strand
AGATGCTCCTTGATGAACGACAGGTACTTCTGCTCGACCTCGGCCGGGAACTGCTCGCGCTCGATCTGCTGCTCGAGCACATACATCAGGTGCACCGGGTTGGCGGCGACCTCGCTCGAGTCGAAGTTGAAGACCTTCGAGATGATCTTGTAGGCGAAGCGGGTCGAGATGCCGCTCATGCCTTCGTCGACGCCGGCGTAGTCGCGGTACTCCTGGTAGCTCTTCGCGCGCGGGTCGGTGTCCTTCAGGTTCTCGCCGTCGTAGACCAGCATCTTGCTGAAGAGCGACGAGTTCTCCGGTTCCTTCAGGCGCGTGAGGATGCCGAACTGCGCCATCATCTTCAGCGTGCCCGGCGCGCAGGTGGCGTCGGCGAGCGAGGAGCCGCGCAGCAGCTTCTCGTAGATCTTGATCTCCTCGCTGACGCGCAGGCAGTACGGCACCTTGACGATGTAGATGCGGTCGAGGAAGGCTTCGTTGTTCTTGTTGTTGCGGAAGGTCTTCCACTCGCTCTCGTTGCTGTGCGCCAGCACGACGCCGTCGAAGGGGATGGCACCGAAGCCCTCGGTGCCCTTGAAGTTGGCTTCCTGGGTGGCCGTCAGCAGCGGGTGCAACACCTTGATCGGTGCCTTGAACATCTCGACGAATTCGAGCAGGCCCTGGTTGGCCAGGCACAGGCCGCCGCTGTAGCTGTAGGCGTCGGGGTCGTCCTGCGCATAGGACTCGAGCTTGCGGATGTCGACCTTGCCGACCAGCGAGCTGATGTCCTGGTTGTTCTCGTCACCCGGCTCGGTCTTGGCGATGCCCACCTGCTTGAGCACGCTGGGGTGGCGCTTGACGACCTTGAACTTGCGGATGTCGCCGCCGAATTCCTCCAGGCGCTTCACCGCCCAGGGCGACAGGATGCGGTTGAGGTAGCGGCGCGGGATGCCGTATTCCTGCTCGAGGATTGCGCCGTCCTCGGCCATGTCGAACAGCCCGAGCGGCGATTCGTTGACCGGCGAACCCTTGATCGCGTAGAACGGCACCTCCTGCATCAGCTGCTTCAGGCGCTCGGCGATCGAGCTCTTGCCGCCGCCGACCGGGCCCAGCAGGTAGAGGATCTGCTTCTTCTCCTCGAGCCCCTGCGCGGCGTGCCTGAAGTACGACACCACCTGCTCGATGGCGTCTTCCATGCCGTAGAACTCGGCGAAGGCCGGGTAGATCTTGATGACCTTGTTGGCGAAGATCCGCGACAGCCGCGGGTCGTTGCGGGTGTCGACCATCTGCGGCTCGCCGATGGCCTTGAGCATGCGCTCGGCCGCGGTGGAATAGGCGATGGGGTTGCGCTTGCACTCGGCGAGGTAGTCTTCGAGCGACATCTCCTCTTCGCGGGTGCGTTCGTAACGGGCGGCGAAGCTGCTGATCACGTCCATGAGGACCTCCTGGGTGGGACACAGCGCCGATGCAGGGATCAGCCCCATCGGCGGCGGGGAAGTTCTGATGAAGTCCCGGCTTCACAGGCCCAGGCTCCATCAGAGCTTTCCGGTCGGTTGGACGTTGTCTAGCGAATCACCTGTCTCCAGCTTCCTACATCGGCGGCGATGCGAGCCGCCGATGAAACACCTGAACCCAGTGCTTCTCCGGATCGACACAGCAAGCTGCGCGCCAGCCCGTCCAGCACACTTGCAAGCGTACAACGCGCGAGGCCGACAGCAAGCTGACAGCGCCGCACCAGCTTTGCGCATCATGCGCCGATATCCGGACGCCTGCACCGGCCGAGTTCGTCCAGCAATGCACGTCATGCATGATGACGGTGCATAGGCCGGAACGCATGGGCCAGGTCCGCGATCCCCCGCAGGCCGGGGGGGCGACGCGGTTCATTCCCGGGTCATGCGGCCCACGCTCAGCGATCGGCCACGCCCAGCCGGTCGAGCAGCCCGTTCAGCTCGTCGAGCGAGGCGAACGAGATCGCGACCTCGCCCTGCTCGCCGCGCCGGGTGCTGCGGTGGATGCGGATCTCGACCTGCGCGGTCAGTGCATCGGCCAGCTGTTCCTCGAGCCGCACGATGTCGCGCGACTTCTCCTTCTTCACCCGCAGCAGCGGCGCCTGGCGGCCCGAGCTGGGCGTGCCCTGCAGCGCCCGGGCGACCAGCTTCTCGGCCTCGCGAACGCTGAGCTTCTTCGCGACGATCTCGGTGGCGCTGGCCACCTGGGCACCGGCATCCAGCGCCAGCAAGGCGCGGGCATGGCCCATGTCCAGGTCGCCGGCCATCAGCAACTGCTGCACCGGCGGCGTCAGGTTCAGCAGCCGCAGCAGGTTGCTCGCGGCGCTGCGCGAACGGCCCACCGCCTGCGCTGCCTGCTCGTGCGTCAGCTGGAACTCGGCCACCAGGCGCTGCAGGCCCTGGGCCTCTTCGAGCGGGTTCAGATCCTCGCGCTGGATGTTCTCGATCAGCGCCATCACCGCGGCGGCTTCGTCGGGCACCTCCTTGACGAGCACCGGCACCTCGTCGAGCCCGGCCAGCCTCGCGGCGCGAAAGCGCCGCTCTCCGGCGATGATCTCGTAGCCCGAGGCGCCGACCGGTCGCACCAGGATCGGCTGCATGATGCCCTGGTTCTTGATGCTCTCGGCCAGCTCGTAGAGCGAGCCTTCGTCCATCCGGGTGCGCGGCTGGTAGCGGCCGGGCTGCAGCTGGTCGAGCTTCAGCGTGCTGGGGCGCGACGCGTCGGCCGCCGCGATGTCCGCGACCTTGGGGCCGAGCAGCGCTTCGAGGCCGAGGCCGAGGCCCTTGGGTTTCTTGGTCACCATGGGCGGCGATTGTCGGCGATCGCGCGGCGCCGGCCGCGGGGCCTGGCCAGCGTCAGGCGAGGCCGGCGCGGCGCGCGAGCCCGTGCAGCAGCGCAAGGCCTTCAGGCCAGTCGCCGAGGCCGCTGTCGGCATTGACATGGCCCGCCGCGGCAAGCATGACGGGCTCGCTGCCCCAATCGGCCGCCAGCGCCAGGCCGCGGTCGGCGGCGCCGAACGGGTCGTCCGAACTCAGCACCGCGGTGCTGGCAAACGGCAGCCGCCGGCGGATGACCGGTGCCCAGCCCTGCAGCTGCGGCGACAGGTCGGGGCGCTCGAGGTCGGGCGGCGCCACCAGCAGTGCGGCGGCCACCCGCGCGCCATGGCGCGAGTGCGCGGCCCACGCCGCCACCAGGTGGCAGCCCAGGCTGTGGGCGACCAGCAGCGCCGGGCGGTCGTCGGTCAGCAGCGTGTCTTCCAGCCTGGCCATCCAGTCGCCGCGTCGGGGCCACCACCAGTCGTCCTGCAGCACGCGCTCGAAGCCGTGCTGCTGCTCCCAGCGGGTCTGCCAGTGGCCGTCGCCGGAGTTCTGCCAGCCCGGCAGCAGCAGGACGCGAGTCGAAATCATGGCGCTTGGCTTATCCTTCTGCGTTCACCCGCATTGTGACCAACAGGACCTTGCCATGACCTATCGCATCTTCGTCGACGGACAGGAAGGCACCACCGGCCTTCGCATCCACGAGATGCTGGCGCGTCGCAGCGACGTCGAGGTGCTGCGCATTGCCGCCGACAAGCGCAAGGACGCCGGCGAGCGCGCGCGCCTGCTGAACGCTGCCGACATCGCCTTCCTGTGCCTGCCCGACGCCGCGGCGCGCGAGGCCGCCGCGCTGGTCGGCAACCCCGGCACCTGCGTGATCGATGCCAGCACGGCGCACCGCACCCAGCCCGGCTGGGCCTATGGCCTGCCCGAACTGGCGCCCGGCCAGCGCGACAGGCTGCGTGACGCCAAGCGCATCGCCAATCCCGGCTGCCACGCCACCGCCTTCGTGCTGCTGATGCGTCCGCTGGTCGATGCCGGGCTGGTGCCGGCCGACGCGCTGATCAGCGCGACGTCGATCACCGGCTACTCGGGTGGTGGCAAGAAGATGATCGAGCAGTACGAGGCCGGCGGCGACCCGTTGCTGCAGGCGCCGCGCCCCTACGGCCTGACGCTGGCCCACAAGCACCTGCCCGAGATGGTGGCCCATACCGGGCTGGCCCAGGCACCGGTGTTCATGCCGGTGGTCTCCAGCTTCTACAAGGGCTTGGCGGTGAGTGTGCCCTTGCATCTGGGGCAACTGAAACCCGGCACGACCGCCGCGCAACTGCAGCAGGCGCTGGCCGAGCACTATGCCGGCGAACGCTTCGTCCGGGTGATGCCGCTCTCCGACCCGGGCACGCTGGAGACGGGCTTCTTCGACGTGCAGGCCTGCAACGACAGCAATCGCTGCGACCTGTTCGTGTTCGGCAACGAGCGCCAGGTGCTGCTGCTGTCGCGGCTGGACAACCTGGGCAAGGGCGCCAGCGGCGCGGCGGTGCAGGCGATGAACCTGCACCTGGGGCTGGACGAAGGCCTGGGGCTCTGAAGGCGGCGTCAATGCGCGGCGTCGGGATCCGGCGCGCGGTAGTGGTAGGCGTAGGCGTCGACGAAGCCCAAGCGGTGGTAGATCGCCCGGGCCGGCGCATTGTCCGCATCCACCTGCAGGTAGGCGACGCGTGCACCTTCGGCGCGGGCGGCGGCCAGCAAGGCAGCGCACAGCCGCCGCGCCAGACCCTGGCCGCGAGCTTCGGGGTGGGTGAAGACGTCGTACAGGCCGACCAGGTCGGCCTCGGCCGCCGTCTGGCCGCAGGCCAGGATCGTGCCGTCGTCGTGCCGGCGCAGCGCCCAGCCGCGGTACGGCACCGGCGAGGCGGCCAGGCGCTGCGCCTGCGCGACGCGCTGGCCGGCCGGTGAACCGCGCAGTTCGCCGACCACCTCGGCAAACGCCGCGGCGTCGAGCGGCATGAGTTGCAGCCCGGGAGGCAGGTCTTCGGCGGCGGGCATCTCGGTGGCCACCATCACCCGGGTGTCGTCCAGCGAGCGGTAGCCCAGCTCGGCAAGGCGCCCGTCGAGGCCGTCGGGCCGGCTGAACGGCGTGAGGCGAACGACCATCGGCAGGCCCGCCTGGTCGAACACCGCGGCGCACAGCGCCAGCCGTTCGGCCAGCGGCAGGCGGCCATCGGCCACCGGCTGGATGCAGCGCGCCCGCTTGGCCTTGCCCGGCGAGAAGCGCAGCAGCCAGCCGTCGATCCAGCGCTGCTGTGGCGGCGCGCTGGCGTTGATGCCGGCATCCTCGATGCGCGACAGCAGCGTCAGCGGCAGCGCTGCCCGGTCCATCGCGGCATCGGCGCCGGCCCTTGTCAAGCCGCGGCAAGACGGCCGAAGGGCATCGATCCGACGCGATGCACCAGCTCGTCGGCAAAGGCCAGGTAGGCCTGCGCGCCCTTGGCGGCGGGGTCGAAGACGACGCCGGGCTGGCCGTAGCTGGGGGCCTCGGCAAGCCGCACGTTGCGCGGGATCACCGTGCTGAAGACCTTGTCGCCGAAATGCCCCTTGAGCTGCTCGCTGACCTGCTGCTGCAGCGTGATGCGCGGATCGAACATCACCCGCAGCAGGCCGATGACCTGCAGGTCGCGATTGAGGTTGGCGTGCACCTGCTTGATCGTGTTGACGAGGTCGGACAGGCCTTCGAGCGCGAAGTATTCGCACTGCATCGGCACGATCACGCCGTGGGCGCTGCACAGGCCGTTGAGGGTCAGCAGGCTTAGCGACGGCGGGCAATCGATCAGCACGAAGTCATAGTCGCCCTCGGGCTGGGCTGTCGCGGCCGCCAGGGCGCGACGCAGGCGCTCGTTGCGGTGCGCGAGTCCGACCAGTTCGACTTCGGCGCCGGCCAGTTCGCGGTTGGCACCGAGCACGTCGTAGCCCCCGGCTTCGGAGCGCTGCCGGGCTTCGACCACCGCGGCGGTCTCGAGCAGCACGTCGTAGACCGACAGCGCCATCGCGCGCTTGTCGATGCCCGAACCCATCGTCGCGTTGCCCTGCGGGTCGAGGTCGACCACCAGCACGCGCTGGCCGACGCGTGACAGCCCGGCCGCCAGGTTGACCGTGGTGGTCGTCTTGCCGACGCCACCCTTCTGATTCGCGATGCAAAAGACTTTGGCCATGGTTGCAAGTATCGCCGCTGGCGCCCTGTGCGTCGGCGCCACCGGCGGCCCGGGCTCAGCCGGAAGCACTGCGTTGTGGCTTGTCTGGCGTCGGCCGCAGCCAGACCAGGCAGCGCTGCGCGTCCAGCCCCGGGACCTGCAATGGTTCCACGTGAAACACCTGCACTTCGGCAGGCAAGGCGGCGATCTCGGCTTCGGGCAGCCTGCCCTTCATCGCCAACCAGATGCCCCGCTCGGCCAGGGTCGGTCGCGACAGCGTCGTGAAGTCGGCCAGCGACGCAAAGGCGCGCGAGACCACCAGGTCGAAATGGGTTGCCGAATCACCCAGCGCTTCGACGCGGGCGTGAAGCCCTCGCAGGTTCGGCAGTTGCAGCTCGGCGGCCACCTGGCGGATGAAGCCGACCTTCTTCGCGACGGTGTCGACACAGCAGACCTGCCAGTCCCGCTCGACCACGGCCAGCACGACACCCGGCAGGCCGCCGCCACTGCCCACGTCGAGGATGCGCAGACGGTCGCCCGCATCGCGGCCGGCCAGGCTGCCGCACATTCGGCGAATCGGCGCCACCGCCGCCAGACTGTCCACCAGGTGGTGGCTGAGCATCTCGTCGGGGTCGCGCAGCGCGGTCAGGTTGTAGACGCGGTTCCAGCGCTGCAGCAAGCCCAGGTAGGCCATCAGCCGGTCCAGCGCCATGGCATCCAGCGGGACGTCGAGCGCCTGCGCTGCGGCGCACAGGCGGGCGCGGCGGTCTGACTCGTCCTGCACGGCGGTCGTCGCAGCGCGGCTTCAGGCCGCGTCCTGGGCCGGGTCGCCGGCCGGCGCCGTCCCGTCGCGGCCCGTCGTTCGCCCGGCGTCGCCGGAGGCGCTGAAGCTGCTGAAGCCGCCAAGGCGCCGCTTCTTCAGGTGCACCAGCAGCAGGGACACCGCCGCTGGTGTCACGCCGGAGATCCGGGACGCCTGGCCCAGGGTCTCGGGCCGAAAGCGGCTGAGCTTCTGCCGCACCTCATGACTCAGCGCGGTGACCTCTTGGTAGTCGAGCTCGGCCGGCAGCTTCAGATGCTCGAAGTGCGCCGCGCGCTCGACATCGTCGGCCTGCTTGCCGATGTATCCCGCGTACTTGGTGGCGACCTCGACCTGCTCGATCACGACCCTGGCCAGATCCGGGCCCAGATCGGCGCTCAGTGTTTCACGTGAAACAGGCATGGATGCCGATCCCGGTTGCCCGGCTGCAGCAGCCTCGGCCACCTGGACGACGCGGTCGAAGTCGATGCCCGGGCGGCGCAGCAGATCGCTCAGCTTGTATTCACGCTCGATCGCCTTGCCCAGCAGCCGCTCGGCGGCCTCGGCCGGCAGCTTGGCCGGGTGCACCCAGGTGCCCCTCAACTGCTGTCCGACCCGGGCCACCGCCTCGCGCTTGCGGTCGAAGGCCGCCCAGCGCACATCGTCGACCAGGCCGATCCGGCGGCCGATCTCGGTCAGCCGGGCGTCGGCGTTGTCCTCGCGCAGCTGCAGCCGGAACTCGGCGCGGCTGGTGAACATCCGGTACGGCTCGCTGACACCCTTGGTGATCAGGTCGTCGACCAGCACGCCGAGGTAGGCCTGGTCGCGCCGCAACAGCAGCGGCTCACGCCCCTGGGCCTGCAGCGCGGCGTTGGCACCGGCGTACAGGCCCTGCGCCGCGGCTTCCTCGTAGCCGGTCGTGCCGTTGATCTGGCCGGCGAAGAACAGCCCGGCGATCGACCGCGTCTCGAAGCTGCTCTTCAGCGCGCGCGGGTCGAAGTAGTCGTACTCGATCGCGTAGCCCGGCCGCAGGATGTGGGCGCTCTCCAGCCCAGCCATCGACCGCACCGCCGCCAGCTGGATGTCGAAGGGCAGCGAGGTCGAGATGCCGTTGGGGTAGAACTCGTGCGTCGTCAGGCCCTCGGGCTCGAGGAAGATCTGATGGCTGTCCTTGTCAGCGAAGCGGTTGACCTTGTCCTCGATGCTCGGGCAGTAGCGCGGCCCGACGCCCTCGATCACGCCGGTGAACATCGGGCTGCGGTCGAAGCCCGAACGGATGATCTCGTGCGTGCGTTCGTTGGTGTGGGTGATCCAGCAAGGCACCTGCCGCGGATGCTGGCCGGCATTGCCGAGGAAGCTGAACACCGGCACCGGGTCCAGGTCGCCGGGCTGCTCGATCAGCTTCGAGAAGTCGATCGAGCGGCCGTCGATGCGCGGCGGTGTGCCGGTCTTCAGGCGGCCCTGCGGCAGTTTCAGCTCCTTCAGCCGCGCCGACAGGCTGACCGCTGGCGGGTCCCCGGCGCGCCCGGCCGGGTGGTTGCGCAGGCCGACATGGACACGGCCGTCGAGGAAGGTGCCGGCGGTCAGCACCACGGTGCGGCCGCGGAAGGCAATGCCCGTCTGCGTCACCGCACCGGTCACCCGATCGCCTTCGACCATCAGGTCGTCCACCGCCTGCTGGAACAGCCAGAGGTTCGGCTGGTTCTCCAGCCGCTGGCGGATCGCCGCCTTGTAGAGCAGGCGATCGGCCTGCGCCCGGGTGGCCCGCACCGCCGGCCCCTTGCTGCCGTTGAGGATGCGGAACTGGATGCCCGCCTCGTCGGTGGCGGCAGCCATGGCGCCGCCCAGCGCGTCGACCTCCTTGACCAGGTGCCCCTTGCCGATGCCGCCGATCGACGGGTTGCAGCTCATCTGCCCCAGCGTCTCGATGTTGTGGCTCAGCAGGAGCGTCGCGCAGCCCATGCGGGCGGCCGCCAGCGCCGCCTCGGTACCGGCATGGCCGCCGCCGACGACGATGACATCGAATGATTGAGGGTGCAGCACGGCAAGGGGTCGGCGCAGCAACGCGGCTGGCCGAGGATCGATGGGCGAGCCCTATTGTAAAAACCCGCGGCCGCTGCGCCGCGCAGCGACCGGTTTGGCCCTGCGCTTCTATGATGCTGCGCCGATGACTGCCACCGCCCCGGGCGCCCCACGTTGCCGCGACCGTTGCGCCGCCTGCTGCATCGCGCCCTCGATCAGCTCGGCGATCCCCGGCATGCCGGCCGGCAAGCCCGCCGGCGTGCGCTGCGTGCAACTGGACGAGCGGCTGCGCTGCCGCTTGTTCGGCCAACCGTCGCGACCGGCCGTCTGCAGCTCGCTGCAGCCCTCGGCCGAGATGTGCGGCGATTCACCCGCCCAGGCGATGCTGTGGCTGGGCCGCCTCGAGGCATTGACCGCGGCGCCGCCGCGATCCCCGGTCGATCGGCCGCCGGCACCCGCTGCCGCCGCGGCGCCCAGCATCGCTCCACGACGCCGGCGCTCCCACCAGCGATCGAAGACATAGTGCGCGACCCTGTTGCAGACCGGCTCGACCACGGTCACGGCGCCGGCCACCGCCACTTCGCCGGTCAGGACATGGGTCACGCCGAACGCGATGCCGAGGTGCATCACAGCGAATCCCGCAGACTTCGCCATCGGATCTCCTGGGCTTTCGAACGACCCGGAGTTTGTCAAAAACTATCGATCAACTCCAGTTGATCGGTCACACTCCCACCATAGACTCGTCGCCAAGATGTCCGACCCCGCCGCCGCGTCGACCCTCGTGAGCCGCCTGCTGCCGCTGTATCCGGCACTCGGCGACCTGCCCGAGGTCCTGCGCGACGAGACCCTGGGTCGCCACGCCCAGGCCATGAGCCTGCCCGCCGGCCAGCTGCTGTTCGACGAAGGCACGCCCTGCCGGGGCTTCCCGATGGTGTTGGCTGGCGAGGTGCGCGTCGCGCGCGGCACCCCCAACGGCCGCTCGCTCGAGCTCTACCGGGTCGGACCGGGTGAGTTGTGCGTTGCGTCCACGGCCTGCCTGTTCGGCCAGGCCCTGCTCTGCGCGCATGGCAGCACGACGCAGGTGACCGAACTGGTGGTGCTGTCGCCCACCGCCTTCGAACGCTGGACTGCCGTCGAGTCCTTTCGCCGTTTCGTCTTCGGCATCTTCGCCGACCGCCTGGCCGACCTGATGGCGCTGGCCGAGGCCGTGGCGTTCCAGCGGCTGGACCAGCGACTGGCCCGCTGCCTGCTCGGCCACGGCACTGTGCTGCAGGGTACCCACCAGTCGCTGGCCGACGAACTGGGCACCGTGCGTGAGATCGTCAGCCGGCTGCTCAGGCGCTTCGAGCAGGCCGGCTGGATCGAGACCGGCCGCGAACGCGTGACCGTGCGCGACGCCTCGGCGCTGCGGGCGCTGGCCGGCGGCACCCTGCCGCGGCCACCGGCCTGACCCGCTCGCCGCGTGGTCGGTGACTCAGGTCACAGACGTCGGCAGCGCTGGCCGGCACAGTCTGCGGCGTCGGCATGTCGCCGATCGCCTCTGGAGAACTCCACCATGAAACTCAACGTCGGCGGCCTGGACCGCAGCCTTCGCATCGTCGCCGGTCTCGTGCTCATCGCGCTCGCCGCCACGGGCACCGTGGGCGTCTGGGGCTGGATCGGTGTCGTGCTGTTGCTCACCGGCGCGATCGGCTTCTGCCCGGTCTACCCGCTGCTGGGCCTCAACACCTGCCCGATGAAGAAGATCTGAGCACAACTTCTGCGCCAAGCGCAAAAGGCCCGAATCAACCGGGCCTTTCGTTCGGGTGCCGGCGACGCAGGCCGGCGAAGTCGCGCTGAGGGCTTACCAGCCGTTGCGGGGCAGCAGGGCGACGGCTTGGGCTTGGGTGAAAACTTGCATGATGAGGCTCCGGTGGGTTGAGGTTCAACGCGCTAGATATTGCGCTTGTGAACAATTTCACCAGGGCATCTCACGATGCGGTACTGTCAGGTCTTACAGGGGCATTTCTACCGACTGCAAATGTCGCGGCCGGCACACACTCGGGTGCCGGAGCATTGCCTTTGGATTCGGCAGCTGCCGCAGGGCGGCGCTGCCCGCCGGGTTCAGCTGATCAGGCCCAGCCTCAGGGCCTTCAGCACCGCCTGGTGCTTGCTGGCGCAGTCGAGCTTGTGCATCGCGTTGGTCACGTGCAGCACGGCCGTGCGCTCGCTGATGCCCAGGATCGCGCCCACCTCCCAGGCCGTCTTGCCTTCCATCGTCCAGCGCAGGGCTTCGAGCTCGCGCGGCGTCAGCGAAGGGCGCTCAGGCTGCCGTGGCGCCGGCGACAGCACGCGCAGCGCCGCATCCTGCGCATGCACCGCGAACAGCTGCAGGTCGGCCACCAGCCGGGTCAGCTCGCCGCCGTCGGAGGGCAGCGGCTGGTCGCGCTCGACGCCCAGCGCAAAGTGCCGGCCTTCGGGCAGGTGCAGCGCCATCGCGATGCCGGTGCGGTAGCCGAAACGCGCCTGCTCTTCCCAGAGCTCGCCCAGGCCCTGGCTGGTGTAGGTGTCCTGGTCCCAGATGATCGGCACCGAATGGCGCCGGCAATGCTGCATCACCGGGTCGCGCCGCATGCTGGGCACATCGTTGATCGCCTCGGCATAGCCCGGCGGGGCGTTGTCGATGGCCACGAACTCCGAGCGCCCGACCGAATGGTCGACCACCGCCATCGCCGACACGGTGCTGAACCCGAGCGCCTGCGTGAAGCGCACGACTTCGCTGCGGAAGTCGTCCCGACTTCCGGCGTGCAGGACCGAAGTGAATCCTCGTTGAAGCATGCCAACGCAGCAGCGTCAGTCGGTGACCGTCCGACTGACCTGCAAGGCTTTACATGTTTTCATCGCTCAGCAGATGCCGAAAACTATGCGACCTGTCAGTCGCTGTCACGATCGTCCCCATGAACCCCACGCTCCAACAATGTCCTCCCTGGACCCTCAGTGCCTGGCCGCCTTTATTGTGGCAGGTCGGAAAACAGATTCCTTTGCGCCTGCAGCACCTCGGGACACAAATCACGAACCCCGGCGATGCATTCTTTCGCGCCTTCGGCCAGACGCTGTGGGCCTGGCACGGCGAGGAGGGCGACGTGGGCATCGCCTGGGACTGGGTGCAGCTGAACCGCGGCGTGGTCGCGATGGCCGATCCGATGGCGGTGGTGACCAACCTGAGGCTGGTCGGCGACGAAGGCGAGGTCCTCACCGCCTACGAGGCGGCCCGGCATTTCAACGGGATCGTGCATGGACTGCCCTGGCAACACGAAGTCGAACGGGCGATCGGCGCGCCGGGCCACGCCGGCGCCGCATCCTGGCTGACGCCCTTGCCGCCGGTGGCACTGCCCGCGCCCGGCAGCCTGCTCTCCCAATGAGGCCCGGCGGCCGGCCAGCCGCCTATTCGAGTGCGGCCGCGCGCAGCTGCCGCGCGACATAGGCCAGGCACAGCGCCGCCGCCAGCGCCGCCACGGCCAGCGGCGGCAGCAGGTCGGCCGGGCCGAAGGCCTCGCCTTCGAGCACCCGCTGCATCAGCGTGACCTGCGCCAGCGCCGGCAGCCACAGGTGCCAGGGCTGCTCGCCGCCCTGGTTGAAGGCGGTGAACATCGGCATCAGCGACACCGCCAGCAGCACCACCGTGGTGTTGGCCTGCGCCTCCTTGAAGGACTTGCAGCGGATCGCCACCGCCATCAGCAGCGCGGCCAGCAGCGCCGCCAGCGGCAGCAGCAGCGCCAGGAACAGCAGCGCCTCGCGCAGGCCGAACTGGAACGTCGCGGCCAGCATCTCGCTGCGCAGCAGCCACTGGCCGGGCAGGAAGCTCAGGCACGAGACCACCGCCACCAGCATCGCCATCACCGCCACCGCGCCCCACTTGCCGACGACGATCGCCGCGCGCGGCAGCGGCGTCATCAGCAGCGGCTCGAGCGAGCCGCGCTCGCGCTCGCCGGCGGTCGTGTCGAGCGCCGCATGCAGCGCGCCGTAGAGCACCGCCATCAGCACGAAGAACGGCAGCAGCCGGGTGAACTGCGCGGCGCGCGCCAGCGGGTTGGCCAAGTCCTGCTCGTGCACCTGCACCACCTGCAAGAGCCCGGGGGCGACGCCGCGCAGCGCCAGCCTCAGGCTGGCCTGCTCCTGGGCGAAGCCTTGCAGCAGCCGGGCCACGGCGCCGGCGCCGGCCTGCGCGCGGCTGTCGGCGCTGGCGCTGACCAGCAGCAGCCTGGGCGCCAGGCCGTCGGCCAGGTCGCGCTCGAAGCCCTCGGGCACCCGCAGCACCGGGTGGCCGAAGCTGCGCCGCGCCAGCGCGGTCTCGTAGTCGGCCGGCGGCTGCCGCAGGGTCCAGGCCTGGCGCTCGATGTGGTTGCGCAGCGTCGGCGCATGCTCGATGCCGACGACGAACAGCTCGCGCGACCCGGCACGCGCCTCCAGGTCGGCCACCAGCACCGACAGCGCCACCAGCAGCACCGGCCCCAGCGCCACCGACGACAGCACCACCAGCCCCAGCGTGCGGCGGTCGCGCAGGGCGTCGAGCAGTTCCTTGCGGAAGACCCGCCAGGCCGCCGCCAGCGCGCCGCCATGCCGCCGCCGGGGACCGCTCTGACCACTCATCGGGCGGCCGCAGCACCGAAGGCCAGCTGCACGAAGCCGGCCTCGAAGTCGGTCTGCCCGGTGCGCGCCAGCAGTTCGGGCACCGTGCCCTCGGCCACCGTGCGGCCGCCGGCGACCACCACCACCTGGTCGCACAGCCGCTCGACCTCCTGCATGATGTGGGTCGAGAAGACGATGCACTTGCCCTGCTCGTCGCGCAGCCGGCGCAGCGCCTCGCGCAGGCTGCGGGTGGCCAGCACGTCCAGGCCGTTGGTCGGCTCGTCGAGGATGATGTGCGACGGGTCGTGCACCAGCGCGCGGGCCAGCGCGGTCTTCATGCGCTCGCCCTGGCTGAAGCCTTCGGTGCGGCGCTCCAGCAGCGGGACCAGCTCCAGCATCCGGGCCAGGGTCTCGGCGCGGTCCTGCGCTGCGGCCTCGTCGAGCCCGTGCAGCCGACCGTAGTAGACGATGTTCTCGCGCGCGGTCAGCCGCGGGTACAGGCCACGCGCATCCGACAGCACGCCCAGCCGCGCCTGCGCGCGCTGCGGCTGCGCCACCACGTCGACGCCGGCGACCTGGATCGTGCCGGCATCGGGCACCAGCAGGCCGGCCACCATGCGCAGCGTGGTCGTCTTGCCGGCCCCGTTGGGCCCCAGCAGGCCGGTGATGCAGCCGTCGGCGGCGCTGAAGCCGACCGACCGCACCGCCGCCAGCACCCGGCGCGAGCGGCCGCGGCCCTGCACGAACTGCCTGGCCAGCCCCTGGACCACGATCATCGCGACGCCCCGTCGGCCGCAGCGCCCGGCGGCACGAAGGCCAGCGGCCTGGGCACCGCGGCCGCGCATCCGGCGTCGCCGGCGAGCGCGCCGGCATCGTCGGCGGTGTCGATGAAGCGGACCACCGCATCGCGCAGGCAGCCCAGGGCGGTGACGCCATGGCCGAGCTGGGGGACCACGATGTGCCGGGCCCGCGGGCCCAGCGCCTGCGCCACCCGCTGGCCATGGCGGGGCGGCGTCACCGGGTCCAGGCCGCCCGACAGCAGCCACACCGGCGCTCCGGCGGCGGGCAGGGGCGGCAGCGAGAAGAACGCTGCGCTCACCGCGCCGCGGGGCCAGTCGGCGCAGGCCTGGCGGTATTGCTGCGCGAAGGTGGCGCCGAAGTCGTTGCCGGCCGCGGCATCAGGGGCGTCGCCGGCGGAGTCCGCTGGCAACGGGACCGGGCCGAGGTCTTCGCTGCAGACCACCGAAAGGTGCATGCCGGTATAGACCGTGCCGGCGCTGCCGCCCAGCGATCCGGCCAGCGCGGCCAGCGGCGCCCAGCGGCCGTCGGCGGCCTCGGCGATCGCCGCCGGCAGCGCCGACGCCAGCAGCGGCGCGTACAGCGGCGCGCGCACCAGCGACAGCAGCGTGTCGCGCCGCAGCAGCACGGTCTCGGTGCGGCCACTGACCGGATGCGGCAGCGCCACCGGCTGCGGCAGCGCGGCCAGCAGCGACCGCCACTGCGCGCGCAGCGCCGGGTGGCGGTGCGCGCAGGCGGCTTCGGCGGCGCAGGCGTCGAGCAGCGCGTCGAGCGCCGCCTGATTGTCGCGCGCGGCGCTGTCGGCCAGCCGCATGTCGGGCGGCACGACGCCATCGAGCACCGCACGGCGCACGGCCTGCGGCTGCTGGCGCAGCAGGTCCAGCACCGCGCGGCTGCCGTACGACGCGCCGATCGCATTGATGCGGGCACCGCCCAGCGCCTGGCGCACCGCCAGCACGTCGCCGGTGGCCAGCTCGGTGGTGTAGAAGCGCAGATCACCCTGCGGCAGCGCCTGCAGCGCCAGGCGGCATTCGCGCAGCCGCGCCTGCTGCCGCGCCTCGTCGATGCGTTCGGCCAGCGGCTGCAGCACGGCCCGCTCGTCGTCGTCGGCGCACTTCAGCGGCGCACTGCGGCCGGTGCCGCGCTGGTCGACGAAGACCAGGTCGCGCCGCTGGTTCAGCCGGGCGTAGCGCGAGGCCAGCAGGCCGGCCAGTTCGATCGCGCTCTGCCCGGGCCCGCCGGCGAAGAAGAACACCGGGTCGTCGGCCTTGCGCCGGGCCAGCGCCGGCACCACCGCGAAGTGCACCTCGATCTGCACCCCCTGCGGCCGCGCCGGATCGAGCGCGCGCTTCACGACGCCGCAGCGCGCCGCCTGCGCCAGGCCGTCGAGCCGGCAGGGCTGCAGCAAGGGAGCGATCGCATCGGCCGGCGCCGCGGCCCCTGCAGCGCAGAGCAGGACGGCGCCGGCCAGCACGGCCGGCCACCGCCGCTCGCGCCGGCACCGCATCACGCCAGCAGCCGCTTCAGCTCGCCGCTGTCGACCAGGCGTTTCAGGTCCTCGGCACCGCCGACGAGCTGGCCCTTGACGAAGACCATCGGAAAGGTCGGCCAGCCGGTCCACATCTTCAGCGCGTTGCGACGCCGCCAGTCGCTGAAGTAGCTGCCGTAGTCGAGGTCGTGGTGGGCCACCCCGGCGGCGTCCAGCGCGCGCCGCGCCTTCTTCACGAACGGGTTCTGCGCCATGCCGACCACCACCACCGGGTGGCGCGCCAGCGCCGCCTGGACCTCGGCGACCAGGTCGGCATGAAGCCCGGCCACCTTCTGCCGGATCGCCGGGTGGAGGGCGGATTCGTCGAGTACGGCACGCGGCATCGGGGCTCCGGCAACGGGTGGGGAAGCCGGAGCATACTGTGCGGCGGCGTCGCGCCGCGCCACCGCCGGCCTGGCGGCGGCCCGTCCCCAAGCACGGTCTGCGAGGAGATCGCGATGAAGTCCTCTGGTCGCACCGACGCCTGCTCACCGGGCCCGCGCAGCGCGATGCCGTCGGCCTGCGCGACCGGCCTGGCCGGGTGAGCCCAGGAACGGTCCCCGCCCGGCGCGGCCCGCGGCAGCCGGCGACGCTGCTGGCGGCGCTGCTGGCGGCGCTGGTCTGCGGCGCGGCGTCCGGCCCGGCCCGGACCGCTGCGCCGTCCGCCGCCGACGCCGGGCGGCTGGCCGACTGGGAATCGATCAGCCGCCAGGCCCTGCTGCAGTACGAGAAGGGCGACTATGCCGCGGCGCTGGCGCTGTCGCGCCGTGCGCTGGCGCTGGCCGAGGCGCTGGGCGAGGACCATCCGGCGGTCGAGGCGAGCCTGAACGCGGT
>JAEUOY010000063.1 GCA_016790515.1 Burkholderiaceae bacterium | reverse complement strand
GTAAAGGAGGAGCCGGCCGCAGGCCGGCGGGGGACACGGAGTCGGCCGGTCACCCGGTGGCCTCGGCCTCGTCCTCACGCCGATTCAGCTTCGATGAGCGCAGCGAAAGCCGCCTGTCGCAATACCCGCAACGAGCCGCGTGCCGACGCCCCGCTCCCCGCCAGTTCAGGTGCTGGTGGGGCGGTAGGTCGGCGGGGCGCGGTGCCGGGTGGTCTGTTCGTAGTGCAGCGCCAGCGCCAGCAGCCGGGCGTCCTGCCAGGCGCCGCCGAAGAAGCTCAGCCCCACCGGCAGGCCGGCCACCTGGCCCATCGGCACCGTGACATGCGGGTAGCCGGCCACCGCGGCCGGCATGGTGGCCGAGGGCGCCGATCCGGCGTCGCCGTTGACCGGGTCGATCAGCCAGGCCGGACCGCCGGTGGGCGCGATGATCGCGTCGAGCCGGTGCTGGCGCAGCATCGCATCGATGCCGTGGGTGCGCGACAGCCGCCGCCCGGTGGCCAGCGCGCGGCGGTAGGCCGGCATGTCGAGCGGGCCCTTGGCCACCGCCTGCTCGAACCACTCCTGGCCGAACAGGGCCAGGGTCTGCGGATGGGCCTGGTTGTAGGCCACCAGGTCGGCCAGCGTGCGGTGCGGCCCGGCGCCGGCATAGTCGGCCAGGTAGGCGGCCATCGCCTGCCGGATCTCGAACAGCAGCACCTCGAGTTCGCCGGCGCCCATCTTGTCGAGGTTGGGCAGCGGTGCGCGCACCAGCGTGGCGCCGGCGGCCTGCAGCGCCGCCAGCGCGGCCTCGAACAGCGCGACGGTGCCGCGGCCGTGGCCCTCGACGAGGTTGCCGGCCACGCCCAGCCGGGCACCGCGCAGCGCGCCGGCGGGCAGCCGCAGCAGGCTCTCCGGCGCCAGCTTGCCGGCCTGTGCGCGCGTCGCCGGATCGCCCGGGTCGGGGCCGGCCAGCACCGCCAGCAGCAGCGCGGCGTCGGCGACGCTGCGGCACATCGGGCCGGCGGTGTCCTGGCTGAAGGCGATCGGCACGATGCCGGCACGGCTGACCAGCCCGACCGTGGGCTTGACGCCGACCAGCCCGGCCACGCCGGCCGGCGAGGTGATCGAGCCGTCGGTCTCGGTGCCCACGCCCAGCGCGGCCAGGCTGGCCGCCACCGCACTGCCGGTGCCCGACGACGAGCCGCTGGGGCTGCGGTCCAGCGCGTAGGGGTTGCGCGTCTGGCCGCCGCGGGTGCTCCAGCCGCTGACCGAGTTCTTGCCGCGGAAGTTGGCCCACTCCGACAGGTTGGTCTTGGCCAGCACGACCGCGCCGGCGGCGCGCAGCCGGGCCACCACCGCGGCGTCGCGCGGCGGCACGATGCCCAGCAGCGCCGGCGAGCCGGCGCTGGTGGCCATGCGGTCGGCGGTGGCGATGTTGTCCTTGACCACCACCGGGATGCCGTGCAGCGGCCCGCGCAGCCGGCCCGCGGCGCGCTCGGCGTCGAGCTGCGCCGCGATCGCCGCCGCGTCGGGGTTGACTTCCAGCACGCTGGCCAGGCGCGGCCCGGCGGCGTCGATCGCGGCGATGCGTCCGGTGTAGGCCTGCACCAGCGCCACCGCGCTGGCGCGGCCCTCGGCCATCGCGCGCGACAGCTCGGCCGCGCCGGCTTCCAGCCAGGCAAATCCGGTATCGGCGAATGGTGCCGCGGCGCCGGCGCCGCCGGCCGGCGCTGCACTGCCGTTGGCGGTGGCGGCCTGCAGGAAGAAGCGTCGTTTCATGGTGGGCATTCCGTGATCCCGGCGCTGCGCGAATCGTCAGCGGCCGGGCGGCAGCGGCAGCGATTCGGCCTCGGCCACGCGCTGCAGCGCGGCTTCGAACATCGCGCGCGCGACGCCGGACACCTGTTGCAGATCGCGGTGCAGCGCCGCGTCGGCCGGGCTGCGGTCGACGCACTCGGCACTGTAGGTCTCGAAGCTCGCCAGCTGCAGCACCAGCTCGGCGATATGGCGCGGGCATTCGCAGGCCACGGTGGTCGAGGCGGCCGCCAGCCGGTGCAGCGCGGCATCGTCGAAGCGTCGGGGCGGCAGCGCCAGATCGGACGGTGGCGCCAGCGGATCCGGCCAGCTGGCCAGCGCTGCGGCGCCCAGGCCGGCGGCGAGCTCGGCGACCTGCGCGCGCAGATCGGCGTCGGCCTGCGGGGCGCGGGCCAGCCGCCAGCCGGACTGGCGCAGGCGTTGCGCCGCTGCCTCGCTGCCGAAGCCGTAGATCACCAGGCAGCGCCGCGCGCCCAGGCGCTGCGCCAGCGCCAGCAGGCGGGTCGCCGATTCGGGCTGCAGCGTGGCGAGCTCGGCCACCAGCAGGTCGGACTGCAGGTCGGGCGCTGGCTCGGTGGCCAGCGCGGCCTCGGCGCCGGCGAGATCGGCCCAGGTGGCGACGCGCCGCAGCGACAGCGCGCCCAGCCGGCGCGGCAGCCCCAGGCCCAGCAGCACCGCTCGCGGCCGCGGCGCTGCCGAGGGCTCGGCGTCGAGCGCGGCCCGGGTGTCGGCGATCTCGAGCAACGCCTCGGTCGGCAAGCGGGCCAGCGAGCCGATCGCATGACCCAGGTCGACCAGCTGCTTGATCAGCAGCAGGCGCTCGACCTCGGCGCCCGAATAGAGCCGGTGGCCGGTGGCCGTGACCGCCGGCCCGACCACCTGGTAGCGCCGTTCCCAGATGCGCAACGTGGACACCGGGATGCGCACCATTCGCGCCACCGCTCCGCTGCGGTAGCGTGGATGATCGCTGGACGCGGGTGCGAACGTCTTTTGCATCAGGATAGTGTATGCAAATCGGTTTTGGCTGATAGCAATGGTGGCAATTACGAGTCAGATCGGCATCAGCCCCAGCGGGTTCCGACGACGCGTTGAATCCCGAGGAACCCGCTTCGGCGCCGGCCGGCCCGGGCCCGCGCCACCGCAGAGTCACTCTGCCGCGCCTCGGGCCGCGCAGCGCGCCGGCGGTGCGCGGGTGGGCCGAGGGCACGGATTGGCGGCACAATCACTCACTTCTGAGTGAATGGAGTGCCTTGATGCCCGACCGCTTCGACGACCGCTATCCCCGCCCCGAGCACATCGCGCCGGCCGAATGGTCGGCGCGGGTGCAGCTGGCGGCGGCCTACCGCATCTTCGACCGGCTCGGCTGGTCGGAGCTGATCTACAACCACATCTCGCTGCGCGTGCCCGGCGAGCCCGGGCATTTCCTGCTCAACCCGTTCGGCCTGCACTATTCGGAAGTTTGTGCGTCGAACCTGGTCAAGGTGGACGTGCGCGGCAACATCGTCGGCGCCAGTGCCTGGCCGATCAACCCGGCCGGATTCACCTTCCACGGCGCGATCCACGAGACGCTGCCCGACGCGCACTGCGTGATGCACGTGCACACCACGCCGACGATGGCGGTGTGCTGCCTCGACGAAGGCCTGTCGTTCACCAACTTCTACGCCGCGCAGCTGTGGGGCCAGGTGGCCTACCACGACTTCGAGGGCATCACCGTGCACCTCGACGAAGGCCAGCGCATCCTGGCCAGTGCCGGCGGCAAGCCGGTGCTGCTGCTGCGCAACCACGGGCCGGTGACGATCGGCCGCACGCTGGCCCATGGCTTCGGGCTGATGTGGGTGCTCAACCGCGCCTGCGAGGTGCAGGTGGCGTCGCAGTCGCTGGGCCGGCTGCGGCCGATCGCCGAGCCGGTGCTCGAGGGCTGCGTGCGCGATTCGCTGAACTTCAACCCGAGGTTCGGCGCCGGGCAGGACGTGTTCGACGCGATGCAGCGGCTGGTCGACCGGGTCGACCCGTCGTACCGGGGCTGACCGGTCCGACGCTCAGGCCAGCGCGCGCTCGATCTCCGAGAAGCTGCTGGCGATCGGCGCCACCTCGACCGGCGCGCCGAGCTGGCGCTCGATCTGCGCCCGCGAGACCACCCCGCGCACCCGCCGCGGCGTCTCGGCGGTGGCGGCCTGCACCACCAGCAGGTGGTTGCGGCCGAAGCGCTTGAGCGTGGCGATCAGGTTGCCGACGTCGGCGGTGCGCATCGCGTCGAAATCGACCGCGTCGAGCGAGGACAGCCCGCTCATCACGTCGGCGACCGTCAGCTCGTCGTAGCGCAGGCCGCGCTCGTGCACCAGCATCATCTGGCGGTCGCCATGCAGGTCGGTGGTGGTGATCAGGCCCTCGATCGCCGGCATGCCGCTGACGACGAACAGCATGCGCACCCCGAGGTAGATCATCGCCTGCTCGGCTTCGCGCAGCGTGGCGTCGGGGCGGGTCGTGGCGGCCTTGACCTGGGTCAGGTCGGTCATCACCGACAGCGCCGGTGACTGCAGCGTCACCGGGTGGGTCTGCCAGGGCGCGGCCTGGGCGACGCCCACGCCGGGCTCGAGGCGGAACGTGGACATGGCGGCATCACGGTTCATCGAGTTCTCCGCTCGGTGGGCGCCACGGGCTGGGCGCGGCACGGAACATTACGCCGAAAGCCCGCCGCATTCCAGTGGCGCCGATTCACCCCGGCCGCGATGGGCTCGTTCGCAAAGCGTTTACTTCAGCACCTGCAATCCGGTCCAGGCGACGGCGGCCACGGCCAGCAGTGGCAGGGCCATCGTGCAGGGCACGTAGAACAGCGCCGACAGCGGCGGACTCAGCGATTCGGCGACCAGACCCATCGCGAACAGGATCGCGCTGCTGACGACATAGCGCAGCATGTACAGCGGCAGCCAGCGCGACTGCTCGCGGTTGTGGCGCCAGGCGGCGGCGCGCTCGAACAGCGACTTCTGCCGGCCGATGTCCTTGAACAGCCAGCCGAAGAACAGGTAGCGGTACAGCAGCACGCGAAAGGGCAGTTCCATGGCAGCGCTCGACGGGTTCACGGCATCGTGATGATCTCGGCGGCCGGGCCGTGAAATGAAGACGGGCTTATCCCGCTGCCGCTCGGCGATCGTGCCATGTCGGCGCCGCGCTGATCAGCGCGCTGATCAACGCGCGGTCGGCAGCAGCCTGAAACCCACGCCGCACAGCTGCAGCCGCTGCGCCTCGGGCTGGACCGCCAGCCCCAGCGCGGCCGCCTCGCGCAGCACCGACGGCGCATCGGCCGCCTGCAGCAGCAGCTCGGCCAGGCCCTCGGGCTCGCCGGCGGCGCCGGGCTCGAAGACCAGGCGGCCGCCGTCCAGTTCGATCGCCGGCCGGCCCGACGCGTCGGCGCCGGCGGCGACGCCGATCAGCGCCGACCAGCGTGCGGCCAGCGCCTGAGCGTCGGCGCCGCGCAGCACGACGCCGGCGAAGCCGCCGATGCGCTCGCGCCGCACCTGCTGCTGCCACTTCGGGCCGCCCGGCGCGTAGGGGCCGTCCCAGGCTTCGCCGCCGTCGGTGCGGTCGAACTCCAGCATGCAGGCGCCGGCATCGCGCGGGTGCACCTGCAGCGTGTGGAAGCCGTCATGGCCGAGGTCGGTGACCAGCCGTGCGCCCAGCCGCAGCAGGTGGGCGCGGCGGGCGGCGACGTCATCGTTGTCGAGGATCACGATGTAGCCGGCGCCCGCCGGGTGGCGGGCCAGGAAGCGGTGCAGCGGCGCATCGTCGCGCACCGGCGCCACCACCTCCAGGAACTGGTGGCCGACCGGCAACACCGCGTTGTCCAGGCCCCATTTCGCGACATGCGGGTCGCGGTACGGTGCGCCGAGGCCGAACAGCGCCTGCAGCTGGCCGACCAGCGGCTGCAGCGCGGGGGCGGCCAGGCAGACCTGGCGCAGGCGGGGGCGGGCAAGGGCGCGGCTGGCCTCGGTCTCGGTCATGGCGTCGTCTCCTCGGCCGCACCTTAGCACCGGGCCGGCGCCGCGCCACAATCCGGCCACGCTGCCCCTCGTGATCTGGCGCCGCAGCGTCGCCGGGAGCTGGCCATGGCCTTGAACAAGATCCTCGTCGCCCAGGGCGGCGGGCCCACCGCGGTGATCAACCAGAGCCTGGTCGGCGTGGTGCTCGAGGCGCGCCGCCACAAGGCCATCGACCTGGTCTACGGCGCGCGCCACGGCGTGCGCGGCATCGTCGACGAGAATTTCGTCGACCTGACGCAGGAGACCAGCCACAACCTCGAGCTGGTCGCCGCCACGCCGTCGTCGGCGCTGGGCAGCACCCGCGACAAGCCCGACCTGGCCTACTGCCGCAAGATCTTCCAGGTGCTGAAGGCGCATGGCATCGGCCATTTCTTCTACATCGGCGGCAACGATTCGTCGGACACCGTGCGCATCGTCAGCGAGCAGGCGCGCGAGGACGGCTACCCGCTGCGCTGCATCCACATCCCGAAGACGATCGACAACGACCTGGTCGGCAACGACCACACGCCGGGCTTCCCGTCGGCCGCACGCTTCGTCGCCCAGGCCTTCGCCGGCGCGAACCTCGACAACGCCTCGCTGCCCGGCGTCTACCTGGCGGTGGTGATGGGCCGCCATGCCGGCTTCCTGACCGCCGCGTCGGCGCTGGGCAAGAAGTTCCCCGACGACGGCCCGCACCTGATCTACCTGCCCGAGCGGGTGTTCGAGCTGGAGCGCTTCCTCGCCGACGTGAAGGCGATGTACCAGCGCCACGGCCGCTGCGTGATCGCCGTCAGCGAGGGCATCCACGATGCCGGCGGCGCGCCGATGCTGGCCCAGCTGGCCAAGGACCTGGAGCACGACGCGCATGGCAACGTGCAGCTGTCGGGCACCGGCGCGCTGGCCGACCTGCTGTGCGAGGAGATCAAGGAGAAGCTCGGCATCAAGCGGGTGCGCGGCGACACCTTCGGCTACCTGCAGCGCAGCTTCATCGGCTGCGTCTCCGACGTCGACCAGCGCGAGGCGCGCGAAGTCGGCGAGAAGGCGGTGCAGTTCGCGATGTGGGGCGACCGCGACGGCTCGGTGGCGATCCAGCGCACCGGCTACTACTCGGCCGATTTCGTGCTGCTGCCGCTGGCCGATGTCGCCGGCAAGACCCGGGTGATGGAGGACGTCTTCATCGCCGACAGCGGCACCGACGTGACCGACGCGTTCCGGCTCTACCTGCGGCCGCTGCTCGGCTCCGGCCTGCCCGACGCCTACCGCCTGCGGCCGGCGCCGGTGGCCAAGGTGCTGAACGCCGGCGGGTGAGGCGGCAATGCCGCTGACCGCATTGCGCGAGCTGCTGGTGCGCGAGGCGCGCCGGCTCGAACCGCTGGGCCTGACCACCGGCACCTCGGGCAACCTGTCGGTGCGCGTCGACCTCGGCGGCGACGGCGGCATGCTGATCACGCCCAGCGGCATCGCCTACGACCAGCTGCAGCCCGAGGACATCGTGCCGGTGGTCTTCACCGGGGCCGGCACCGCGACCTGGGAGCACGCGCTGGAACCCAGCAGCGAATGGCTGATGCACCAGGCGGTCTACCAGGCGCGGCCCGAGGCCGGCGCGGTGGTCCACGGCCACCCGACCTATGCGACGGTGCTGGCGATCCAGGGCCGCGAGATCCCGGCGCTGCACTACATGATCGCCGCCGCCGGCGGGCCGACGATCCGCTGCGCGCCCTACTTCACCTATGGCACGCCCGAGCTGTCGATCGCCGCGGTCGAGGCGCTGGACGGCCGCAAGGCCTGCCTGCTGGGCCACCACGGCCTGCTGGCCTTCGAGCGCGACCTGCCGCGCGCGATGTGGCTGGCGCGCGAGGTCGAGACGCTCGCGCAGCAGACGCTGATGTGCCTGCAGCTCGGCGGGCCGAAGCTGCTGCCCCCGTCCGAAATCGACGTCGTCGTCGAGAAGTTCAGCCGCTACGGGCTGAAGCAGCGCTGAATCTCTCGAGGAAACGCCGGGCCGTCCCGAGTTTCCTTGACCCCCGCGGGGGGCGGGCTGGGCGCAGCCCGGCCCTGGGGGCGCTCAGAGCGCGGCGTCGAGGATCAGCTGGGTCTGCGTGACCACCGCGCAGAGCTTGCCATCGGCGTTGCGGATCGAGGTCTGCCAGACCTGGGTGGTGCGGCCGCGGTGCAGCGCGACGCACTCGCCGGTGACGGTGCTGCCGACCTTGCTGCCGGCGATGAACTTGGTGCTGGAATCGGTGGTCGTGGTGCGCTTGCCCGGACCCATGGAGATGACCGTGCCGACCGCGCCCAGCGTGTCGGCAAAGGCCATGTAGGCGCCGCCGTGCAGGATGCCGCCGCCGGTGCACAGGTCGGCGCGAACCGGCATTTCGGCGACCACCCGGTCGGGCGCCAGTTCGGTCAGCCGGACGCCCATCAGGCCTGGGAACAGCGGGTCCAGCATCTTCTGGACGGTGGCGGTGTCGAGCATCGGGGATCCTTTCGTCGGCGGTGCACCGACGCTAAACCATCGCGGGCGCGGCCGCCATCGCGCTTTGCACCGACCCTGTCGTGACCTGCAAGGTGGTTGACAGCCTCGCCGGCTAGGCTCGCCCGCCTGATCCCCTTGACGCCATGGAAGCCCTGATTGTCTCGACCGGCCTCGTCGCCATGGGTGAGATGGGCGACAAGACGCAGCTGCTGGCGCTGCTGCTGGCCGCGCACTTTCGCAGGCCGCTGCCGATCATCGCCGGCATCCTGGTGGCCACGCTGTCCAACCATGCCGCGGCCGGCTGGCTGGGCGGCTGGATCGCCATGCTGATGGGACCGCAGCTGCTGCGCTGGGTGATCGGCGGCTCGTTCCTGGCGATGGCGGTCTGGATGCTGGTCCCCGACCGCCTCGACGACGCCGCCGCACCGGCCGGCGCGCCGCGGCTCGGCGTGTTCGGCACCACGGCGGTCGCCTTCTTCCTCGCCGAGATGGGCGACAAGACGCAGATCGCCACGGTCGCGCTGGCCGCTCGCTACCCCGAGCTGCTGGAGGTGGTGGCCGGCACGACGCTGGGCATGCTGGTCGCCAACGTGCCGGCGGTGCTGCTGGGCGACCAGATCAGCCGGCGGATGTCGATGCGGCTGGTCCATGTCATCGCCGCCGCGGTGTTCGCGGTGCTGGGCGTGTTGACGCTGGCCAACGTCGGCAGCCTGCTGTAACCCGTTGGTGCCCCGCGCTGCCTGGGGGCTGCGCTAATCTCCGGCCATGGCCAAGTCCTCCGCATCGCACGCCGCCGACCCGGGTCCGGGCCCCGGCCTGCACCGCATCGTGATCGTCGGCGGCGGCGCCGGCGGGCTGGAGCTGGCCACCCGGCTCGGCGACACGCTGGGCCGCAAGGGGCTGGCCCACATCACGCTGATCGAGCGCGCGCGCTCGCACTTCTGGAAGCCGCACCTGCACGAGATCGCCGCCGGCAGCATGGACCTGCACGTTCACGCCACCGATTACCTGGCGCAGTCGCACTGGCACGGCTTCCGCTACCGGGTCGGGGAGATGACCGGCCTGGACCGCGACAAGCGCCTGGTGCACGTGGCGCCGGTGCGCGACGAGGACGGCGAGACCGTCAGCCCCGCCTACACCCGCGGCTACGACACGCTGGTGATCGCGGTCGGCAGCAACACCAACGACTTCGGCACGCCCGGCGTCGCCGAGCACGCGATCGCGCTGGAGACGCCGTCGCAGGCCCAGCGCTTCCATCGCCGGCTGGTCAATGCCTGCCTGCGCGCGCACATGCAGTCCGAACCGCTGTCGCCGCGCCAGCTGCAGGTGGCGATCATCGGCGCCGGTGCCACCGGCGTGGAACTGTCCGCCGAGCTGCACAAGGCGACGCGCACGCTGGTGTCGTACAACCTCGATCGCATCGACCCCGAGCGCGACATCCGGCTGAACCTGATCGAGGCCGGCCCGCGCATCCTGCCGGCGCTGCCCGAGCGCATCGCCGGCGCGGCCACCGCGCTGCTGCGCGGCCTGGGCGTGCAGGTGCGCACCGGCTCGCGGGTCACCGCGGTCACCGCCGAAGGCGTTCAGCTGGCCGACGGCGAGCTGGTGCCGGCCGAGCTGGTGGTCTGGGCTGCCGGCGTCAAGGCGCCCGACTTCCTGCGCGACCTGGCCGGGCTGGAGACCAACAAGCTGAACCAGCTGGTCGTCGAACCGACGCTGCAGAGCACCCGCGATGCGGCGATCTTCGCGCTGGGCGACTGCGCCGCGGCGCCCTGGCTGGGCCACGGCGGCAACGTGCCGCCGCGCGCGCAGGCGGCGCACCAGCAGGCCACGCACCTGGCGAAGCAGCTGCGCCGCCGGCTGCGCGGCCAGCCGCTCGAGCCCTGGCGCTACCGCGACTTCGGCTCGCTGGTGTCGCTGGGCGAGTACTCCACGGTGGGCAACCTGATGGGCGCGCTGGTCGGCGGCAACCTGTGGGTCGAAGGCCTGTTCGCGCGGACGATGTACCTGTCGCTGTACAAGATGCACCAGGTCGCGCTGCACGGCTGGTGGAAGACCACGCTGGGCTCGGCCTCGCGGCTGCTGACGCGCAGCACCGAGCCGCGGGTCAAGCTGCACTGAGCGCCCCCAGGGCCGGGCTGCGCCCAGCCCGCCCCCCGCGGGGGTCAAGGAAACTTGGGACGGCCCGGCGTTTCCTTGTGAGCGACCGCCGGTTTCAAGGCCGCACGGCCGGCGTCTCCACCGCCATGCCGGCGGCGCGCCGGGCCAGGAAGGCCTCGAGCGCCAGCCATTCGACGGCATCGGGCGCATACGGCTCGGCGCGCACGCCGGCGACGCAGCCGCGCAGCCGGCGCTGCAGGCTGCCCAGGCCCTGCCATTCGAGGCGATAGACCGGATAGCCGGTGGCATGGGCCTGCGGGATCACCGCGCCGCCCAGGCGCTGGCCGGCGCGCTGGTCGTGGCAGTGCGTACACGCGAGGTTCAGCTGGCCCAGCCGCTGCTGCCACAGCGCCTGGCCCCGGGCGCGCAGCGGCGCCAGCCGGTCATCGTCGGGCGGGGCCAGCGGCAGGCCGCGCGACAGCCGGCCCAGCCAGGCCGTCAGCGCCAGCGCGTCGGCCGATTCGGCGGCCAGTGGCGCGGCCTGCTGGTGGCGCTGGCGGCAGGCATTGACGCGGCCGGTGAGGTTCAGCGCCTGGCCGCTGGCGGCATCCCAGGCCGGGTAGCGCGCCGCGACGCCGGCCATCGAGCGCGCGGCGTCGCCGTGGCAGTCGGCGCAGGACCGGCCCGCCGCGCCGGACGGGCTGCGCCACAGTGCCTCGCCGTCGGGCAGGAACAGCATCGCCGGGTTCTGGCGGTCGTCGCGCTGCAGCGCCTGCAGCGCCGGGCTCATGAAGTCGAGGCCCGAGCGGCGCGCATCGGGCTGGGCCGCGGCCAGCGCCGGCAAGGCGCTGGCCAGCAGCAGCACCCGCTGCGTCCACCGCGCCGGTGCCGTCATGCCGGCCGGATCGCCCGCGTCTCGCGGTGCTCGAAGCCCTGGTCGCCGGTCCACTCGAAGACCAGCGTGCCCGGGCCGTCGGCGCGCAGCCAGAACGCCAGCATCGGGTTGGCGGCGATCGCCGGGTACAGGTCGGCGGCGAAGACCAGCGCGCCGTCGAGCCGGCATTCGAAGCGGGTGCAGATGTTGCGCGGCACCAGCTTGCCGTAGCCGTCGGTGCGCTGGCCGCTCTCCATCGGGTGGCCGAGCGTGACGCGGAGCTCGCCCGGCACGCCGCGCTGCAGCGACTCGGTGCCGTGGATCAGCGTGCGGACCCGGGCGTCGGCGGCCATCGCGTCAAGCCTCCACGCAGGCGGCCAGCGTCACGATCACGTCGACGTAGCGCGCCCACTGGCTGCCGTCGCTCAGCCGCGCCAGCGCGACCAGGCGCTGCGAGGTGGCCAGCCGGATGCGGGCGTCGACCTGCGCCCGCCCGCAGGCCGGTGTCAGCGTGAAGCGGGCGACCTCGCGCTGCGGGTTGCGCTCGTTGAAGATCACGATCTCCTGCACATGGTCGGCGGCGGTCATCGGGCTGTCGACCGTCACCGAGACCGGCACCGCGTTGCCGTTCTCGACCAGCGGCGCGACCTCGAATCCGATCCGGCCCTCGCGCAGCGGCCGGCCGCCAGCCCAGCGCTGCACCACGGCCTGCAGCGATTCGGGGCCCGACGCCGCGGCGGCGGGCCGCCACTGCAGCGCCAGCCACAGCCCGCCGGCACGCTGCAGCAGCAGGCGGCGGCCGGCGCGGGCGGACGGCGCGCCGCTCATCGCAGGCCTGCGAGGTAGGCCACCACGTCGTCGATCTGCGCCGGCGTCAGCAGCGGGCGGCCGCGTTGCGCGGCGGCGACGCGCTGCAGCCCTTCGCTGCGGCCGTAGGCCGGCATCAGGGTGTCGGGGTTGAACCGTTCCGGGGTCAGCAGCCGCGCCCGCAGCGCCTGGGCATCGAGCCGGGCGCCGATGCCGGCCAGCGGCGGGCCGAGGTTGCCCTGCAGCGCCGGCGGCTGGCCGGGCAGCGCGTGGCACAGCGTGCACAGGCCCAGCGAGCGGCTGGTGGCGATCGCTTCGCCGCGCGCCGGGTCGCCGGCCGCCGCGGCCGCAGCGGTGCCGATCAGCACCGGCGCCATCACCGCCGCGGCCATCCGCCTCATGCCTGCTTCATGCCCGTTTCAGCGACTGGTTCCCGATCGGCAGCCTGCGGATGCGCTGGCCGGTGGCGGCAAAGATCGCGTTCAGCACCGCCGGCGCGGCGACCGCGATCGTCGGCTCGCCGACGCCGCCCCAGAAGCCGCCCGAGGGCATCACGATCGTCTCGACCTTGGGCATCTGGGCGAGCTGCAGCACCGGGTAGCTGTCGAAGTTGGTCTGCACGATGCGGCCGTTCTCGACCGTGCACTCGCCCAGCAGCGCGGCCGACAGGCCGTAGGCGAACGAGCCCTCGACCTGGGCCTCGATCTGCTGCGGGTTCACCGCGTGACCGCAGTCGGTGGCGGCGACGATGCGGTGGATCGTCAGCTCGCCCGCCGGGCTGACCGAGACCTCGGCGCAGGCCGCGACATAGCTGCCGAAACCCATGATCTGCGCCAGCCCGCGGTGCACCGCCTGGCCGTTGACCGGCGCCGCCGGCGTGCCCCAGCCGGCACGCCGGGCCACCGCTTCGAGCACCGCCAGGTGCCTGGGCGAACTGGCCAGCAGCTGGCGCCGCAGCGCCAGCGGGTCCTGCCGGGTCGCATGGGCGATCTCGTCGAGGAAGCACTCCAGGTAGACCGCGTTCTGGTTCAGGTTGACGCCGCGCCAGAAGCCCGGCCGCACCGGCGGGTTGCGCATCGCGTGGTCGATCAGCAGGTTCGGGATCGCATAGCCCAGCGCACCCTCGGTGCCGCCGGCGTTCAGGCCCTGGAAGACCACCGGGTCGCGCCCGTTCTGGACGTTCTGCGGGAACAGCGCGGCCAGGATCGACTGCCCCGAGATGCGCATGTGCAGCGCGCTCAGCTTGCCCTGGGCGTCGATGCCGGCGCGCAGCTTGCACTGCGTGACCGGGTGGTAGAAGCCGTGCTGCATGTCCTCTTCGCGGCTCCAGATCAGCTTGACCGGCGTGCCGGGCAGCGCCCTGGCCACCGCCACCGCCTGGCGCACCCAGTCGCTCATGCCGCGGCGGCCGAAGCCGCCGCCGAGGTGGATCTTGTAGACCTCGCACTGCGCCGCCGGCAGGCCGGCGGCCTCGGCGGTGGCGGCCAGCGCCGCCTCGCCGTTCTGCGTCGGGGTCCAGACCTCGCAGCGCTCGGGCGTCCAGCGCGCGGTGGCGTTCATCACCTCCATCGTCGCGTGGTTCTGGTACGGGAAGGCGTAGACCGCCTCGATCGTGCGCGCCGCGCCGGCCAGCGCCTCGCGCGCCTGGCCGACCTGGTGGCCGACCACCGCCTCGGGGGCGTCGAGCCCGGCCTTCAGCAGCGCGGCGATGTCGGCGCTGTTCAGCTTCGCGTTCGGGCCTTCGTCCCACTCGATGGGCAGCGCGTCGAGCGCCTTCTTCGCGCGCCACCAGGTGTCGGCGACCACCACCACCGCGGTATCGCCGACCGGCACGACCTTCCTGACGCCGGGCATCGCCATCACCGCCGCGGCGTCGAAGCGCCTGAGCCTGCCGCCGACGACGGGGCAGTCGCGGATCGCCGCGTTCAGCATCCCGGGCAGCTGCAGGTCGATGCCGTAGACCTGGGCGCCGGTGGTCTTGGCGACGGTGTCCAGCCGCGGCAGCGGCCGGCCGGCGATGGTCCAGGTCTTCGGGTCCTTCAGCGGCACCTCGGCCGGCGGCGCCAGCTTGGCCGCGGCGGGGGCCACCGCGCCGTAGGTGGTGCGCCGGCCCGAGGCGGGATGGCTGATCACGCCCTTGTCGACCCGGCAGTCGGCCGCCGGCACGCCCCAGCCGTCGGCGGCGGCCTGAACCAGCATCATCCGCGCCGCGGCGCCGCCCTTGCGCACGTAGTCGTGCGATTCGCGCACGCCGCGGCTGCCGCCGGTCGAGAAGTTGCCCCAGGCGCGGTTGCGCGCCAGGTTCTGCCCCGGCGTCGGGTATTCGGTGCTGACGCGGGCCCAGTCGCACTGCAGCTCCTCGGCGACCAGCTGGGCCAGGCCGGTCAGCGTGCCCTGGCCCATCTCGCTGCGGGCGATGCGGATCACCACGGTCTCGTCGGGCCGGATCAACACCCAGGCATTGATCTCGGGCGGCGCGGCCTGGCTGCGCGCCGGCGGCAGGTGAAAGCCCAGCATCAGCCCGCCGGCGCTGGCGCTGCTGGTGGCGAGGAAGCGGCGGCGCGACGGCGACTGCGGGCGACGGTCGGTGACGGTGTTCATCGCCAGCCCCCCTCAGCCCTTGGCGGCCGCGCTGGCCATCAGGATCGCCGCCTTGACGCGGTTGTAGGTGCCGCAGCGGCAGATGTTGGTCATCGCCTCGCGAACGTCCTGGTCGCTGGGCCGCGGCTTGGCCTTCATCAGCGCGGCCGCGGTCATCAGCATGCCCGACTGGCAGAAGCCGCATTGCGGCACGTCCAGCGCGACCCAGGCCTGCTGCAGCGGGTGCCTGCCGTCGGGCGACAGGCCCTCGATCGTCGTGATCTTCTCGTTCGCCCCGACCGTCGACACCGGCCGCGCGCAGGAGCGGACGGCGACGCCGTCGATGTGCACGGTGCAGGCGCCGCACTGCGCGACGCCGCAGCCGTACTTGGTGCCGGTCAGGCCGAGCTGCTCGCGCAGCACCCACAGCAGCGGGGTGTCGGGTTCGGCGTCGTGGCTGCGCACGCTGCCGTTGACGTTGAGGGTGGCCATCGCCGGACTCCTGTGCTCGAGCGGTGGCCGGCATCATGCGATGGCGGCCCCGCGGCGGCATCGGAATTTGCAACAGCCCGCCCGGCGGCGGGGTTATCCGCAGCGCATCACTTGCCGGCCAGCCCCAGCTTCTCGATCAGCGCCTTTTCCTTGCCGAAGGTCGTGCGCACCCAGGCGGCGTAGTCGGCACTGCTGCGGTACCAGACCGGCTGGTTCAGCTGCTCCAGCACTTCCAGGTGCTTCGGGTCGTCCATCGCCTTCCTGAACGCGTCGTGCAGCGCCTTGACCACTGCCGGGTCCATGCCCTTGGGGCCGGCCAGGCCGTAGGGCGAATTGCTGACCACGCCGAGACCCAGCTCCTTGGCGGTGGGCACGTTGGGGTAGCGCTTGACCCGGTTCTCGCCGAAGGTCACCAGCAGCCGCATCTGGCCGCTGTCGACGAACTTGTCCCAGCCGGTGGCGTCGCTGGCGGCCATCACGTGGCCGCCGAGCAGCGCCTGCATCAGGTCGGCGTTGCCCTTGAACGGGATGTGGTTGAGCTCGACCTTGGCGGCGTCGGCCACTTCCTCGATCAGCAGGTGCGGGCTGGTGCCGGCGCCGGTCGAGCCGAAGTCGATCTTGCCGGGCTGCTTGCGCGCGGCGTCGAGGTAGTCGTTGAAGGTCTTGTACGGCGAATCGGCCTTGACGACGAAGCCGAAGGTGTAGCCGGTGACGCCGATGATGAAGCTGAAGTCGGTCAGCGGGTTCCACAGCGTCTTCTGCATGTGCGGAATGCGCAGCATGCCCATCGGGAACTGGGCGATCGTGTAGCCGTCGGGCTTGGCCTGCAGCGCCATGTTGCCCGGCCCGGTGGTGCCGCCGCCGCCGGGCTGGTTGGCGATGATCACCTGCTGGCCGAGGTGCTTGCCGGCGATCTCGGCCAGCGTGCGCAGGTGGCGGTCGGTCGAGCCGCCGGGCGGCCAGGGCACGATCAGCGTGATCGGACGGTTCGGGAAGGCCGCCTGGGCCCGCAACGACGGGGCGGCCGCGGCCAGGGCGGCCAGCGCGAGCAGGCGGCGGCGGGGGACATTCGCACAGGGCATGGCAGTCTCCGGTCTCGGGGGAAGCGCGCCAGTCTATCGAGCCGAACCGGTGCGCAGGGTCCCGGCGACGAAAATCGCCGGATGCCGCCCGCCACCCCCGAGACCGTCGCCGTCATCGATTTCGAGACCACCGGCATGAGCCCGGCGATGGGCGCGCGGGCGACCGAGATCGCGGTGGTGCTGCTGCGCGAGGGCCGCATCGTCGACCGCTACGCCAGCCTGATGAACGCCGGCGTGCGGGTGCCGCCGTTCATCGTGCAGCTCACCGGCATCAGCGACCGCATGGTCGCCGCCGCGCCGCCGGCCGCGCAGGTGATGCGCGAGGTCGCCGAGTTCACCCGCGGCTGCGCGCTGGTGGCGCACAACGCCGGCTTCGACCGCGGCTTCTGGCAGCACGAGATGGCGCTGGCCGGCGCCGGCGCGCTGCGGCCCGAATTCGGCTGCACGCTGCTGCTGTCGCGCCGGCTGTGGCCCGAGGCGCCGAACCACAAGCTGGGCACGCTGGCCCGGTTCCACGGCATCGCGCCGACCGGCCGCGCCCACCGCGCGCTGGCCGATGCCGAGATGGCCGCCGAGCTGTGGCGGCGCATCGTTGCCGAGGTGCAGCGGCGCTACGCCGCCGAAGTGCCGTTCGGGCTGCTGTGCGCGCTGCAGCGCACGCCGCAGCGGCAGTTGTCGCGCTGCGCCGACCGCTACTTCGCGTCGGCCTGAGGACTGCACCGTCGCCATCGGCATCGAACCGGCTGCCGACGTGCGCGAAGCCGTCCCGCCGGGCCGCCGGTGGTGGGTCGGTGGTGGGACGGATGCGGCATGCTGCGGACAATCGGCCGCCGCGACCCGGGCGTTTTCCTGCACCTGCGCTGCCCTGCCGGGGCGCAATCGTGCGACGACCACGGAACTGCGGTAGCGTGCGCGGCTCAAAGCCGGTCGGGGTGCGTCGCACCCGACCCCTCAACCGTTGGAGACCCTGTCTGTGAAAAACCTGCTGTTTGCGCTTTCCGTGGCCGTTGCGGCCGTGTCGCTGGGGCTGGCCCCGACCGACGCCGATGCCAAGCGGCTCGGCGGCGGCAAAGCGGCCGGCATGCAGCGCCAGGCGCCGCCGGCCAATGCAGCGCCGACCTCGCCGGCAGCCACCCCGAACGCACCGGCCGCCGCGCCGGCCGCCCAGCCTGGCGCCGCGGCAGCGGCCGGCACGGCCGCCGCACCGGGCAAGCGCTCCTGGCTGGGGCCGGTGGCCGGCCTGGCCGCCGGTCTGGGCCTGGCGGCGCTGTTCAGCCATCTCGGCATGGGTGAGGGCCTTGCCAACTTCGTGATGCTGGCCTTGCTGGCCGTCGTGGCCTTCATCGCGATCCGCTTCGTGATGAGCCGGATCGGCGGCAATGCGCGCCGCGCCGGCGGCCCGCAACTGGCCGGCGCCGGTGCGCCGCTGGGCGGCTCGGGCCCGGGCTGGCAGCAGCCCAGCGCGGAACCGGCGCCGCTGCAGCGCAGCGCGCTGGCGACGCCGGCTGCGGCTGGCGCTGCAGCGGGCCCAGTCGGCCCGACGGCCGTGACGACCCTGCCCGGCGGCATGGCCGCGGCCGATTTCGAGCGCCTGGCCAAGATGGTGTTCATCCGCATGCAGGCCGCCAACGACGCCGCCAACGTCGACGACCTGCGCAAGTTCACGACGCCCGAGCTGTTCGCCTCGCTGCGCCTGGACCTGCAGGAGCGTGGCGCCGCCAGGCAGCAGACCGATGTCGTGCACATCGAGGCCCAGGTGGTCGAGGTTGCGCAGGACAAGGGCCTGGACATCGTCACCGTGCGCTTCCATGGCCTGATCCGCGAGACGCCCGAATCGGGTGCCGAGGCGTTCAACGAGCTGTGGCACCTGGTGCGGCCGGCCGACGGCCAGGGCGACTGGGCGATCGCCGGCATCACCCCGGTGCAGTGATCGGGCTGGCGGGCCGGTCCCGCCTGCTCGTACGACGGCGGCCGCGGCCGCCGTCGTCGTTTCGGCGGCGCCGGTTCAGCCGGCGCTGACTACACTGCCGGCCTGCTCCACTGCGAGGCGCCGCCCGTGAATCGATCCCCTGCTCCGTCGACGAACACCCGCCGTGCGCCGCCGCGGGGGCTGCTGCTGGCGTTGCTGCTGGCCGTGGCCGGCGGCAGCGCCAGTGCACAGACCGCCGCCACCCCGGCCGCGGCAGCATCGGCGCCGACGCTGCGCGCCGAGGTGGCCAAGCCGCTGCAGGCGGCGCAGGAGGCGATCAAGGCCGGCAATTACCGGGATGCCGCGGCACGCATCGCCGAGGCCGAGGCGGTGCCCGAACCGACGCCGTACGAGCGCTACGTCACGCAGCGGCTGAAGGCGCCGGCGGTGTTCGGCCAGGGCGACGCGGCAGGTGCATTGGCCATCTTCGAGTCGGCCCTGGCCTCGCCGTTCATGCCGGCTGCCGACCGGCCGGCGGTGCTCGAGACGGCGATCAAGCTGTCGCTGCAGCTCAAGGACTACGACCGCGCCGCGAAGTGGATGAAGGTCTATGCCGGCGAAGGCGGCGGCAACGCCGAGATCCGCCGCCTCTACCCGCAGGTGCTCAGCGTGCAGGGCGACCATGCCGGCGTCGTGCGCGAGCTGGCGCCGGTCGTCGCCGCCGACGAGGCTGCCCGGCGCAGCACGCCCGAGGCCACGCTGCGCCTGCTGGCCGGCAGCCAGAACGCGCTGAAGGACGGCGCCGGCTACCTTGCCACGCTGGAGAAGCTGGCCGCCGGCACCGGCAAGCCCGACTACTGGGCCGAGCTGATCGCCCGCACGACCGGCCGCGACGGCTTTGCCGCCGAGCGGCTGCGCATCGACGTCTACCGCCTGCGCAGCGCGGTGGGCGCGCCGCTGAATGCCGGGGAGATCGGCGACTGGGCCTACCGTGCCAACCAGGCCGGCCTGCCGGCCGAGGCGCAGAAGCTGCTCGATGACGGCTTCGCCGCCGGCCTGCTGGGCAAGGACGCCAACGCCGCGGCCGACCAGAAGCTGCGCGAGGCCGCCACCAAGTCGGCGAAGCAGGACCTGGCATCGCTGGCCGAGAGCGAGGCCGCGGCGCTGAAGGCCAAGGACGGCAATGCGGCCTACGGCCTCGGGCTGTCGGTGTCGGGCAGCGGCGCGCACGAGCGAGCGCTGGCGCTGATGAACCAGGGCATCGCCAAGGGCGGGCTGCGCCGGCCCGACGATGCGATGCTGCACCTGGGCCTGGTGCAGTGGCGCGCGGGCAAGTTCGACGAGGCCGGGCGCAGCTTCGCCGCCGTCAAGGGCAGCGACGGCACGGCCGATCTGGCGCGCCTGTGGAACCTCTATCTGATGAGCCCGGCGCGCAAGTGAGCGCCTGCTGCGGTGGCTGATCGACACGGAGTACCCCGACCATGAGCGCCTTGATCCTGGGCCTGCTGATGTTCCTGGGCATGCACTCGGCGCGCATCTTCGCCGACGGCTGGCGCAGCCAGGTCATCGCGCAGCGCGGCGCCGGTGCCTGGAAAGGGCTGTACACCGTGGTGTCGCTGGCCGGCTTCGGGCTGATCGTCTGGGGTTATGGCCAGGCGCGGCTGGCGCCGCTGGTGCTGTGGGCCTCGCCGGTGTGGACGCGCCACCTGGCCAGCCTGCTGATGCTGCTGGCACTGGTGCTGCTGGTCGCCGCCTATGTGCCGGGCAACGGCATCAAGGCGCGGCTGCACCACCCGATGGTGCTCGGCGTCAAGGCCTGGGCCTTCGCCCACCTGTTGGCCAACAACACCCTGGCCGACCTGCTGTTGTTCGGTGGCTTCTTGGTCTGGGCGGTGCTGGACTTCGGCTCGGCGCGCCGGCGTGACCGTGCCGCCGGCACGGTCTTTGCCCCCGGCCGGGCGGGCGCCACGGCGCTGACGGTGGCGCTGGGCGCGGGTCTGTGGGCGGCGTTCGCGTTCTGGCTGCACGCCGTGCTGTTCGGCGTGCGCCCGTTCGGCGGCTGAAGGCCTCAGCGCGCCGGCGTCGAACCGGCGCCGAACAGCTGGTCGAAGACCGTCTGGCTTTCGAGTTCGCGCACGTCCAAGCCCTGGATCGCCTGTCGCGGGGGCGCCGGCGGGCGGGTGGCGAGCGGCGGCGGCAGCTCGCCGACGACGGTGCGCTGCCACGCTCGGGCCGGGTCGCGGGCCGGTTCGCGGACCGGCGGGTGGGCGTTGGAGGTCTTGTTGATCATGGCGATGAGCCTAGGGGGGCTCGCAGCGGATTGAATCACCGATCAGGCTGCTGCCCGTCACCCTGTTCGGGTGGCACTGGCGGTGCGGCGCGGCATTCCGGGAGGATGTCACGCCGCCGGGTGGCCGAGGGAAGGTGGCCTTGTCGCGATGCCCGACCGCCGCGCTGGGGCGCGCGGATGCTCAGACGCTGCCGGCGGCGGCCAGCGGTTCGATCAGCTGCGGGCCTTCGGCACTGGAGCGGCCGACCGTGCGCGCGACCGGCCAGGCCTGCATCGCCGCCTCGGGCAGGCCCTGCATCAGCGGCGGCAGCGACGCCGCATCGGTGTTGCCGCGGGCCAGCCAGGCGGCCCAGTGCTCGGGCGCCAGCATCACCGGCATGCGGTCGTGGATCGGTGCCATCAGCGCATTGGCGGCCGTCGTGATGACGCAGCAGGTGAGCACCCACTCTCCTGGTTCGGCTTCACCTGGGCCGACGGGCGGCCGCCAGGCCTCGAACAGCCCGGCCATCGCGAAGAACGGCGCGCCGGTCGGGCTGATGTAGTACGGCTGCTTGACCGGCTTGCCGGCGGATCCGGCCACCGGCTGCCATTCGTAGAAGCCGCTGGTCGGCAGGATGCAGCGGCGCCGGCGCACCGCCTGGCGGAACGAGGGCTTGTCGGCCATGCCCTCGCTGCGGGCGTTGTTGAGCTTCGCGCCGATCGCCGGGTCTTTCGCCCAGTGCGGTACCAGGCCCCAGCGCATCAGCTCGGCCACGCGCTCGCCGTCGCGGGTTTCGTAGACCACCGGCACGGCCGATTGAGGCGCGACGTTCCAGCGCCGGTCGAAGGGCTGGATCCGGGTCAGGCTGAAGCCGCTGACCAGCGTCTGCGGGTCGTAGGCGATGACGTAGCGTCCACACATGGTCGGGCGTGATGGTGACACAGCCGGCCCGGCCCTCCTTTGGGGGAGGGGTCAGGGGGGGAGAACGGGGGCCCCCGCCGGCCCACCCAGCGGGTGATGGTGGCCGCGGTCCGGCGCGCCGACGATCGCATCACCCCGACACACCCTGCTCTTGCGGAGGCCCCATGACCATCCTGCCGACCAGTCCTTGTCGCGTTTCGCGCCGCACGCCACAGCTGCCCGCCAGCGATGTCGGCGATGCCGGCGATGCCGCAGCCCGGGTCGCGCTGGCCGAGGTGGCCGCACCCGTGGTCGCCGACAGCGACCGGGTGCGCGCCTGCGGCTGGTTCGATTCGAGCTGGGAACTGCAGCAAGGCCTGGCGGTCAGCGAACTGCCCGAGGCCGAACTGCCGGTGGCCGCGCTGTGGTTCGCCGAGCTGACGCCGCTGGTCCTGCCGCCGCTGGAGTCAGCGTGGCTCCAGTGAGATCGACGCCGAGCGCCGGCTGTTAAGCCGGTGCTCGCGCAGCATCTCCCAGCGCTGGTAGGGCTTGTCGCGGCCGGACTGCGCCAGCGCCAGCCGGGTGACCAGGTCGTGCGTCTGCGACGGCGGTGCCGCGACGACGCCCACCGCGCCCCAGGCCAGCAGCGCCACCGGCACCCAGCGCGCCAGCCGCGCCGCCGGCAGGCGCGCACTGGCCAGCGCAAGGCCGCTGCACAGCGCGCCGAGCGCAGAACCCGCGACCACCTCGGACGCCGAATGAGCGCCGACCACCACCCGCGACACCGCCACCGCGAGCGCCAGCGCATAGCCTCCGGCCAGCAGCGCAGCGTGGCGCCGGCCAGCCCCGCCTCGAGCCCAGCCGCTGCCCGCCAGCAGCAGCAGCGGCGGCAGCACTGCGGCGGCGAACATCGCATGGCCGGAGATGCCGGTGAAGTTCAGCGGCGCGTAGCCGATGCCGTAGCCGATGAAGGCGACCTTGGTCGCCGTGGTCAGCAGCGCGGCGGCGGCGGTGGCGGCCAGCCAGACCGCGGCCGGCCGGCCGCCGCCGGGGCGGCGCGCCAGCCAGACGGCGGCGAGCAGCAGCGCCGGCAGCAGCAGCTGCGCCTCGCCCAGCCGGGTGAGCTGTTGCCAGAAGAGCGCCGTGACAGGGGGGTCGGGGCCGAGCATCGAGCCGGTGATGGTAGCGGCGCGCCGGGCACCGCGGCCGACTCGCCCGGCGCAATCGTCAGCGCGGCGTGGCCTTGTACCGCTCGACCAGCGCCGATTCGAGCCGGTAGCCGCTGCTGCCCATCGGCGAATTGCTGCGCGTGGCCTTCAGCACGCCGTTGACCCACACCGTGTCCATGCTGCGCAGGCCGCCGGCGGGCTTGGTCGGCACGACCAGCACGATCTGGTTGGCTGGCGGCGGCGGCGTGTGGATGCAGGCGCCGAAATACGGCACCAGCAGAAACTCGGTGTGGCCGGCGGCGGTCTCCTCCAGCGGCACCAGGTAGCCGGGCAGGCGCACCTTGGCGCCGTCGAGCGCGGTTTCAGTCGGCGCGTTGTCCCAGGCCTCGCGCAGGCGACGCATCAGCTCGATCGTCTTCGGATCGCCGTCGTTGAGCATCGCGATGTTGTTCATGCCCTTGTCCTGCAGGCCCTTCATCGGGTCCCAGCCCTTGGGCACCAGGTCGTCCCAGCGCAGCTCGGTGTAGCCGTCGACGACCCTGGGTTTGGCGGGCGCCGAGGCCGCGCCGGCCTGCGCCGCGGCATGGCTGGCGATGAGCGTGGCGGCAGCGGCGGCGCCCTGAAGCCCCTGTTTCAGCAGGCGGCGGCGGGTCGGGTGGCGAGTCGGGTGGCGATCGGCACGATTCATCGGTCAGGTCCGGGGTGAGAGGCCGTCGGCGAGCGACAGCCGGTAGGCGCGCCAGCCGGGCAGCAGGCTGGCCAGCAGGCCGCCGGCCAGCAGCAGCGCCATCAGCGTCCATTCTGCGCTGCCTGGTGGCTCGAGCCGCAGCGTCAGGCCGAAAGCCCGCTGCACCCAGGGCCCGCCCAGCGCGACGCCGGCCCAGGCCGCCAGCGCGCCGAGCCCCACGCCGCAGGCGGTGACCAGCAGGCCTTCGAGCGCCAGAAGCGCCAGCACCTGGCGCGGGCCGGCACCGACCGCGCGCAGGATCGCCAGCTCGCGCCGGCGCTCGTTCAGCCCGGCCAGGATCACCGCGACCAGCCCGGCCAGGCTGACCACCGCGACCAGCGCGCTCATCGCCTGCAGGCCGCGCTCGCCCAGGCCGATCACGTCCCACAGCTCGTCGAGCGCGACGCCGGGCAGGATCGCCAGAAGCGGCTCGTCGCGGAACGCGGCGACGTCGCGCTGCACCGCGAACACGGCAGCGCGGGACTTCAGCCCGACCAGCGCGGCGGTGATGCTGCGCGGCTTCAGGTCCATCGCGGCGGCCTGTTCGGCGCTGACGGCCTGGCCCGGCAGCGGCGCGCCGGCCGCCCAGTCCAGGTGCAGCGCCTCGATCGCCTGCAGGCTGATGTGCACCGTGCGATCGACCGGCGTGCCGGTGGGCGCCAGGATGCCGACCACGGTGAAGGGCTTGTCGGCATGGTCGTTGGCGGCCAGCGCGCCGTCGCCATGCGCCAGCACGATCCTCTGGCCGACCGCATAGCCGAGCCGGCGCGCGACCTCGGCGCCGAGCACGGCGTCGTACAGCTGCTCGAACCTGCGGCCCTGCGCCAGCACCAGCGGCTGCTTCTCGCCATGGCGGAAATGCTCGAAATAGGCCGCCGTGGTGCCCAGCACCGCGAAGCCGCGGTGGCTGTCGCCCAGCGCCAGCGGCACCAGCCAGGCCACCGCGCGGTGCTGCGCGATCGCCTCGGCGCTGGCCCAGCGGATGTTGTTCGTCGCATTGCCGATGCGGAACACCGAGTACAGCAGCAGCTGCACCGGCCCGGTGCGCGCGCCGACGATCAGGTCGGTGCCCGACACCGCCTGCGCGAAGTTCGTCCTCAGGTCCTGGCGGATGCGCTCGATGCCCAGCAACAGCAGCGTCGACAGCGCGATCGCCGCGACCACCAGCGCCAGCACGAAGCGCCGGTTCCAGGCGCTGCGCGCGGCCAGCACCAGCAGGTAGTTCATGCCTCGATGCCGGCGGCGCGGTTGATCGCCGGCAGGTCGACGACGCGGCCGAAGCGCCCGGCCAGCCGTGCGTCGTGGCTGACGAACAGCAGCGCGCTGCCGGCCTCGGCGCAGTGGCTCAGCAGCAGCGCCATGAAGGCCTCGCGCAGCGGCTCGTCCAGCGCCGAGGTCGGCTCGTCGGCGATCACCACCTCGGGGGCGCCGATCAGCGCGCGCGCCGCCGCCACCCGCTGCTGCTGGCCGACCGACAGTCGGCCGGCCGGCTGCGCCCAGTGGCTGCGCGGCAGCCCGCTGCGCTCGAGCAGCGCCTCGGCGGCACCCGGGCCGGCGCGCTGCGCGCGGCGCGGCGAGAAACGCAGCGGCAGCCGCACGTTGTCGAGCACGCTGAGGTAGGGCAGCAGGTTGAACTGCTGGAAGATGTAGCCCAGGTGGTCGGCACGGTGGCGGTCGCGGGCGCCGGCGCCGAGCCCGGCCCAGCGCTGCCCGAGCAGCGCCACCGTGCCGGCGTCGGGCAGCAGCACGCCGGCGGCCAGCGACAGCAACGTGCTCTTGCCGCATCCGCTGGGTCCGCGCAGGAACACGGTGTCGCCGGGCATGAGCGTCAGTTCGTCGAGGTCGATCGCGTCGTGCGCGGCGGCCGGCCAGCGGTAGCGCAGGCCCTGCATCGACAGGGCAAAGGCATCGTCGCGGCTCATCGGCTCCAGGCCAGCGTCCGCGCCTCGTCCACGACCCCGAGGGCCCCCTCGCCAAGCCCATGGGGATGGCCGGGCGCGGCCGGCGCCGCACCGCAGGCCAGCCCGGCGAGCAGCAGCGACAAGGGGCGGGGCAGGGCGGGCAAGGCGCGACGGGCAGGCTGCGAGGCCGCCGCAGCATAGCAGCGTGCCATGCAGTGCCGCGGTGCGCCGTCGCGGCAGGCTGGATGCGGTTCGTCGGCGCCGGGCGCCGTCCGTCGCGGCGGGTGTGCAGCCGGTCGCAAGCCGCTCGCGATGCAGGACCTCGCGGCCTAGAGTCCAGCCATCGAACCACCCCGCCCACAGGAGCTCGCGCCATGACCCAAGCCCGCCCACTGCAGACCCCGCTGACCCAGCAGGCGCTGGCGCTGGCACTGGCCGCGGTCGTCACCTTCGGTGTGCTGGCCGGCGTGCTGGGCCTGGCCGCTGGCGACCCGGCGGCGCAACTGGCGCGCGAACGGCCTTCGGCGCCGCCCGCCATCGCCACCGTGCTGCGGACGCCGACCGCCTGAGCGCGGCCCGGCCCTGGGGCCCGGGGCGCGTCGCCGCGCCGGCCGGGTGCCAAGGCGCATCCTAGGCGGCAGCGGACTCCGACAGCCGGAAGCTCTGGATCACCACCGCCAGCTGGTGCGCCTGGTCGCGCAGGCTCTCGGCCGCGGCGGCGCTCTGCTCGACCAGTGCGGCATTCTGCTGGGTCATGCCGTCGAGCTGGGTCACCGCACGGTTGACCGCGCCGATGCTGCTGCTCTGCTCGGCGGTGGCGGCGCTGATCTCGCCGATGATGTCGGACACGCGCTGGATGCCGGCGACGATCTCGGTCATCGTGCTGCCGGCGTCCTGCACCAGCCGGCTGCCCGATTCGACGCGCTCGACGCTGGCCGAGATCAGCGTCTTGATCTCGCGCGCCGCGGCGGCGCTGCGCTGGGCCAGCGATCGCACCTCGCCGGCCACCACCGCGAAGCCGCGGCCCTGCTCGCCGGCGCGGGCGGCTTCGACCGCGGCGTTCAGCGCCAGGATGTTGGTCTGGAAGGCGATGCCGTCGATCGTGCCGATGATGTCGGCGATGCGCTTGCTCGACGACGAGATCTCGTCCATGTTGGCGACCACCTGGCGGACCACCTCGCCGCCGCGCTGCGCGGCGCCGACCGCCGAGCCGGCCAGCTGGTTGGCGGTGGACGCCGACTCGGCGCTCTGCCGCACGGTGCCGGTGATCTGCGCGATCGCGCCGGCGGTCTGCTGCAGGCTGCCGGCGGTCTGCTCGGTGCGCTGGCTCAGGTCGCCGCTGCCGCTGGCGATTTCGTCCGAGGCGTTCTGGATGTTGCCGGTGCTGCGCGCCACCGACAGCATCGCCGCGTTCAGCCGGCCCAGTGAGCGCTGCAGCGAGACGGCCAGCGGCGTCCTGACCGTCAGGCGGTCGACGTCCAGCGCCAGCGCATCGCCGGCGCCGAGGTGGTCGACCAGGCGGCCCAGTTCCTCGCCGGTGTCGGCGGCCTGGCGCATCAGCAGCGCCATGTAGATCTCGAAGCCGGTCTGCACCACCACGTAGCCGGCGTGGATCAGCACCTTCATGAAGTCGGGCTGGGCCAGGCAGTACACCCCGGCGCCGCCGGCCTGCAGCCGGTCGAACAGCACGTGGTGCACCGCGATCAGGCCGGCAGCGGTGACCACCGGGCGCCAGTCGCGGTAGACCAGCAGCAGGGCCAGCGTCGCGAAGACGCCGAAATGGAATTCGAGCGTGCCGCGCCCGAGCTGGATGTGCAGCGCGGTCATGCCCATCAGGCTGCAGGCCAGCACCAGCCGCGATGCGAGGCTGCCCCGTGCGGCGAGCACCGCGCCCGCACCCAGCGCCAGCAGCGCGATGGCGATCCCCAGCGCGGTGCCGAGCTGGTCGTAGCTGACGCCGATCGCCAGCGCGACCGCCGCGCTGCCGGCCAGCGCGGCGAGGATCAGCAGGTCGGCCGTGCCGGCGATCGACAGCGGGGACGGTAAGCTTGGTGCGGACATGGGCGGGTCTCCGGCGGCGGCCGTTGCGGCGGGTCACGGGTTGCAGCCGACGGAGCGGCCCGGGTCGGCCGGCCGTCGCTGCCAGGGCTATCGGCCGCCGCGGCGCCGGCTTGAGGCGGCGGCGTACCATCGCTGCCGACGAATCGACGCCGCAAGCGGCGGCGCAGGAGCGACAGGCATGAAGGCGATCTGGAACGGCGTGGTCATCGCCGAGAGCGACGACACCGTGGTGGTCGAAGGCAACCACTACTTTCCCGAGGCATCGGTCAAGCGCGAATACCTCGCGTTCAGCAACCACCGCACGTCCTGCGCCTGGAAGGGCCAGTGCCGCTACCACAGCCTGCTGGTCAAGGGCGAGCTGAACCCCGATGCGGCCTGGTACTACCCAGAGCCGAGCGAGGCGGCAGCCAGCATCGAGGGGCGGATGGCGTTCTGGAAGGGCGTGCAGGTCGTCGCCTGAGCCCCCGACCGGCCGTGGCCCTGGGCGCCAGCCACCAGCGCCGCCTGCGCGAAGTCTGGCGTTCGGCCGGCTGGCCGTACCAGGACGCGGTCGAGCTCGAACTGCTGGCTGCCGGCCTGCTGTCGCGCGAGCGCGATGCGCAGGGCCGCGAGACCGTGCGCGTGACCGATGCCGGCATCGCCGTGCTGGCGCAGACGCTGCAGCAGAACCGCGCCGCCCGTGGCGACCACGAGGCCCTGGTGGCGCGCGTCGCACGCGAGATGCAGCGCGCCGGCCGCGTCGTCTGGCGCGCGCTGAGCCTGCGCGCGCGCATCGGCGAGGAGCCGGCCGCCGGCGGTGGCGCCGAGCCCGGCTGGGCGATCGCGATACCCGATGTCTATTCGATCCGCCACACCACGGTGGAGGACTACGTCGAGCCGGTGGCGCACGAGATCAAGGTGCGCCGCGCCGACCTGCTGGCCGACCTGCGCCGCCCGGCCAAGGGCGAGGCCTACCGCTGGCTGAGCAGCCAGTGCTGGTACGTGATCCGCGAGGGCATCGCCCAGCCGCAGGAGATTCCCGAGGTCTATGGCGTGATGCTGGCGCGGCCCGACGGCGCGCTCGACGTCGCGCGGCCGGCGCCGCGGCGCGGCCTGCGGCTGCCCTTCGCGGTGTGGATGGCACTGGCCCGCGCCACGCCCGAGCCGGCGGCCGACGACGCCCAGCAGGCGCTGGGCGGTGCCGCGGGCCGATGAGGCTCAGGGCTTGCCGGCGTCGGGCCGGCGCAGCAGGTACAGCAGCGGCCCGATCGAGCCCAGCGCCAGCGTCACCGGCACCCAGGGCCAGAAGGCGCGGCCGCTGCGTCGGGCGTCCTGCCACATCCAGGCCAGCACCAGGCCCAGCGCGATGCCGATGTCCGCCAGCGTCTGCCAGGCCGCGGGCGATTCGATCAGCTGGCGGTAGAAGCCGACCAGCCCGGTGTGGCTGACAATGGCCACGCTGAACAGCGTGAAGGCGGCGGTGACGGTCAACAGCAGGGCGCGCATGGCGGGGTCCTTTCGGTGAGGGTCGAACGGGAAGTCAGGGCTGCAGTCTGCGAGCCGCGGCCGGGCGGCGGCAATGACCTCGCAGGTCATCGCCGCGCTGCGCCGGCTGCGGCACCATGCAGGGCATGCACCACGCCAGCACCGCCCCCGCCCCGCCGCACGCCGCCGCGCTGCGCCAGCTGCGATCGCGCTCGCGCCTGAGCCAGCTCGAGCTGGCGCTGCGCGTGGGCGTCTCGCAGCGCCACCTGTCGTGCATCGAGACCGGCCGCGCCCGGCCCAGCCGCGAGATGCTGGCCGCGCTGCTCGACGCGCTGGACGCCCCGCTGGACCAGCGCAATGCCGCGCTGCTGGCGGCCGGCTACGCCCCGGCGTTTGCCCGCCGCGCACTGGCCGACGCCGAGATGGCGCCGGTGCGCGACGCGCTGGCGCACCTGCTGAGCGCCCACGACCCGGCGCCGGCGCTGGTGATGGACGACGCCTGGAACCTGCTGCAGGCCAACCGCGGCCTGCGGGCGATGCTGGGCCTGCTCGGCGTGCCGCCGGCGGCGGCCAGCGGCGGGCTGAACCTGCTGCGCGCGCTGCTGGCACCCGGCGGGCTGTCGACCGCGCTGATCAACGCCGACGCGGTGTGTGCCGAGGTCTGGCAGCGTGCCCAGCGCGAGGCGGTGCACAGCGCCGCGCTGCGCACGATCGTCGACGAACTGCGCCCGCTGCTGCCGCGGCGGCTGGCCGGCCCACTGCTCGAGCGGCCCGCGGCCCCGCTGCTGGAGACCGCACTGCGCACCGCCGACGGCGGCGCGCTGCGCTTCTACTCGGCGTTCACCACCTTCGGCGCACCGCTGGACGTGACCGCGGCGTCGCTGCGCGTCGAGCACTTCTTTCCGGCCGACGAGGCGACGCGGCAGCGCATGGCACAGGCGGTGGCCGCGCTCGAGGCTTGAGTAAAGTGCGGCAGGCCCGGCCGTCGCCGGTGTCCAATCGGGACAGGTGGTCTGGAGTCTCGTCATGTCCGATCGGCATCCTGGATGGATCAGCTGGCTGGCGGTGTTTCTCGCGCTGGGGTCGGCCGCGGCCGAGGGCCATGGCGGCGGCTACCCGCCGTACCGCCACGGCGGCTGGGCCCCGGCCCCGTACTGGGGCGGGGTCGGCATCGGCATCGGGGTCGGCAGCGTCTACTACGGCAGCCGCTACGGCTATGGTTTCGGCTATGGTTTCGGCTATCCCTATCCGGGGTACCCGGGCTACGGGGTGGTCGTCGCCGCGCCGCCGGTCGTCACCTACGAGGCACCCACCCAGCCCGGCGCGCCGGTCGCGCCGGCGCCGCCCGATCCGGTCATCTACCCTCGCAACGGCCAGAGCGCCGGGCAGACCGAGTCCGACCGGCGTGACTGCAACCGCTGGGCGACGACCCAGCCGAACGCGATCGCCGACGCCGCGGTGTTCCAGCGCGCGACGCTGGCCTGCATGGACGGTCGCGGCTACACGGTGAAATAGACGCTGCGGCAGCCGCGCCGGCGGCGACAATCCGGGATCCTGAACGACGAGTTGCCCGACGATGCGCCGCCTCACCCTCGTGGCCAGGTCCGCCCGCGGCTGGTCGATCGCCGTGCTGGCCGCCGGCACGCTGACCGCCGCCCTGCCCGCGGCCCGCGCCGCCAGCGCCATCGAGGGCCCGGCGGTGGCCTGGCTCGCCGCCGGCGCCGATGCCGACATCGACCGTGCCTTCGCCCAGGCCAGGGTCGAGAAGAAGCCGCTGCTGCTGTACTGGGGCGCGCGCTGGTGTCCGCCGTGCAACCAGCTGAAGGCCACGCTGTTCAACCGCGCCGACTTCATCACCCGCTCGAGGGACTTCGTCGCGGTCAACATCGACGGCGACCTGCCCGGCGCGCAGAAGCTGGGCGCCCGCTTCAAGGTGCGCGGCTACCCGACGATGATCCTGATGGGCGCCGACGGCACCGAGATCACCCGCCTGCCCGGCGAGGTCGATGCGCCGCAGGTGATGGCGCTGCTGCAGCTGGGGCTGGCCGGCGGCCGCCCGGTCAAGGCGGTGCTGGCCGACGTGCGGGCCGGCAAGCCGGTCAGCGGCGCCGAGTGGCGATCGCTGGCCTATTACGGCTGGGACATCGACGAGGCCCAGCTGGTCGGCGCCGGCGAACGCGCCGGCCTGCTGGCCCAACTGTCGAATGCCTGCCCGGCCAGCGAGGCCGAATCGGCCACCCGGCTGCTGCTGAAGGCCCTCGCCGAGAGCGACGAGGGCAAGGGCATCAAGCCCGACGCCGCGCTGCGCCGCCGGGTGACCCGGTTGCTGGCCGACCCGGCGGCCAGCCGCGCGCAGATGGACGTGCTGAGCAACGCCGCGCCCGAGATCACCCAGGCGCTGAGCCCCGAGCCCGGCGCCGACCGGACGGCGCTGGCCGGGGCCTTCGACGCGGCACTGCAGCGCCTGCAGGTCGATGCCACGCTGTCGCGCAACGACCGGCTGGGTGCGCTGACCGCGCGGGTCTCGCTGGCGCGCATCGACCTGCCGAAGGACGAACGCCACCCGAAGCTGCCGCCGTCGCTGGTCAGGCAGCTGCGCGAACAGGTGGCGCGCGACGACCGCGAGATCACCGACGCGTACGAGCGCCAGGCGGTCATCACCGCCGGCGCCCATGCACTGGGACTGGCCGGGCTGTGGGCCGAGAGCGACGCGCTGCTGAAGACCAACCTGGCGAAGAGCCACTCGCCGTACTACCTGATGAGCCAGCTCGCCGGCAACGCCCGCAAGCTCGGCCGCACCGACGAGGCGCTGCGCTGGTACGAGCTGAGCTACACGAAGAGCGAAGGGCCGGCGACGCGGCTGCAATGGGGCGCCGGCTACGTCAGCGCGCTGGTCGACCTGGCGCCGCAGGACGCCGCACGCATCGAGCGGGTGGCGCAGCAGCTGTTCAGCGAGGCGGCCAAGGACCCGGCGGCGTTCCACGAGCGCAGCGCGCGCTCGCTGCAGCGGGTGGGTCGCAAGTTGGCCGAGTGGAACAAGGACGGCGAGCACGACGCCGCGCTGCGCCGGCTGCAGGACGGCCCCGACGGCCTGGCTGCGGTGTGCAGCCGGCTGGGCGCGGCCGACGGCCAGCGCGCCACCTGCGAAGGCATCCTGAAGCCGGCGCTGAAAAAGCCGACCGCCTGAGGCTGAGGGAAATCAAGGCCGCTGCAGGCGCAGCGCCTCGGCGCGCCGGCGGCTGGCCAGCGCTTCGGCCGGGCGCTGGGTGGCGCGGTACAGCGCGGCCAGGTCGTCGAGCAGGCGGGCGCTGTCGCCGCGGTCGGCCAGCGGGCTGGCCGCCAGCGTCGCCAGCGCCTGCCGGTACAGCGTCTCCGCGGCGGCGGCATCGCCCTGGGTCCAGCGCAGCGCGGCCAGGCGGCCCTGCAGCTGCGCCGGCCGCGGGTGGTCGCTGCCCAGGCGGCCGGTCTCCAGCGCCAGCGCGCGGCGCAGCCAGGTCTCGGCCTCGGCCGGCCGGCGCTGCGCGCGAAGGTTCTCGGCCAGGTTCAGCGCGGCCTGGGCCAGCGCCGCGGGGTCGGGGGGCTGGCGGCTTTCGGTGACCTCGACCGCGCGCCGGAACAGCGGCTCGGCACGTTCCGGTGCGCCTTGCGCCTGGAAGTGGAAGGCCAGCGTGTCCAGCCCCTGGCGGTAGGCCGGGTAGGCCGCCGCCGGCGCGGCGGCCCACGACGCGGCGCGGATCGCCAGCGCGCGCTGGTACAGCACCTCGGCCTCGGCGTGGCGGCGCTGGCTGCTGGCCAGCGCGGCCAGGCGGTTCAGCGCATCGCCGGCCTCGGCGCTGCGCGCGCCGGCGTGCTGCTCGGCGATCGCCAGTGCGCGCCGCAGCAGCGGCTCGGCCCGCTCCGGCTGGCCCAGACCGCTGAGCGCGGCGGCCCATTCGCCCAGGCGCCGGCCGGTCAGCGGATCGTCGGCGCCCAGCGCCTCGGTCGACAGCGCCACCGCCCGCGCCAGCAGCGGCTCGGCACGCGCGTAGGCCAGCTGCTCGAGCTGCAGCCGGCCCTGGGCCGCGACGACCTCGGCCAGCACCTCGGCCCGCCCGGCCGGCAGCGCGCCGGGGGGCGCGTCGAGCCCGCTCGCCGCGCGCGCGAACAGCGCGTCGGCGTCGGCATGGCGGCCCTGGTCGGCCTCGAACTGGCCCAGCCGCAGCAGCGCGCGGGCGGTGTCGGGGTGCCGGGCGCCGCTGGCTCGCTCATGAACCGCCACCGCCCGCCGCAGCAGCGCCGCCACCTCGGCCAGGTGTGCGTCGCCGCCCTGGCGTTCGAGGGTGGCGGCCAGGTTGTGCAGCGGCGTCGACAACTGTGGCGCCGCCGGCCCGCGGGCCGCCTCGACCAGCGCCAGCTCGCGGCGCATCGCG
>JAEUOY010000060.1 GCA_016790515.1 Burkholderiaceae bacterium | reverse complement strand
CTTCGGGCCCCTTGTTCACAATGGAAGCCTGCGGCCAGGAGACATTCACCATGGACATGCCCGTCACCGTGATCAAGCAGCACCTGATCGACCCCGAGATCTGCATCCGCTGCAACACCTGCGAAGCGATCTGCCCGGTCGGCGCGATCACCCACGACTCGCGCAACTACGTCGTCGACGCCGGGAAGTGCAACCTGTGCATGGACTGCATCTCGCCGTGCCCGACCGGTTCGATCGACAACTGGCGCACGATGCCGCGGCTCAAGGCCTACAGCACCGACGAGCAGCTGACCTGGGACGAACTGCCGGCCGAGTTGAGCGCCGACGAACTGGCCGAGGCCGGCATCGACGCCGCGGCAGTCGAGAGCGCTGCGCCGGCACCGGCGACGGTCGACACCACCGGCGAGGCACCGTTCAACTCGGGCGCCTGGGGTGCCACGCTGCCGCCCTGGTCGGCAGCGCATGCCTACACCAACCTCTACGGGCCGAAGGCGGCCGAGAAGTCCGTCGCCGCCACTGTCGTCGGCAACGTCCGCGTCACCGAGGTCGGCAAGGAGTACGACACCCACCACATCGTGCTCGACTTCGGCGCGATGCCGTTCCCGGTGCTCGAAGGCCAGTCGATCGGCGTGCTGCCGCCCGGTGTCGACGCCCAGGGCCGGCCGCACCATGCACGCCAGTATTCGATCGCCAGCCCGCGCAATGGCGAGCGGCCGGGCTACAACAACCTGTCGCTGACGATCAAGCGCGTGCTCGAGGACCACCAGGGCAACCCGGTGCGCGGCGTCGCCAGCAACTACATGTGCGACCTGCAGGTCGGCGACAAGGTCCAGGTGATCGGCCCCTTCGGCACCAGCTTCCTGATGCCCAACCACCCGCGGTCGAGCATCGTGATGATCTGCACCGGCACCGGCTCGGCGCCGATGCGCGCGATGACCGAGTGGCGGCGCCGGCTGCGCGCCTCGGGCAAGTTCGAGGGTGGCAAGCTGATGCTGTTCTTCGGTGCTCGCACCAAGGAGGAGCTGCCGTACTTCGGCCCGCTGCAAAGCCTGCCGAAGGACTTCATCGACATCAGCTTCGCCTTCTCGCGCACCCCGGGCAGCCCGAAGCGCTACGTGCAGGACGCGATGCGCGAGCGCGCCGCCGACCTGGTCGCGTTGCTGAAGGACCCGAACGCGGCCTTCTACGTCTGCGGCCTGAAGGCGATGGAAGAGGGCGTGGTGCTGGCGCTGCGCGATGTCGCGACGCAGTCCGGGCTCGACTGGGAGACGGTCGGCGCGGCGCTGAAGCGCGAAGGCCGGCTGCACCTGGAAACCTATTGATGCACCAGCATTGCGCGCAGGCCGCTGCGGCTGGCCCGCGCGCGTCCCGATCAGCCGGTTGAATGCTTCCGCCAAGCCAGCAGAACCACGCCCATGGTCAGCAAGGCCCAGCTCTCGGGCTCGGGCACCGGCGGCAGCGCGTCCGGGGTCAACAGGAAGGCATGCGACACCTGCCAGGCGTAGCCAGTCGCATAGCGGTAGTTGTAGACCGCCGTGACCAGGATTTGCCCGCTGTCGTTGGCGGCCTCGGCGCTGGTGATCAGCAATCCGGCGGGGTTGAAGACCTCGGCGCCGCCAAACCAGGCGTCGCTGGGGGAGATCAGCGTGTTCAGGTCGACCATGCCGACACCGTCGCGCCAGAGGAAGCCCACGGTCCTGCCGTCGCCGCGCAAGGCGCTGCCGACGATCCAGCCAAGGTTGTTGACGTCGCGTGCGTCGCTGAGGGTGCTGACCGAGCTCAGAAAGGCGTAGCCGTCCCAGCCGGGGATCGCGCCCAGGCCGCTCATCGTGCCGCCGCTCCAGCGGAAGGCCTCGAGCTTGTTCTGGGCGTTGCGCGAAGCGCCAGCCACGACGCCGCCGTCGTTGAGCGCGCGCGCCTCCGAGTGGTTGCGCGTGGCGTCGAGAACGCCCAGGTCGGTGACGGTGTTGTCGGCTTGCCAGAGCACTGCGTGCGAAGGTCCGAGCAGCGCGCCGACGTTGGACGCCCCCGCCATCTGTCCGGAGGCGTTGATGTCTCTCGCTATGCCGCCGCCGCCCAGCCCCGTCAGGCGCTGCGCGCTGTGGCCGCCGCTGCCGTCTGGCAGCCAACGCACCGGAAAGCCATAGTTGCCCGGCAGGTCCTGGCCGACGATCGTGCCAGAGTCGTTGATCGCGTAGGCGCGGCCGGTCGAGACCCCGGCGCCGACAGCCGGAAGCGCTGTCCAGGCCCCGCCGCGGTTGACGGCGGCGATGTTGCCGCCGCTGGCGATGGTGCCGACGAACTGGTCACTGGTGTTGATCTGGTAGCCCAGCGCATTGCTGTAGCCGGCCGGCGGCGCGACGTAGGTGGCAGTGCGGCGGCTGCCATCCTGCAGCGGCGCGGTCCACAGCGCGGTTTGCGTGCTCAGACCGGTGCCGATCTGGCCGATCACGTCGCCGTCGGCGTTCAGGCCATAGCCCGTCGTGGGCGTGCGGAAGTCCCAGCCTGGCGCGATGCCGAGGTCCGTGAGAGCGAAGGTGAGCGCCTGGGCCGGCGCGGCAGCGAGCAGCGTCAACGCCGCGCCAGCGGCAAGAGTGAGCCTGTGAATGGAGGTTGGATGCATGATGTGCAGTTGCTTGTCGAGGGGCCGCGGGGCCGGCGCGCATGGCGTGCCGGCGGCGCAGCGAGTCAATCTGTGACGGCTCCAGCATACGCAGGGAAACGCGTTCGGACGTGTCAGCGACACCTGTCTCCCCCGCAGATGGGGGCCGTCAACACCCCCAGGAAACCGGTGAGCCCAGTGAAAGGTGTGAGTCGCGGCGCATCGCATTCAACGGCGAACGACGACGATTCACTCCCAGCGGTTTCGAGCCGTCCCTCGCCAATCTGCAGCCCGGCCGCAGCCCGGCACAGAGGCCCCTGACTCGCAAGTGACCGACAACCCGCTTCACGCGGGATTAGCATCCTGCCCTCGAGCACCGTCGACGGCCAGCAAGGAGACAAACATGACCCACGCCTACATCTGCGACGCCATCCGCACCCCCTTCGGCCGCTACGGCGGCGCGCTGTCGTCGGTGCGCACCGACGACCTGGGCGCAATCCCGATCCAGGCGCTGATGGCGCGCAACCCCAAGGTCGACTGGGCCGCGCTGGCCGACGTGCTGTACGGCTGCGCCAACCAGGCCGGCGAGGACAACCGCAACGTCGCGCGCATGGCTGCGCTGCTGGCCGGCCTGCCGGTCGGCGTGCCGGGCGCGACGATCAACCGGCTGTGCGGCTCGGGGCTCGACGCGGTGGGCTCGGCAGCGCGGGCGATCAAGGCCGGCGAGGCCCAGCTGATGATCGCCGGCGGCGTCGAGAGCATGAGCCGCGCGCCCTTCGTGATGCCCAAGGCCGAATCGGCCTTCAGCCGCAGCAATGCGGTCTACGACACGACGATCGGCTGGCGCTTCGTCAACCGGAAGATGAAGGAACAGCACGGTGTCGACTCGATGCCCGAGACCGCCGAGAACGTCGCGACGGACTTCAGGATCGAGCGCGAGGCGCAGGACCGCTTCGCGCTGGCCAGCCAGCTGAAGGCGGTGGCGGCGCAGAAGTCAGGCTTCTTCGACGCCGAGATCACGCCGGTGAGCATCGCGCAGAAGAAGGGCGAGGCCATCGTCGTCGCCAAGGACGAGCACCCGCGCGAGACCAGCCTCGACGCGCTGGCCAAGCTCAAGGGCGTCGTGCGGCCCGACGGCACGGTGACCGCCGGCAATGCCAGCGGTGTCAACGACGGCGCCTGCGCGCTGCTGCTGGCCAGCGAATCAGCCGCGTCGCGCCACGGCCTGACGCCGCGCGCCCGCGTGGTCGGCATGGCCACCGCCGGCGTCGCGCCGCGCATCATGGGCTTCGGCCCGGCACCGGCCACCCGCAAGGTGCTCGAACTCACCGGCCTGAGCCTGGCGCAGATGGACGTGATCGAGCTCAACGAAGCCTTCGCCGCGCAAGGCCTGGCGGTGACCCGCGATCTCGGCCTGGCCGACGACGACGCCCGCGTCAACCCGAACGGCGGGGCGATCGCGCTGGGCCACCCGCTGGGCGCCAGCGGCGCGCGGCTGGCGACCACCGCGGTCAACCAGCTGCACCGCATCCAGGGCCGGTATGCGCTGTGCACGATGTGCATCGGCGTCGGCCAGGGCATCGCACTGGTGCTCGAGCGCGTCTGAACCCGTCCTCCCGACCCGAAGGAAACCTGCCATGCGTGACTACCTGAAGTTCTACATCAACGGCGCCTGGGTTGACCCGGTCACGCCGAAGTGCATCGAGGTCATCAACCCGGCGACCGAGGCCGTGGCCGGCCGCATCTCGATGGGCTCGGCCGCCGACGTCGACGCCGCGGTGAAGGCCGCCCGCGCCGCGTTCGCGGCGTATTCGCAGACCTCGGTGGCCGATCGCGTCGCGCTGCTCGAGGCGATCATCGCCGAGTACAAGAAGCGCTACGCCGACATGGCCGCGGCGATCACCGAGGAGATGGGCGCGCCGGCGAAGCTGTCGCAGAACGCGCAGGCGGCGATGGGCATCGGCCACCTGACAACCGCGCTGAACGTGCTGAAGGACTACCACTTCTCCGAGACCCAGGGCACGACGCTGCTGGTCAGGGAGCCGATCGGCGTCTGCGGCCTGATCACGCCGTGGAACTGGCCGGTCAACCAGATCGCCTGCAAGGTGGCGCCGGCGCTGGCGGTGGGCTGCACGATGGTGCTGAAGCCCAGCGAGATCGCGCCGTTCTCGGCCCAGGTCTGGACCGAGATCCTGCACGCCGCCGGGGTGCCGGCGGGGGTGTTCAACCTGGTCAACGGCGACGGCCCGACGGTCGGCGCGGCGATCTCGAGCCACCCCGAGGTCGACATGGTGTCGTTCACCGGCAGCACCCGCGCCGGCATCGAGGTGGCGCGCAACGCCGCGCCCACCGTCAAGCGGGTGCACCAGGAACTGGGCGGCAAGTCGCCCAACATCATCCTGCCCGATGCCGACTTCCAGCGCGCCGTCACCGCCGGCGTGCGTTCGGTGATGAGCAACTCGGGCCAGAGCTGCAATGCACCGACGCGGATGCTGGTGCCCAACGCGCGCATGGCCGAGGCGCTGGCGATCGCCAAGGCAGCGGCCGAAGGCACGACGGTCGGCGACCCGGCCAGCGGCGCCGCGATCGGCCCGGTGATCTCGGCCACCCAATGGGACAAGATCCAGACCTTGATCGAGCGCGGCATTGCCGAAGGTGCAGCGGTCGTCGCCGGCGGTCCCGGCAAGCCGGCCGGGCTGGAGACCGGCTACTACGTCAAGCCCACCGTGCTGGGCCCGGTGAAGAACAGCGCGACGATCGCCCGCGAGGAGATCTTCGGCCCGGTGCTGACGGTGATCGGCTACGACACGGTCGACGAGGCGGTGGCGATCGCCAACGACACGCCCTACGGCCTGGCGGCCTATGTCTCGGGCACCGATCCGGAGGGGGTGCGCAAGGTCGCGTCGCGGCTGCGCGCCGGCCAGGTCAGCCTGAACAGCGCGCCGACCGACCTGATGGCGCCGTTCGGCGGCTTCAAGCAGTCGGGCAACGGCCGCGAGTGGGGCGAGCACGCGTTCGGCGAGTTCCTCGAGGTCAAGGCGGTGCTGGGCTACGCGCCCAAGCCGGCCTGATCCGCCGCCTCGATCCGGCCGCGCGCGTTCAGAAGAACCGGTCGAAGTGGATCTGCGGGTACGGGACCCGGTGCGGTCCCATCAGCAGCTCCTGCAGGGCCTGGGTCATGGCCGGCGGTCCGGCGAAGTAGAACTCATGCCCGGCCAGTGAGTCACCCAGCACCCGCGGCAGGGCCTCGTGCACGAAGCCCCGGTCGCCCGGCCAGCCGGCGGCATCGGCGCTCGCCGTGTCGGAGACCACCGGGTGGAACTGCAGCGACGCACCGAAGCCCGGCAGCTCGCGCAGGAAGTGGTCGCCGCAGACGTCGCGCGGCGTGCGGGCGCCGTAGAAGAAGTGCAGCCGCCGGCTGGCCAGCATCCCGGCCGCCGCGGCGCCGCGGGCGATCGAGACCATCGGCGCCAGCCCCGAGCCGCCGGCAACGCAGACGATGTCGCGCGGGTTGTCCTCGCGCAGCCCGGCCAGTCCGTACGGCGCGTCGATCTCGACCCGGTCGCCGACGGCGAGGCGGTCAAACAGCATCGCCGTCGCCTGCCCGCCGGGCACGCGGCGGATCTGGAAGTCCCACTGCCCCTGCGCATTGGGCAGGTTGGACATCGAGTAGGCGCGTGGCGCGGCTACGCCGTCGAGCTTCAGGCTGGCGTACTGGCCCGGCGTGAAGTCGGCCGGCGCGTCGGTCGCGAAGCGGAACTCGCGGATGTCGTGGGTGACGTCGGTGCTGCCGATCAGCCGGGCCGGACGGCGCCGCGGCGCGATGCGCGGCAGGTATTCGGTGCCTGGGCGCACGCGGATCGTCAGCACGCCGGTCGCCCGGCACTGGCAGGCCAGCTGGCGGCCCTTGCGCCGGTCGCGCTCGGTCAGGCCGGGCGCGCCGGGCCAGAGCACGTCGACGCCGCCGCTGACGATCTCGAACCGGCAGCTGCCGCAGCCGCCCGAGTTGCATTCGTACGGAAAGCCGATGCCGGCGCGCAGCGCGGCGCGCAGCACGGTGTCGGTCGTGTCCTGCTCGAAGACCAGCGAACTGCCGTCGATGTGAATGCGATGGCCCACGGGCGAACTACCTTTGGATCAGAGCGGGTGCGGTACCGGCAACGCTGCGCGGCCGGCCGCGCTACAGGCCGAGCGAGCCGCGGAACTTGCGCGTCGCGGCCTTGGCATCGGCCGCGGCGTTCGGCGCGTCGGGCAATGCGGCGCAGTAGGCGTCGATCGCCGCGTCGGCCAGCGGCTCCCACCGGGCGATCCAGCGCGCGATCAGCGCGCCGTTGTCGCCCTCGCCCTGCGCCATCTTCACCAGCGCGCCGGCCCAGCGGCGGTGGCGTTCGGCGTCCTGCAGCTGCGCGTCGGTCAGCATGCCCAGCAGCGTGTCGTTGTTGTGCCGCGCGGCCGCGCCCAGGCCGCGCAGCACGGTCTCCTCGACGGCCGGCCGCACGACCAGGCTCATCGCGACGAAGGCCTCGGCCCAGTCCCAGGCGACCAGCGCCTGCTCGACGAGCCGGCGCCAGCCCTGCCAGGCCGGATGCTGCTCCCACAGGCTGCGCTCGTTGACGCCGAAGCCCAGGTCGGGGAAGGTCAGCGACAACTCCCGGGTCCGGTACGCGGTGTGGCTCAGCCAGCGCAGCGAGTCGGCGGCCTGGTAGGCCGCGCAGTTCGAGATCGTCGACGCCGGCGCCATCTGCGTCAGGTAGGCCGAGCCCATCTGCAGCGTGTGGAAGAGGTAGCGCGCCGGGCTGTACAGGCGCGCCAGCGTGGCGGCCCAGGGCCGCTCCAGCATGCTGTCGTGGCCACGCTCGGAGAACTGGTTGAGCAGGCCGAGGACATAGGTCTCCTGGCCGTCCTGCAGCATGTTGTAGGTCCGGTAGACGATCTCGTCGGGATCGCGGAACGCGTTCCAGTCGGGATGCACCAGCGGCGACGCATTGCGATGCGCCTTGTACCAGCGCGCCATCGGGAAGTTCGGGTCGAGCTCGAACGGCGCGTCAGGGTTGTCGGTGCTGAAGTGCAGGTTGGTCGAGACGATCTCGTACTCGCTCGGCTTGCGCCGCCGCCCGGCCAGGTGGCTCCAGGTCTTCAGCGGCTTGAGGACTTCGGCTTGCGTCATGAGGGTCTCCAGTCAGAGGTTGTGGGTCTTTCGAGCGGGCATGATCGAAATACTCACAGCCTCTCAGAGCGTCAGCTCGTAGTAGAAGCGGACGTAGTCCTCGGTGGTCTCGATGCGGCCGGCGAACGAGCCGAGGTTGACCTCCAGCTCTGACATCCTGAACGGCCGTCCCAGCGCCTCCTCCAGCGTCTTGCGGCGCAGGATCAGTTCGCCGTCGGTGTCGATGCGCACGTAGGCCAGCTTGTCGTCGACGCGGATGTCCTTGCCCGGGTTGTCCTCCTGCGCCGCCTCGATGACCCCCGCGGTGATGGGGCTGGCGCGCAGCACCGGGCCGACGCGGTTGTTGCGGTAGGCGTCGATCGTCGTGTCATGGCTCATGATGGCTTCCTCTGCGGTCTCAGGTGTGGGCGAACAGCGGCTCGACGCCGTCGACGGCGACGAGGATCGCGTCCCCGTCGAGCTTGACGGGGTACTCGGCCAGCCGGCAGTTGCCCGGGTTGATCCCGGCGCCGCTGCGGGCGTCGAAGGTCCACTGGTGGGCCCGGCACATCAGCACCTTGCCGTCGAACTTGCCCTCGGCCAGCGGGATGTCCTGGTGCGGGCACACGCCCTGGAAGGCGCGCAGCTCGCCCCCCTCGGGCCAGACCAGCACGATCAGGTGGTCGCCGACCTCGACCTCGGTCATCTCGCCTTCCCACAGGTCGTCGAGCGAGCCGACTTTCTGGTATGTCATGGCGGCCTCAGTCATCGCAGAAGATGAACTCGAGCGCCTCCATCGGCTTGATGTCGGTCTCGCCCAGCTTGGCCTGGCGCGGATAGAAGATCTCGCTGCCCTGGCGGCGCACGCGGATCACCTTGCCCGGCTGCGGCGCCACCCGCCGGCCCACCGAGTGGTGCGCCGCCGCGGCGGCCACCTCGTCCATCGAGTGGTCGGTATCGACCGCGACGAGCTGCAGCACGAAGTCGTACTGGAAATTGGAGATCACGGGAAACAGTGCCATGTCGTTCACCTCGGGGTTGGCGGATCAGGCGGCCTGCTTGGCCTGGGGCCGGTCGCGGTAGGCCTCGACCCAGGCGTAGTGGTGCGCGTCGTCGCCGATCTCGCCCGGCGCGAGCCCCATGTACTTCAGTGCGCCCATCAGGTTCGGCGGCTGGATCTGGCCGGCGAGGAAGCGGTCGACCAGGGTCAGGTGGTCGCGGTAGCGCTGCGGGTCCTGCTGGAACACCCAGCGGTCGATCTCGGAGTTGAAGTGATAGGTGCGGCCCTGGTAGTCCAGCGGGTAGTCCTTGACGTTCCAGCCCTTGCCGGGCACCGCGCAGATCGGGATCTGGCTCATGTTGCAGACGATCGGCAGCGTCTCGGGCACGGTCAGCTCGGGCCGGCCGGCGACCAGGTTGTCGATGATCACGTCCCAGCAGCGGCCGAAGCTGTCGTTCCAGCCGGGGTACTTCTCCTCCAGCCAGTCGCGGCAGTCGGGCGTCACGCCGGCGGCGGGGTTCCACCACAGCGTCGGCCGCCAGAACCAGATGCCCAGCTGGTAGGCATGGTGCTGGTAGTCGAACTCGTTGACCATCTGGTCCCAGTACCAGGGCAGGTCGAGGCCGAGGTCGAGCAGCGAGCGCTCGAATTGCCCGACGATCCATTCGCGCATGAACTCCTTGAACGACTGCTTGCGGTGGACCAGCGGCGTCGCATAGTCCATCGCCGTGCCGGTGAGCAGGCTGAACAAGCGCCAGGCCCGCGCGATCGCGACGTCGACCAGCTTCTGCGCCTGCTCGCGGCGCCCGTTGGCGATCAGGATCTGCAGCGCCGGCCCGCCGATCTGGGCATGGCGCGACTCGTCGGTCTGGATGCTGGAGATCAGGCTCGAGAAGGTGAAGTCGCCGGCCTCGGCGGCGTCGGCCGCCAGGCCGAGGAACTGCATGTTGGTGAAGCCGGTCTCGAACGCGAAGGTCAGCATGACCGCGATCTCGACCGCGCTGCGGCCGAGGAACAGGTCGTCGAAGGTGTGGCGCGCCGCGATCGCGCCCCATTCGTTCGTGTGATAGGCCTTGTGGGCCCAGTCGAACTGCCGGTCCTTGGGGCAGTACTCGTGCGGGAAGTACAGCTGCAGCTGGGCGTGCCGGTTCTCGTCGAGCATGCCGAAGGTGGCCATGTTGCGCATGCCCGGCGCGCGACCGAAGCGCGCCATGCGCGCCTCGGCGCTCATCGCCGCGTACTCGCCCAGCGCGATCGCGCCGTAGTGCGACTTCAGGATCGAGAGCCAGCCCGGGTCGGCCTGCTCGTACATGCGGCTGCGCTCGAGCGCGGCCTTGACCGAGTAGGCGCCGGCGTCCTTCTCGCGCTGGATGCGCACGTACTCGGCGTACGAGGTCTTGTAGGGTTCGTCGTAGCCTTCCCAGCTCGCCATCGGCACGTCCATCGCGCCGGCCATCACGTCGGGAAAGAGCTCGGCCTCGGCCACGTAGCTCGGGGTCCAGTTGGTGGTGCGGGCGATGTCGTACCACTCCGCGCGTTCGAGAAGCGCCATGCCGATGTCTCCTGGTGTCCTTCGGTCCCAGCCCGCGGGGCGGGGCTGATCGCCGTGCCAGCCCACGAAGTGGGCCGATGGGGGCGAAGGATAGGAAGGCGGCCACGGCGGCGCCATTGCACCAATTCCGGTGCGGCATTGAACTTTGGTTTAGACCGGGCCGGACCCGGGGCGGCGGGGCTGCCGCGCGCCGGCGCCGTTCAGGGCTGCCGGCCGCCTTCGGCCGGCGGCAGCCGGTCGACCATGCCGGTCAGCGCCGGCAGCGAGCGCGCGCCCATCTTGTCCATGATGTTGTGCCGGTGGACCTTGACCGTGACCTCGCTGATGCCGAGTTCGGCCGCCGTCTGCTTGTTGCGCAGGCCGCGCACGACCCGCGCGAGCACCTCGCGCTCGCGCGTGGTCAGGGTGTCGTAGCGGGCCTGGATCTCGGCCAGCTCGGTGCGCTGGCGCCGCGCGGCGCCGTCGATCGCCAGCGAGCGCGCGATCGCGTCGAGCAGGTCCTGCTCGCGAAACGGCTTGGGCAGGAAGTCGACCGCGCCGGCCTTCATCGCCCGCACCGTCATCGGGATGTCGCCGTGGCCGGTGATGAAGACGACCGGCAGCAGCCGCTCGCCGCGCGCGAGCTCGCGCTGCAGTTCCAGCCCGTTGAGCCCCGGCATGCGCACGTCGAGCACCAGGCAGGCCGGGGCATCGGGGCGGTCGAAGTCCAGGAAGGCCTGCGCCGACGCGAAGGTCTGCACCTGCAGCCCGACCGATCGGATCAGGCTGCTCAGCGCTTCGCGGACGGCGAGGTCGTCGTCGACGACGTAGACGATGGGCTGCATGGCTGGGCGGTGGGCACCGTGAAGTGGAAGCTCACGCCACGATCGTCGTTGGGCGTGACCCACAGGCGTCCGCCGTGGGCCTCGATGATCGAGCGGCTGATGGCCAGACCCATGCCCATCCCTTCGGGCTTGGTCGTGTGGAAGGCGTCGAAGACATGCTCGCGGTCGGCCGGGTCGATGCCGATGCCGGTGTCGCGCACGTCCACCTGCACGGCGCCGTCCGGTGCTGGAGAGCCGCCGATCTCGAGCTGCCGCGGCCCATCCGGGGCGGCGGCGATCGCCTCGAGCGCGTTCATCACCAGGTTCAGGACGACCTGCTGCAGCTGCACGCGGTCGGCCTGGACCGGCGGCAGGTCGCCGGCCCTCAGGCGCCGGATCGTCACGCCCTGGGCCCGCGGGTCGGCCTGGACCAGGCCGATCACCTCGTCGATCACGTGCCCGACGTCGATCGCGGTCGGCGCGAGCTCGCCGCGGCGCAGGAAGCCGCGGATGCGCGCAATCACGTCGCTCGCGCGGTTGGCGTCGCGCACGATGCGCTGCACCGCGGCCTCGGCCTCGCCGGCGTCGGGCGGCTGCGCGTCCAGCCAGCGCAGGCAGGCACCGGCATTGGCGACCACCGCCGCCAGCGGCTGGTTGACCTCGTGGGCGATCGAGGCGGCGAGCTCGCCCAGCGTCGAGACCCGGGTGACGCGGGCCAGTTCGTTGCGGGCCTTGGCCAGCGCGTCGGCCGCGCGCCTGGCCTCGCTGATGTCCTCGGCGACGACGACGAGCATCGGCGGCATGCCCGGTGACGCCGGCAGCGTCGCGACGCTGGTGTTGGCCCAGACGACGCGGCCGTCCTTGCGCTGGTAGCGGCGCTGCAGGTGGTACTCGCGCACCTCGCCGGCGACGAGGCGGACGATGCGCGCCTGCATCGTGGCATGGTCTTCCTCCGGCGTGATCTTCAGCAGCGAGCAGCTGCGGATCTCGTCGCGCGAATAGCCGAGCATGTCCTGGAACGCCGGGTTGGTCGCCCGGATCTGCCCGCTGGCGTCGACCAGCGCGATGCCGACCGGCGAGTGCTCGAACAGCGCCCGCCAGCGCTGCTCGGACTCCATCACCGCCTCGACGCTGCGCTGCAGCGCGCGCTGGTTGGCGATCAGCTCGCGCGTCAGTTCCGACAAGTCCTCGCTCTGGCTGGCCAGCTCGCGCCGCAGCGCGTCGCGCGAGCGCTTCATCGTCACCAGGTTGCGCACCCGGGCGCGCAGCTCGTGGGCCGAGAACGGCTTGGTCACGTAGTCCTGGACCGACTCGGCGAGCAGCCGCGCGCGCAGCGCCTCGTCGCCCTTCGCCGACAGCACCAGCACCGGCACGGCGGCCAGGCCGGGATCGCACCGCATCCGGGCGACCAGCTGGTCGCCGCCGAGCCCGGGCAGCATCAGGTCGGTGACGACGAGGTCGGGCGGGTCGGCCAGCGCGCGTTCCAGCGCCCGCTCGCCGTCGGCGGCCGCGACGACCCGGTAGTCGGCGCCGAGCACGTCGGTGATGAAGCGCCGCATCTCGTCGTTGTCCTCGACGACCAGCACGCTGGGGCGGTCGTCGCCGGCGATGGCCTCGGTGCTGGCCGGCTCGTCCACCGGCCGGCCCGCCCGAGCGGCCTGCCAGGGTGCGCGCGCCGCCTCGGGCAGGGCGGCGTCGTCGGCATCGCGCACGTAGCTGCCCGGGGGCGCCCGCAGCGGAATCTCGACCTGGAACAGTGCGCCGCCGCCCGGCGCGTCCGACGCCGCGATCGTGCCCCGCTGCAGGTCGACGAATTCCTTGGCGATCGCCAGGCCGAGCCCGGTGCCGCCGACCGCGTGAGCGCTGCCGCCGGTGCCCTGGCTGAAGCGCTCGAAGACCGTGCGCCGCATCGCCACCGGCACGCCCGGGCCGCTGTCCTGGACGCTGAGCACGAACGAGCCCCGCGCGCCGGCCTCGAGCGCACAGCGGATGCGTCCGCCGGCCGGCGTGAACTTGAACGCGTTGGACAGCAGGTTCAGCAGCACGCGCTCGAGCTGGCCGAGGTCGACCTCGGCCTCGAGGCGCTCTGGCATCGCGATCACGTATTGCAGGCGCTGCTGTGGTGCCAGCGCGTGGAACTGCTCGGCGATGTGCCGCAGCGCCCGGGCCAGGTCGACGCGGACGTAGCTCGGCACCATCTTGCCGGCATCGACCTTGGCGAGGTCGAGCAGGTCGTTGACGTGGCCGAGCAGCGTCGCGGCATTGCGCTGGATGACCTCGAGGTCGCGGCGCTGCGGCGCGCTGAGGTTGTCGGCGCCGGCGAGCATCAGCTCGGCCGGGCCCAGGATCAGCGCCAGCGGCGTGCGCAGCTCGTGGCTGATGTTGGCGAAGAACTCGCTCTTCAGCTGGTCGGCGCGCCGCAGCTTGTCCAGCAGCGACTGCAGCTCGGCGTTCTTGCGCGCGATCTCGGCCTCGGCCCGCTTCTTCTCGGTGATGTTGCGGCCTTCGGCAAGCAGGTACACGATGCGGCCGTCGGGGTCCCTGACCGGGAGCACCGAGAAGTCGATGACGATGGTTTCCTCGCCGGCGGCGGCGCCGAAGACCTCGACGTCGCAGCGGACGAACTCGCCGCGGCCGGCGCGCTGGACCAGTTCGCGCGTCGACGCCATCGTCTCCTTCGACACCGTCCACCAGCGCGCCTCCCAGAACGGCTTGCCGCGAACGTCGTCCAGGCTCAGCGCGGCACCTTCGAGCGCCGCCCGGTTGATCTCCAGCGTCATGCCGTTCGGATCGAGCAGCCCGACGAACTGGTACATCTCGTCCAGCACGATGCGCGCCAGCTTGTCGCGATGGGTGGGCATGTCGTCGGTGGCGCGCATGGTTGCGCAGGCCGAGCATAGCCTGCCGTCGCCGGCGGACCGGTCGTCGGCGCCGGGTCGCGCCGGCACGATGTCGCCGGCACCGCGGCACCCTACACTGCCGGCGTGATGCGCCCGACTGCCCCGAGCCACGCCTGCCGCCCCGGCGGGCCCGGCCCGCTGCTGCGGCGATGAAATCGCACCGGATCGACCTCGCGCTGCAGGGCGGCGGCGCGCATGGCGCGTTCACCTGGGGCGTGCTCGACCGGCTGCTGGCCGACGAACGCATCCGCTTCGGCGCGGTCAGCGGGTCGAGCGCCGGCTCGATGAACGCGGTGGCGCTCGCCGCCGGCTGGACCGAGGGCGGGCGCAGCGCTGCGCGCGAGACCTTGCGCCGCTTCTGGTCGCGCGTCGCCGACGCGATGCACATGGCGCGCTGGGCCGAGGCCTGGTTCGGCGCCGCGCCGGGCATGCTCGAGCCGCCGTCCACCTCGCCGTTGCAGGCGGCCTGGGACATCGCGCAAGCCTGGCTCGCGCCGGGTGGCGGCAACCCGCTGCGCGCAGTGCTGCAGGAGACGGTGGACTTCGAACTCGTGCGCCGCTGCACCGAGATGCAGCTGTTCATCGGCGCGACCAACGTGCGCAGCGGCAAGCTGCGCGTGTTTCGCGGCGTGCAGATCGGTCTCGACGAGGTGCTGGCGTCGGCCTGCCTGCCGGTGCTGTTCCCGGCGGTGGAGATCGACGGCGAGGCCTACTGGGACGGCGGCTACATGGCCAACCCGTCGATCGTGCCGCTGCTGGCCGAGTCGTCGAACCTCGACCTGCTGCTGGTGCAGGTGCACCCGTCGCAGCGCCGATCGGTGCCGCGAACGCCGATGCAGATCATCGACCGCATCAACGAGATCAGCTTCCACGGCGCGCTGGTCAAGGAGCTGCGCTCGTTCGCGATCCTGCGCAAGCTGGTGCGCGACGAGGGCATCGACCTGTCGCAAAGCCGCTCGCCGCTGCTGCGCAAGGCCGACGCGCTGCGCGTGCACCGCATCGAGGGCGGCGAGCAGCTCGACCCGCTGGCCAGCGCCGAGCCGCAAGCCACGCCCTGGCAGCACCTGCTCGACCTGCATCGCGCCGGCCACGCCGCGGCCGACCAGTGGCTGGCCGTGCACTTCAGCGACCTCGGCCGCCGCGGCACGGTCGACATCGTCGCCGAGTTCCTGCAGGACTGACCTTCGACGACGAGACCGGGCGGCTCCCGGTCACAGGGCTGAGCCCTTGCCATCGGTCGCGCCGGCCGGCCAGCGCACACTGACCGCCAGCCCGCCCAGCACGGCCGAGCGGTCCACCACGACCGTCGCGCCGTGCACCGCGGCGATGCGCCGCACGATCGACCAGCCCAGGCCGCTGCCGGCCTCGTCGCTGCCCAGCACGCGGAAGAAGCGTTCGCCCAGCCGCCGGCGGTCGGCCTCGGCCAGACCCGGGCCGCTGTCCTGCACCTGCAGCCGCACGCCAGCGGCGTCGGTCGTCACGCCGACCTGCACCTCGGCACCCGCGGGGCTGTAGCGCAAGGCGTTGTCGATCAGGTTGCGCAGCAGCACCGCCAGCAGCGTCTCGTCGCCGCGCACCGGCTGCGGCGTGTCGGCCTCCAGGCTCAGCGTCTGGCCCCGTTCGATCGCCCGCGGCGCCAGTTCGGCGGCGACGCGCCGCGCCACCGCGGCCAGGTCCACCGCAGCCAGCGCCGGTGCGGCGCCGGCTTCCAGCCGCGACAGCGTCAGCATCTGCTCGACCAGCCGGGTGGCGCGGTCGCAGCCGGCCAGCGTAGCGCGCAGCGCATGGGCGCGGGCCCCGGCGTCGGCTTCGGCCAGCGCGACCTGCGCCTGGGCGCGGATCGCGGCGATCGGCGTGCGCAGCTCGTGCGCCGCATCGGCGGTGAAGCGGCGCTCGGCCTCGACCATCGCGGTGATGCGTTCGAACAGCCGGTTCAGCGCGGCCAGCATCGGCTGCATCTCGGCCGGGGCATCGGCGACCTCGACCGGCGCCAGCGCCTGCGGATCGCGCGCCGCCAGTGTCTGGCCCAGGCTGCGCAGCGGCGCCGTGCCCAGCCGCACCACCGCCCAGATCCCCAGCGCCAGCAGCGGCAGCGCGAGTGCCATCGGCCACAGCGTGCCGCGCAGCACGGCCCACAGGATGTCGTCGCGCGAGGCCTGCCGTTCACCGACCAGCACCCGTACGTCGCGCTCGGCGCCCTGGGCGACGAAGACGCGCCAGCCGGTGCCGGCGATCTGCACCTTGTGATAGCCGAGGTCGAAGCCGGCGGTGCGGCGGTCCCTGGCCTCGTCCTTGCGCTGGCGGCGGCTGCGGTGCTCGTCCTCGTCGTCGTGCGATGGCCTGGCCGCGCGGGTGGCCTCCAGCGCAACCATCGGAGCGACCGGCGCGTTGGCCGATCGCATCGCCAGCCGGCCCTCGTGGAACACCTGGAACGCGACCTGCGGCGCGTAGCGGTGCAGCTGGGGCGCGTCGAGCGGGTGATCGTCGTCCTCGAACTCGCGCGCCTGCTGCACCACCAGCAGCGCGGCGGCCTGGGCCAGGTGGCCGTCGAGCAGCTCGTCGAGTTCGTCGCGCACGTCGACCCAGGTGGTCATCGCGGTGGCCAGCCAGACCAGCACCACCGCAGCGATCAGGCCGGCCAGCAGCCGGCCCTGCAGCGAGCGCGGCAGCCCGCCCATCAGCCGCCGGCCGCCGTGCGCGGGCACAGGTAGCCGACGCCGCGCACCGTCTGGATCAGCTGCGGCCCCAGCTTGCGCCGCAGGTGGTGGATGTGCACCTCGACCGCATTGCTGTCGACCTCCTGGCCCCAGGGGTAGAGCTGCTGCTCCAGCTGCTCGCGCGACAGCACGCGGCCGGCGGCGAGCATCAGCGCCTGCAGCAGGTCGAATTCGCGGGTCGACAGCGCCACCGGCTGGCCGTTGCGCTGCACGGTGCGGCCGGCCGGGTCGAGTTGCACGTCCTGCACCTGCAGCCGCTCCTGCGGCTGGCCGTGGGCGCGGCGCACCAGCGCACGCAGCCGGGCGGCCAGTTCGTCGAGGTCGACCGGCTTGATCACGTAGTCGTCGGCGCCGCTGTCGAGCCCGCGGATGCGGTCGGGCACCGCGTCGCGGGCGGTCAGCACCAGCACCGGCAGCGTGACGCCGGCGCGGCGCACCTGGGCCAGCACGTCCATGCCGTCGAGCCCCGGCAGTCCGAGGTCGAGCACCGCGGCGGCATAGGGCTGGCCGCGCAGCTCGCGCTCGGCCGCCGGCCCGTCGCGCACCCAGTCGACCTGGAATCCGGCCTGGCGCAGCCCGGCGCGCAGGCCGTCACCGAGCAGCGGGTCGTCTTCGGCGAGCAGGATGCGCATGGCGGCGATGGTAGGTGCTCAGTCGTCGTGGTCGCGGTCGTGGACCTGGTGGACCTGGGCGGCCCGAACGCCGGCGCCCGGGGCCGGCGCGGCCTGCCACTGCCAGGCCCAGAAACCGATCACCGCCACCAGCATCAGCGCGGCCACGCTGCGCCAGGCGCTGCGGATCGCCTGGTCGGGCGGGCCGGGCTTGCGGCCGGTGACCATGGCCGCCGCCAGGTTCTCGTGATGCAGCCAGCTCGACAGCAGCACGCCGGCGATGTGCACGCCGACCAGCGCAAGCATCACCGACGCGGCGGCCTCATGCAGGTCTTCGAGCCAGTCGCCGCCGAGGTCGTTGTAGGTCGCCCAGCCGCTGGCGACGATCAGCGCGCCCAGCGCCATCATCGCGACGATCGCCAGCGCCCCGGCCGGGTTGTGGCCGACATGGTGCTCGGGCCGGCCGCTCAGCAGCGCGCCCAGGTAGCGGGCGACCGCGCGTGGTCCGCGCACGAAGTCGCCGAAGCGTGCGTGCCGGGTGCCGATCAGGCCCCAGGCGACGCGGAACAGCAGCAGGCCGCCCATCGTGTAGCCCAGCGTCACGTGCAGCAGGCGCCAGCGCTCGCTCTCGGCGGTGATCCAGGCGCCGGCGAAGCTCAGCGCGATCAGCCCGTGAAAGACGCGTACCGGCAGGTCCCAGACCAGGATGGTCGGGGCCGCGGGCGCAGCGGCGCGGGTCTCGGAGGGAAAGATCGTCGTGTCGGTCATCGTGAACCTCGAGGGGGGTGATGGTTGCAGGCGCGGGCCGTCACTGCGGGATGCGCAGATCGTGCTCGCTGAAGCGGCCTTGGGCCGCGCCGCCGTGGCAGGCGGCGCAGTTCGACGCGCTGCCGATGGACTTGCGCCGCCAGGTGGCGGCACTGACCTCGCGGTGCTCGCGAACGAACCAGGGCGCCTTGCTGATGCGGTCCTCGGGCGGCGGTGCCGGATCGCGCGCCACCTTCTTGTAGCTGCCGGCGTTGGCGGTCAGCCAGGCCGACAGCGATTGCTGCGTCGCGGCGTCGAGCGAGGCATCGCTGCCGAAGTGGTGCGGCAGGCCGGCCATCAGCCGCTGCCACGAGGCCGCGGGCAGCAGCCCCGGCGGATAGGCCAGGTGGCAGGCGGCACATTCCTGCTGGTAGGCCGGCAGGGTCGGCACCGCCAGCGGGTCGGCGCGCGCGCCGAAGGCCGCGGGCAAGGTCAGCAGCAGGCCCAGCGCCCAGGGCAGGGGCCGGCAGCGGGTGGTCGGGAAGGCGGGCACGGCAGCGTCCTCGAAGGGTCAGGGTCTGAGCGTCAGCAGCCAGGCCATCAGGTCGGCTTTCTCGGCGGCGCTGCATTCGCGCGCGGCGACGTCCTGGCAGTTGCGGCGGAACCACTTCTCGACCTTGGCCGGGTCGGTGAAGCGCTCGGGGTTGACGGCCGGCGCGAGCGGGCCGATCGCCTTGGCGGTGGCCGCATGCTTGCCGGTCCGGGTCGGCTGCGCGCCATGGCAGGTCGCACAGGACCAGTCCTTGCCATGGGTGCTGGTGAATAAGGCCTGTCCGCGGTCGGCGCTGGCCGCGGCGCCGGCCTGCGCGCTGTAGCCCGCCAGCAATTCGGCGGGGGTTGCCGCGAGCGCCGGCAAGGCGGCCAGCGACAGCAGGGCGAGGCCGGCGCGCAGGCGCGTCGCGACGGAAGGGAATCGGTAGATGTTTTGGTAACGCGGGTTCATCGCAACTCCTTGGCCGCCATCGTCGGCGCGCCGTCTTATCGGCGTCTTAAGCCGGCGCGGCCCGGGCGTACAGTGCGGCAGGCCGGGTTGCCGAGCCCGGGGAGATGATTCGATGCCAACGCGTCGTCGCTGGCTGGCCGCCGGAATCGCCATCGCCGGCATCACCTGGGGTCTGCCGGCGGGCGCGACCGCGATGCCGCAGGGGCTGTTCCTCGAAGCGCCCGGCGCCACGGTCGCGGTGATCCTGGCCCATGGCCAGGGGCTGGGCCCGGACTCGCAGGTCGTCGCGCCGCTGCGCCGCGGCCTGCACCGCGAACTCGGCTGGCACACGCTGTCGCTGCAGATGCCGGTGCTGCCCGGCGCGGCGGCACGGTCGTGGCAGCGCGGACTGGCCTATGTGGCGACCTTCCCCGACGCCTTCGCGCGGATCCAGCAGGCGATCGACTGGCTGCGCGAGGCGCACGGCGTCAGGCGCATCTACCTGATGGGCTACAGCATGGGCGGACGGATGACGACGGCCTTCCTCGCCGAGCACCCGCAGCCGGGGGTGGTGGTCGGCTACATCGGCGTCGGGCTGGTCGCCGGCGGGCCCGAGCCGCTGAACACCAACCTGAGCCTGCGCAAGATCGACCTGCCGCTGCTCGACGTCTACGCCGAGGACGACTTCGACGCGCAGTTCGCCGCCGCCAGGCGCGGCTTCCTCGGCGCGCGGCTGAGCCAAGTGCCGATCCCCGGCGCCAGGCACGACTACCGCGGCCACGACGACGAGGTGCTGCGCGCGGTGGTCGACTGGCTGCGGCGGCAGGAGCAGCGTTGAGCCGGCGCAACGCGCGCCGCGGCGCCGGCCTGCTAAGCTAGCCGACAAATGAACCAGACAGTACAAAACCCGCCGCCGAAACGCCCGCGGGGCCGGCCGCCCAAGGCCGCGGCGGTGGCCGACGCCGCCGAGCCGGCAGCGCCGCGCACCAACGACCCCGAGCGGACGATGGCCGACATCCTCGAAGTGGCGATGCAGGAGTTCGCCGACAAGGGGCTGGCCGGCGCGCGCATCGACGAGATCGCCGCCGCCACGCGCACCAGCAAGCGGATGATCTACTACTACTTCGGCAGCAAGGAGGGCCTGTACATCGCGGTGCTCGAGGAGGCCTACCGGCGCATGCGCCAGATCGAGAGCGGCCTGCAGCTGGCCGGCCTGGCGCCCGAGGCGGCGCTGCGCGCGCTGGTCGGCTTCACGGTGGACTACCAGCTGGCGCACCCCGAGTTCATCCGCCTGGTGATGACCGAGAACATCCACCGCGGCGAATACCTGGCGCAGAGCCGCTCGATCCACGAGCTGAACGTGCCGGCCATCCAGGGCCTGCGCGAGGTCTACGAGCGGGGTGTGCGCGAGGGCCTGTTCCGTGCCGGGCTGGACCCGGTGGACCTGCACATGTCGATCAGCGCGCTGTCGGTGTTCAACGTGGCCAACCGCCACACCTTCTCGCTGATCTTCCAGCGCGACCTCGATTCGCCGGCGGCCCTGGCCGCGCGGCGCGACAGCATCGTCGAGATGGTCGTGCGCTTCGTGCGCAAGTAGCGGTCACAGCACGCCGCGCAGCACCTGGGCGGTGTCGGTCAGCGCCGGCAGCAGCCGCGCCTCGATCGCCTCGCGCGGCCAGGTCGAGGCCGGCACTGTCATGCCGATCGCCGCGAGGATCGCGCCGCGGCGGTCCTTCAGCGCCATCGCGACGCCGTTGAGCCCGCCGTCGAGCTGCTGCTCGGCGATCCAGTGGTCCTGGCTGCGCGCGGCGCGCACCGCGGTGGCGAACTGCGCCGGGTCGATCACCGTGCGCGACGTGAACGCGGCGAATTCGTGACCGGCGATCCAGGCGTCGAGCGCGGCGTCGTCCAGGCTGGCCAGCAGCACCACGCCCGGCGCGACCACATGCGCCGGGGCGCGCCCGCCGGCGTGGAAGCCGATCGACACCAGCCGCGGGCTGTTGCTGCGCGCGACGTAGACCACCTCGTCGCCGTCGAGCACGCTGACGTTGACCGTCTCGCCGGTGGCCATCGACAGCCGCTGGATGAAGGGCTGCACCAGCCGGGGCAAGCGCGCCGCGCCGAGGTAGCTCTGGCCCAGCCGCAGCACCCGCGGCGTCAGCCAGAACAGCTTGCCGTCGGTCTGCGCGTAGCCGAAGTGGCACAGGCTCAGCAGGTGGCGGCGCGCCGCGCTGCGCGGGATCCCGGTGCGCTGGCTGGCCTCGGCCACCGTCTGGCGCGGATGCTCGTCGCCGAACGATTCGATCACCTGCAGGCCGCGGCCGAGGCCGACGACCAGGTCTTCGGGTGCGATTGCCAAGGCCTGAGTGGTAACCATGATTTCATCCGATCAACGAACGGCAGCGTCCGATTATCGGACGTTCGCTGTCGGGGCGTTCTTGTGGCAGCCGGTCCCCGAACCTATCGTTGCGCCCATCGCGCCGGCCCGGCGCTCGAGGTTCGGACGATGCAGATTTCAGGTCGTACGCGGGTGTTCATGGTGGTCGCCGATCCGGTGGCCCAGGTTCAGGCACCGGCAGTCTTCAACGCCTTGTTCCAGCGCCATGCGGTCGACGCGGTGCTGGTGCCGGCGCATGTCGCGGCCGCCGACTTCGCCGGTTTCGCGCGCCACGTGCTGGCGGCACGCAACATCGACGGGCTGTGGCTGACGATCCCGCACAAGACCGCGGCGGTCGCGCTGCTCGACCGCTGCGACGCCGCCGGACGCGCCGCCCGGGCCGTCAACGCGCTGCGCCGCGAGGCCGACGGCACGCTGTCCGGCGGCCTGTTCGACGGCCTGGGCTTCGTCGCCGCGCTGCGCCAGCAGGGCTTTGCGCCACGCGGCCGCCGCGTGCTGCTGGTCGGCACCGGCGGCGCCGGCGTCGCGATCGCTGCCGCGCTGGTCGACGCCGGGGTCGGCGCACTGGCGCTGTTCGACGCCGCTCCGGGGCGCGCCGCCGAGGTCGCCGGCCAGCTCGCCCGCCCCGGCGCGGCGGCCATCGCGCTGCCGGCGAGCGCCGACCCGGCCGGGTTCGACCTGGTCGTCAACTGCACGCCGCTGGGGCTGGACGAGCACGACCCGCTGCCGTTCGACGTCGCCCGCGTCGACGCCGGGGCCCGCGTCGTCGACATCCTGATGAAGCCCGCCCCGACCCCGCTGCTGCGCGAGTGCACCGCGCGCGGCCTCTTGGCGCACCCCGGTTTCGAGATGCTGGTGCAGCAGGTGCCGGCCTACCTCGATTTCTTCGGCCTGACCGGCCTGGCCGCCGCGGTGCGCGACGACCTCGCCGCGGTCCGCGCGCTGCTGCAACGGCGCTGAGCCATTCCATCCCCCCAACCCCACCCCTAGCGAGACAAGCATGACCCATTCGTTCACGTTCAAGCTGGCCGCCATCGCGATCGCCTCCGGCCTGCTGGCCGGCGGCGCCCGGGCCCAGCAGCGCACGCTCAAACTGGCGACCCAGACCACCGCCGGCACGGCGACCTACGACGCCTCGGTCAAGTTCGCCGACCTGGTCAAGGCCAAGACCGGCGGCAAGCTCGCCGTCAAGGTCTACGGCGGCGGCACCCTGGGCAAGGACGTCGCGGTGGTCTCGGCGATGCAGGGCGGCACCGTCGAGCTGTGCGTGATGAACTCCAGCCTGCTCGCCGGCGTCGTGCGCGAGATGGGCATCCTCGACTTCCCCTTCGTCTTCGACAACGAGAAGGAGGCCTATGCGGTGCTCGACGGCGCCTTCGGCAAGAAGCTGCACGGCCTGCTGACGCCCAAGGGCGTGGTCGGGCTGTCGTACTGGGAGCAGGGCTGGCGCCAGTTCCACACCGGCAAGAAGCAGATCACCAAGGCCGACGACCTGGCCGGCATGAAGATCCGCGTGATCGAGACGCCGATCTACACCGACTTCATGAAGGCGATGGGCGCCAACCCGACACCGCTGCCGTACCCCGAGCTGTACAGCGCGCTGGAACAGAAGGCGATCGACGGCGGCACCCAGCCGGTCACCAACGTCGTCAACGCCAAGCTCTACGAGGTGCAGAAGTACCTGACGATCACCAACCACATGTACAGCCCGCAGTCGATCCTGATCGGCAGGAAGGCCTGGGACAGCCTGTCGCCCGCCGAGCAGAAGGCGGTGCAGGAAGCGGCCGACGAGGCGCGCGACTTCCAGCGCAAGCTCAGCCAGGAGCGCAACGCCCAGGGCCTCGAGGAGCTGAAGAAGACGATGACGATCAACGCGCTGCCGCCCGCCGAACTGGCGAAGATGGCCGAGAAGGCCAGGCCGGTGGTCGCCAGGTACACCCAGATCGTCGGCGCGCCGCTGGTGGCCGAGATGAACGCCGAGGTCGCCAGACTGCGTGGCGCGAAGTAGGAAGGCCGGCTCGCGCTGCCAGCCTGCGCGGCCCGCGACGATGATCAGGGAATACCCTAGATCTAAAAACTAACTAGTTCGTACAAAATTTCGATCACGCCGGCCGGCTCTGGAGCCGGCGGTCCGAAGCGCCGGCCGTCGACGGCGGCGCACTGCAGCAGGAGACCCCATGACGACCCTGATCGACCGTTACTGCAAGGCGCTCGAGTGGCTGATCGCGCTGATGCTCGCCGCGATGGTGCTGCTGGTGTTCGGCAACGTGGTGCTGCGCTACGCGGCCAACTCGGGCATCACGGTGTCCGAGGAACTGTCGCGCTGGCTGTTCGTCTGGATGACCTTCCTCGGCGCGATCGTCGCGCTGAAGGAGCATGGCCACCTGGGCACCGACATGCTGGTCGCGCGCCTGGGCCCGGCCGGCAAGAAGGTCTGCCTGGTGCTGGCGCAGGCGCTGATGCTGTATGCGACCTGGCTGCTGTTCTCCGGCAGCCTGACGCAGGCCCGGATCAACTGGGACGTCGAGGCCCCGGTCTCGGGCCTGTCGGTGGCGATCTTCTACGCCTCGGGCGTGGTCTTCGCGGTCTCGGCCGGTGTGCTGCTGCTGCGCGAGATGTGGCGCGCCGTCAGCGGCCAGATGCGCGACGACGAACTGGTGATGGTGCAGGAATCCGAGGACCTGGCCCAGGTCGAGGAGCTGCACCTCGACCGCAGCGGCACCTACAAGACCAAGTGACCCGAGGAGCAAGCCCATGACCGTTTTCATCTTCCTCGGTTCGCTGCTGGCCGCGATGGCCATCGGCGTGCCCATCGCCTATTCGCTGCTGCTGTCGGGCGTCGCGCTGATGGTCCACCTGGACATGTTCGACGCCCAGATCCTGGCGCAGAACGTGGTCAACGGCGCCGACAGCTTCCCGCTGCTGGCGGTGCCCTTCTTCATGCTGGCCGGCGAGATCATGAACGTCGGCGGCCTGAGCCGGCGCATCGTCAACCTGGCGCTGACCCTGGTCGGCCACTACCGCGGCGGGCTCGGCTTCGTCGCGATCGTCGCGGCCTGCATGCTGGCGGCGCTGTCGGGATCGGCGGTGGCCGACACCGCGGCGCTGGCCTCGCTGCTGCTGCCGATGATGGTGCGTGCCGGCCACGACAAGGCCAGCGCCGGCGGCCTGATCGCCTCGGCCGGCATCATCGCGCCGATCATCCCGCCGTCGATCGGCTTCGTGATCTTCGGCGTCGCCGCCAACGTCTCGATCGGCAAGCTGTTCCTGGCCGGCATCGTGCCGGGGCTGCTGATGGCGGTGTCGATCGCGGTGGCCTGGTACTTCGTCGCCAAGCGCGAGCGCATCACGCCGCCGCCCAAGGCCAGCACCGCCGACCGGCTGAAGGCGCTGAAGGACTCGACCTGGGCCATGGGCCTGCCGATCATCGTCGTCGTCGGCCTGAAGATGGGCGTGTTCACGCCGACCGAGGCCGCGGTCGTCGCGGCGGTCTATGCGCTGGCGGTGTCGATGTTCGTCTACCGCGAGCTGAAGTGGTCGAGGCTGCCCGAGGTCTTCGTCAGCGCGGCCAAGACCACCGCGGTGATCATGTTCCTGGTCGCCGCCGCGATGGTCAGCGCCTGGCTGATCACGGTGGCCGACATCCCGAGCAAGATGATCGCGCTGCTCGAGCCGCTGATGGACAACAAGACGCTGCTGCTGCTGGCCATCATGGTGCTGGTGATGGCGGTGGGCACCGCGATGGACATGACGCCGACGATCCTGATCATGACCCCGGTGCTGATGCCGGTGATCAAGGCCGC